>USLX01000031.1 GCA_900555665.1 uncultured Eubacteriales bacterium | reverse complement strand
TTCCATCAAGCAGTTTTTTGAACTTTTTAAAGTTCAAAAAACTGGACGCAGCGGGACGAAAAGACCTTTTCGGCACGCTGAGCATCCCCCTCTTCGGAGGGGGATGCTTTTTTGCGCTCCGGCGCGGGAGCGGCGGTGTTTGGGGCGAAAAGCAGGGGATTGCAGGCGGCTTTTGGGGGGATTTTGCGGAAAGGACGGGGAGGCGGATCTGATGGGGGAAGGGGGGAGGGCCTGCGGCAGGGCACGGGAGGGCTTAAAAAATCTGAATATTCTGTGAATTGTTTGCTTTTTCGCGCGCGGTGTGTTAGAATGCTCCATGTATTTGGTTTGTCGAATTTTTGTCAAAAATGGGAGCAGATATGGCTGGTTTAAAATTATTCGGTTCTTCGCGCGGCGGCGCTCGGGTCGCAAAGCGCGGAAAGAAGCAGCGCACGGAAAAAACACAAAAACAGAAAAAGCCGCTCAAGGTGCTGGCCATCGTGCTGACAGTGGTGCTCTGCCTGGAGGGGCTCTATTTCCTCTGCATCTATTCCAATATTCCGTTTATCAAGAAGTACCGCACAATTTATATCAACACGGCGATGAACACCATGCGTCACCAATGGCTGGCGACCTATTTCATCCCGTCGGATATCATTGAAAAGGTACGCTATGAGTATGGTCTGGAGATCGCGGCATCCAATGGCAAGGAGAGCCAGTGGGGCAAGAACGACCCCAACGGGCAGACCGGGGTCAAGGAGCCGACGGTCAATGAGATTGAGGCAGAGATTGTAGAAGAGGAAAAGCCGGATCCGGAGGAAGAGGCGCGTCTGGCACGGGAGGCCTTTTTCAAGGTCTTCTGGGAAGTCGACCCGGACAGCATGGATGCGTATCTTGCCGAGCACCCGGAAACACTGGAAAACGGGTGGGGCAGCATTTACATCAATGAGGCGGGGCTCGACCAGTCCGGCACCAGCATCGAGTCGATTTATGGCGAGCAGGTGTTGGCGATTGACGCGGAGAACGGCGTGCTGCTGCTGCGTATTAAGGGCAGCGGATATCGCGGTGTGCTTGCGGTCGGAAAGGATCCGGCAGCGCTGTCGATTGAGATGTGTTCGACGCTCGGCTCGGCCGGGCAGCTCATCGGAACGACGGCGGAGGAGCACGACGGCGTATTGGCGATGAATGCGAGCGGATTCCTGGATCCCGGCGGAAATGGAAACGGCGGGCAGCTGGCGGGCTATGCGATGTCCAACGGTGAGGAGCATGGCACGCATTTTGGCGCGTGGGCCTATAAGCGGATCGAGCTGCACGACGACAATCTGTTCTATATCAAGGATGCGAACAGTCCGGTTGGCGAGGAATGCACGGATGCGACGGAATTCCAGCCGGCCATGATCATCGACGGCGTGAAATACACCACCGATTATTGGACAGACACGCAGCCGCGCGCCTGCATCGGGCAGTCGGACAAGTATGAGTTTTTAATGCTGGTCATCGAGGGACGCTATCCGCTCGACGGGATTGTCGGCACGAGCGTCAACACCTGCTCGGACATCCTGCTCCAGCACGGGTGCATGCAGGCGATGAACCTCGACGGCGGTTCGAGCGCGATGATGTGGTTTGATGGGAAATACGTCATGCAATCGTCCAGCTCGCCGCTGCGCTACACCGGCGGACGGCCTACGCCGAATGCCTGGGTTTATAAGCGGGCTTCGGCGATCAGTACAGAAGAATGAATTGCAGGGAAAACGCCCGGCAGTCACAAAGGGGACTGCCGGGCGTTTTATAATATTGGGCACAGGTTGGGGGAGGCTCCCCCAGTCCGCGCGGAGCGCAGACAGCCCCATTTATAGCCCAAACCGGAACTCAAAGAAATGGTTCCGGTTTGGAGGGGAAGAAGGAGGCTGCGGATATGGAGCTTTCGCCGCCCCGGCGGAAGCGGAATGGAGCAGGCTTCTCTTTTCCTTCGTAAAACCGAAAGGCAACCCAACGCAGTGGTTGCCTTTCGGAGCGGAAGAAGGAGGCTGCGGATATGGAGCTTTCGCCGCCCCGGCGGAAACGGAATGGAGCAGACTTCTTCTGACGCAGAGGGCGGTTTGCTGCGCTTGGCGTTTGTCGGGGGGATCGCCCTCGGCTTGCGAAGAATGCGCCGAAATGTCCGGTGAGGGGTGTCGGAGATTCAGGGGCGCGAGGGCTGGAGAGCGGAGCCCTGTTGGACGTTATCCTGCACAAAGCGGCGGTGGATGGCATTTAGAACGCGCTTTTTGTCTGTGCTCCAGAGTGGGGCGATGAGATCGCGCTTGGCACCGTCGCCGGTGAGGCGATGGATGACGATTTCAGGCGGAAGAACGGCGAGGCAGGCCTCCAAGAGGGAGATATAGTCATCCAGCGCGAGGGTTTGAACGCGGCCCTCGGCGTATTCCGCAGCCAATGGAGTGCCGCGGAGGATGTGGAGGAGGTGGAGCTTGACGCCCTGGATGCCGAGCTGCCCGACATAGCGGGCGGAGGCGGTCATATCCTCCGGCGATTCGCCGGGCAGGCCGAGGATGAGGTGGACGATGACCTCGACGCCGATGGCGTGCAGGTTTTGCACAGCCTCTTCGAAGACGGCGAGCGGATAGCCGCGCCGGATGCGGGCGGCGGTGGAGGCGTGGATGGTTTGCAGGCCCAGCTCCACCCAGACGGGCTTGACGGTGCGCAGGCGGGAGAGCATGGCGAGAATGTCCGGGCCGAGGCAGTCGGGCCGCGTTGCGATGGAGAGGGCGACAACGTCCTCCGGCGCGATGGCGGCGCGAAAGAGCGGCTCGAGACGGGAGACTGGGCCGTAAGTGTTGGTATTTTCCTGAAAATAGGCGATAAAACAGGCATTTCGCGCTTTGGGGCCAAGGATGAGCCGGGCCTGCTCCAGCTGCTCCGGAATGGGGGCAAGGCTGCTGGCGGCAAATTCACCGCTGCCGGTGCAGAAGGTGCAGCCGCCGAAGCCCAGCGCGCCGTCCCGATTTGGGCAGGATGCGCCGGAGGAGAGCGAAAGCTTGTAGGTTTTTCCGCCGAAGCGGGCTTTGAGATCCGGACTGAGGGCGTGATAGTACATGGCAGCTCCGAAAAATGCCCGCCATATGGCGGGCATTTTTTAATGGGATGATTCGGAATCTTCCGGTGTTTCGGAAAAATCGCTGATTTTTGCAACGTCGCCGTCCGGGATGGGGCGGCCTTCCATGACGGCCTCGAACTGGGTGCGCGTCATGTTTTCGTGCTCAAAGAGATATGCGGCCACCTGATCGAGTTTGTCGCCATGCTCGGTGAGGATCTTCTCACATTCGGCATAGGCCTTGCGCATCACGGACTCGACCTCGGCGTCGATGGAGCCGGCGACCTTTTCGGAGTAGGACTTGGTCTTTTCGTAGTCGCGGCCGATAAAGACTTCGCCGCCGGACGCATAGGAGACGGGGCCGAGTGCGTCGCTCATGCCATATTTGGCGACCATGTCGCGGACGATCTCACTGGCGCGCTGCAGGTCGTTGGAGGCGCCGGTGGAGATATCGCCCATGCGCAGCTGTTCGGCCACGCGGCCGCCGAGGAAGCTGACGACTGTCTCGAACATCTCGTTGCGGGTATTGTACTGCTGGTCATCCTGCGGGAGGCTGATGGTCATGCCGCCGGCTGTGCCACGCGGGATGATCGTGATGAGGTGGACCGGATCCTGCGTGGGCAGGACGTACATTGTGATGGCGTGGCCCGCTTCGTGGATGGCGGTAAGACGCTTTTCGTGCTCGGAGACGAGGCGGCTATGCTTTTCCGGGCCGGCAATGACCTTGATGAGCGCATCTTCCAGGTCTTTCATGGTGATGACATGGCGGCCCTTGCGCGCTGAGAGGAGCGCGCCTTCGTTGAGCAAATTTGCAAGGTCGGCCCCGGTGAAGCCGGCGGTCGCCTTGGCGAGGGATGCGAGATTGACGTTGTCGGCCAGGGGCTTGTTGCGCGAGTGCACCTTCAAAATGGCCTCGCGGCCGCGCCAGTCCGGACGGCCGACGTAGATCTGCCGGTCAAAGCGGCCGGGACGGAGCAGGGCGGGATCGAGAATGTCCTGCCGGTTGGTTGCGGCGATGACGATGACGCCCTCGTTGGCCGAGAAGCCGTCCATCTCGACGAGAAGCTGATTGAGTGTCTGCTCACGCTCGTCATGTCCGCCGCCAAGGCCTGCACCTCTGCGGCGGCCCACGGCGTCGATCTCGTCGATGAAGACGATGGCGGGCGCCACTTTTTTGGCCTGGTCGAACAGGTCGCGCACGCGGCTTGCACCGACGCCGACGTACAGCTCGACAAAGTCGGAGCCGGAGATCGACAGGAACGACACGCCGGCTTCGCCCGCGACGGCGCGGGCCAGAAGTGTTTTGCCGGTGCCCGGAGGGCCGACAAGCAGGACGCCCTTCGGAATTTTTGCGCCCAAGGCAGTGAAGCGCTTGGGATCGCGCAGGAATTCGACAATCTCGGCCAACTCTTCCTTTTCTTCGTCGGCACCGGCGACGTCCTGGAAGGTGACGGTCTGGTTGGTGGGGATGCCGAAGCGGGCGTTGGCACGGGTAAACTGTGCCATCCCGCCGGGGCCGCCTCCGTTGGCCCGTGCGGCGAGCATGAACCAGAGAAGCAGGATCAGGCCGAGGCCGATGATGTAGGGCAGGACAGTGCGATACCAGGGTGTGGTGTCCGGAAGGTAATTATAGCTTTTGAGGATGCCGGAGGCTTTTTGCTGTGCGATGGTCTCGTCGAGGTCTGCGTGGAAGGTTTCCACATCGCCGAGCTTCACCGAGACGTCCTTGGAGCCGTTTTTCTCCTCGCGCAGGTGGAGCGAGAGCGAGTTGCCGGTCAGGACGAACGACTCGACCTGTTCCTGCTCAAACAGGTCGAGCACATCGGAATAGGCCAGACTCGCGGCGCGGTCCGCCCCGAAAAACGAGGAGGACACGGAGGCGAAGATCAGCACCAGGACGAACAGCAAAAGCAGAAGGCGAAAGGTTTTTGGCTGCTGCGTCAATGAAATTCTCCTTTGCGGGAAGCGTGCTCCCCGTGGTTATTTGTCCTGATAGACGGCGGGTTTGAGCACGCCGACGAAGGGCAGGTTGCGGTAATAATCCTCATAGTCGAGGCCAAAGCCGACGACAAACGCCGCCGGAATCGTGAAGCAGGTGTAGTCCGGCTCCAGATCGACCTTGCGGCCCGAAGGCTTGTCAAGCAGGGTGCAGATCTTGACGGAGGCGGGCTTGCGGGCCTGGAAGAGCTCGACGATCATCTTCAATGTGCTGCCGGAGTCGATGATGTCCTCAAGAATCAGGACGTCGCGGCCTTCGATGTCGTGGTCGATGTCTTTGCGGAAGGTGAGCTTGCCGGTGGATTCCGTACCGCCCTCAAACGATGTGACACACATGAAATCCTCCTGCACAGGGATATCGATGGCGGCAGCCATCTCGGCGAAGAAGGGCACAACGCCCTTGAGCACGCCGACAAGGATCGGGCATTTGCCTTGGTAATCGGCGGCGATCTGCGCGCCGACCTCTTTGATGCGGGCGTGGATGTCGGCTTCGGGGACAAGAACTCGTTCAATGTCTGCAAGCATATCGGTTTTGTTGATCATACGGCGTACTCCTCTTTCTTTTCATTCTTTCTCAATCTGAATCAGGATGGCCGGTTCTCCTTCGCGCGCGGCGCGGTCGAGGTTCTGGCCGAGTCCATAGACGGCCAGCGGGCCGGAAGCGTCGGCAATGACGGGGATGCGTGCGCGCTGGGAGCGCGGAATTTTCCGGTCGATCAGGAGCTTTTTGAGCGACTTCCGGCCGCCGGGCAGGCGCAGTGCGTCGCCGGTATGGCGGGGACGGACAGTAAGGCCCTGAAGTGGTTCTATCATATCATACCGGCAGGCAAATGTGAACGCGCCGGGCTGATTTTTTACAAAGTTTTTTGTGAATTCGCAGCGGATCCGAAGCCCCAGCTCCGGGATGCGGACCGTCTTGCCGGGGACGAGGGGAACAGGCGCGAAGGTGGGGGCGTCGGGCTCGCGCGTCAGGCAGAGCAGGTCATATTCCCGCCGGGCCTCCCATCCATCGGGGAGGGAGACGCGGGCGGAGGGATCGCCGGTGAACAGGAGGCGGTCGACCGATGCAATCTGCGTGTGCGAGAGCTTGGGAATGTGGATGGATTGCAGGATTTTCCGAACCGCACGGGTACGGATGGCATCCGGCCTCGCGGCAAGGACACTGCACATCCACGTCCTTGTTCCGGTGCTGGCAGCTTGGAGGGCCGATTCGGCCAGAGTATCGAGAAATGCGTCATCCTGCCGCAGAAGCTGCGCGGTACGGAGCGCGGCTTCGGCAAGAGACGGGTTTTCTGCTTTCAGAAGCGGGAGGACATTGTGACGCAGGCGGTTTCGGACGCAGTCATCCGCAGCGTTTGTGGAGTCTTCCACATGCGGAAGGCGGTGTTCGTCCAGATAGGCCAGCACCTCCTGCCGCGTGAGGCAGAGGATGGGGCGGACGAGGAAGGCACGCTTCGGCGGAATGCCGCTGAGGCCGGTGAGGCCTGTACCGCGCAGAAGGTTGAGGAGAAACGTTTCGAGGTTGTCATCGGCCGTATGTGCGGTGGCAACGGTCTGATGAAGGGAGGCGAAGAAGGCATAGCGCAGATTTCGCGCGGCCTCTTCCAGAGATTCGCCGGTCTCCCACGCGCGGGCGGAGACGTCGCCGGAGGCGACGCTCAGCGGGACAGCCCAATCGGCGCAAAGGGTGCGGACAAAGGCCTCATCGCGGTCGGATTCCGCGCCGCGGAGCTGATGGTTGAAGTGTGCGGCGGAGACGGTCAGGCCGAGTTCGCGGCGCAGCGCGCACAAAAGATGCAGCATCATGACGGAATCCGCACCGCCCGACACGGCACAGATAACCGTCTGGCCCGGGGAAAACAGATCGTTTTCGCGGCACCAGCGGAGCACCTTATCCCTCATGTTTCCACTCCAGATTCGAGAAGGTGGTGTACTGCGGGAGCCACTGGAGCTTGACGGTGCCGGTTTCTCCGTGGCGGTTTTTGGCGACGATGCACTCGGCGATGTTTTTCTCCTCTGAGTTTTCATTGTAATAGTCATCGCGGTAGATGAACATGACCGAGTCTGCGTCCTGTTCGATGGCGCCGGATTCGCGCAGGTCGGAGAGCATGGGGCGCTTGTCGGTGCGCGATTCGTTGGCACGGGAGAGCTGGCTCAGGCAGATGACCGGGACGTTCAGCTCTTTGGCCATGATTTTCAGCGCGCGGGAGATGTCACTGACAACGGTGACGCGGTTTTCACTCGTTTTTCCGGGGGCCGCGGCGGTCATGAGCTGGAGATAGTCGATGACGACGAGGCCAAGATTGTCGAGGCGGCGGCATTTCGCGTTCATCTCGGCGACGGTGATGGCCGGGTTGTCGTCAACGCGGATGTCGGTCTGGCTCAGGGCGGAGGAGGCGAGGGAAAGCTTGCCCCAGTCCTCCTCGTCGAGCTTGCCGGTGGTGAGCTTTTGGTTGTCGACAAAGCTCTCGTTGGAAAGCAGGCGCGTGGCGAGCTGCTCACGCGACATTTCGAGCGAGAAGAAGGCGACGGTTTTTTCCGTGGATTTTGCGACGTTCAGCGCGATGTTCAGCGCGAGCGACGTCTTGCCCATGCCGGGGCGGGCCGCGATGAGAAGCAGGTCGGATTTATTGAGGCCGTTGATTTTACGGTCGAGGTCGTGCAGGCCGGTGGAGAGGCCGGCGATGTCGCTGCCCGATTCGGCCAGCTCCTCCAGGCGGTCGTAGACGTTGAGAAGCACCTTTCCGATGTGCTGGAGGCTGTCGCCCGAGTTTTCCTTGCGGAGGGAGTAAATTTTCTTCTCGGATGCCTCCAGGATCTCCTGTGCCGTACCGACGCCCTCCTGCACAAGGCCGGTGATCTCACCGGCGGCTGTGCCGAGGTTGCGAAGCAGCGCCTTATCGCGGACGATGGCGCAGTATTGCTTGACGTTTGCGGCGGTGGGCGTGATCTGCAGGAGCTGGGCGATGTAGTCGTAGGAATGCTGTTCGTCGTAGACGCCGCGCTCTTTCAGCTTGTCGAGCACGGTGACGGGGTCGATATGCTGCGAGAAGTTGAACATGGTATAGATCGTCTCATAGATCTCCCGGTTTTGCTGGAGATAGAAGTCGTCGGGCTGCAGAAGGCCGATGACGTCCGGGACGCAGCGCTCGTCAATGAGCATCGAGCCGAGGACGGACTGCTCCGCCTCGAGCGACTGCGGGACCTGTTTTGTCAACAATTCATCCATGTTTGTTCTCCTAGATCAGCGGGTGATAAAAAGCATCATGGCGGGCAGAAAGCTGCCGCCACGGCGGAAGGGATCAGGCCTCTTTGACCTCGACTTTCAGGTCGGCGGTGATTTCGTAGCCGAGCTTGCACTTGACCGTGTAGAGGCCGGTCTGCTTGATGGGGTCATCGAGGACGAGCTTGCGCTTGTCGAGCTGGATGCCCGTCTGCTGGGCGAGGGATTCGGCAATTTCGTTATTGGTGATGGAGCCGAACAGACGGCCCGCGCCGCCGCCCTTGGCGGTGACAACGACGGTGATATCCTTCATCTTTTTGGAGATCTCAAGGGCTTCGGCGCGCTCTTTGGCCTGCTTTTCGGCGAGGGCCTTGTCGTTCATGCGCATGGTATTGACATTGTCGGCGGTTGCCTCCTGCGCGAGTTTTTTCGGGAGGAGGAAGTTGCGGGCGTAGCCGTCGGAAACCTCGACCATCTGGCCGCGTTTGCCCTTGCCTTTGACGTCCTGCGTTAAGATAACTTTCATAATGATGAACTCCTTTCAACAGTGAAAAAATCGGGAAAATGGGGGCTTAGCCCTCATAATACTGGTCAATGGAGGCGACAAGGTCGCGCAGCACGTCGCGGACGGGCTTGCCGGGGATCTGGGCACCGGCGGTGGCCGCGTTGCCGCCGCCGCCAAGCGGCTCGAGCACCATCTGGACGTTGCAGCTGCCGATCGAGCGGGCGGAGATCATCACCTGCCCGTCCGGGCCCGGATAGAGCACGAAGGAGCTGAGAATGCCGGAGATGTTGAGCAGCTCGTCGGAGGCCTGCGAGGCGATGGCGCGGGGAACGGGCGTCTCCACGGCGGAGATGGCAATTTCGTTGCGGTAGAGGCGCGCGGCCTGGATGACCTGGTATTTGAGAATGGTTGCATCGAGGTCGGCCTGGAAGAGCTTTTTGACCTCGACGGTGTCTGCGCCGGCGCGGCGCAGGAAGGCCGCGGCCTCAAAGGTGCGGGAACCGGTACGGACGGTGAAGTTTTTCGTGTCGAGCACGATACCGGCGAGCAGCGCCTGGGCCTCGAGCGGGGTGATGTCTTTCGGGTCGACTGCGTATTGCAGGAGCTCTGCCACAAGCTCGGAGGCCGAGGAGGCGAATGGCTCATGCAGGTTCAGCACGACCTGCTCGATATAATCCGCCGCGCGGCGATGATGGTCGATGACGGCGACACGGGGGATGGACTCGAGCAGCTCCTTGGACTCGACCTGATCGGGGCGGTTGGTGTCGACGACGATGAGCAGGCTGCGCGGATCGGCCTCGACGAGCGCGTCCTGCCCGGAGAGGAAGACGTCTTCGTAGGTTTCGTCCTGCCGGAGCTCGGCGAGGAGGCTGCCGGCCATGTTGTTTTTGAGGTCGATGACGATATGGGCCGGCTTTCCGCGCTTGCGGCAGAGGCACCGGATGCCGGCCGCCGCGCCGAGCGCGTCCAGGTCGGCCATACGGTGGCCCATGATGAAGACCTCGCTGGACTGGGCGATGAGCTCGGAGAGCGACCCGGCGACAACGCGGGATTTTACGCGCGTATGCCGCTCGGTCTCTTTCGTGCGGCCGCCGTAGAACGTGAAATTATAGCGGTCTTTGATGACGGCCTGGTCGCCGCCGCGGGACAGGGCCATCTCGATGGAGAGCATGGCGAAGGAATAGTTTTCTTCAAACGATGTGCCGTCGCGCCCGATGCCGAGCGAGATGGTTGCGGCGATGCCGGAGGAATTCTGCACGGTGCGGATGGACTCGAGCAGCGAGAATTTTCCGTCTTGCAGCTTTTGCAGGTCTTTGGATTCGAAGACAAGCAGATAGCGGTTGCGCTCGATTTTGCGGCAGATGGCGTGCAGGCCGTTGGTCCAGGTGCTGATGGCCTCGTTGATCTTTGCGTCGATCTGGGAGATGGCGGAATCGGAGAGGTTGTTGGTGAGTTCGTCGTAGTTGTCGACCAGGATGACGGAGATGATCGGGCGCGTGCGCATGAATTCGTCGCGGATGTTGAACATCTCGGTCATGTCGGCGAAGAAGATGGTCGCGAGCATGACAGTTGTCGCATCGTCCTCGGAGCGGACATAGTTGCCATAGACGCGGTAGCGCCGGCCCAGGATGGTCTGATCGCCGGGCAGCTCACTGCGGCCCTCGCGGAGCCAGGTGGTCGAAAAGCCGGGGATAACGCTGTCCATGGTCTGATAGCGCGTCGCGTCCGACAGGCCGGTGATGCTGTAAAAACCGGGGTTGCCCCAGATGATCTCGTTGTCCGGCAGGCGGATGACTGCCATGGGGAAGGGCGTTCCGGCGTGGACGGAGATGCCGATGGCGTCGGTTGCGCTCTGGACGTAGTCCATGAGGATATGCTTGCGCCGGATGAAGCGGATCCGGCTGACGGCGAAGACGACGAGCGTGACGGCAAGCTCCGCCGCGGCCAGATAATACTGGTCGAGCAGGGCCGCGGCGACCGTGAAGGCCAGGAGCACGACGCAATACCAGATCGAGCCGGGCTGGAGCACCCGGGGGATGTGTTTGTTCAAGGCAGGAGCCTCCTGTTCGGGCGGAATAAGGCCATAATAATCAAATATCAGTATAACAAATTTCGCCGTTCATTACAAGCCGGACTTTTTAAAATCCGGGGCGGCGGAGAAAAAATCCGAATTCGCAGGTTCGACAAAAAAAGTTCAAAATTTTTGTATACTTTTTCAGGAAGCTGTGCTATACTCCCTATAGTATTGCCATCCGGCAATTGTTTTTATGGGATGCGGCGCCTTCGGGCGCTGATGATAGATCAAAGGCATAAGGCATTGCCAGCAGACGGCGGCATGGGATGCGGCGGCGAGACGGGGCCGGCGCGGAGGCGGCTGTGTGCGCTGGTTTTTGTGCCCTTTTTCAAAAAACGGGCGGCGGCTTTGGCGCGGGCGCGCGGGAGGAACGATTCTCCGGGCGCCGGGCGGGGCGTGTCGCCCGGATATCTCCCCGCGCGGACGGCCCGGAAGGGGCATGGCAGGCGCAGGGAGCCGGAGAAGAAAATGCTTTTGCATGTACAGGCGCAGCTGCGTTTTGCCAGACGCGGCGGCGTGATCCAAATATGATATTTTAGAAAAGAGTGAATGAATTTTGGCAGAAAAATTGAAAATCATCGCCCTCGGCGGTCTCAATGAGATCGGCAAGAACATGACGGTGCTGGAATACGGCAAGGACATGATCATTGTCGACTGCGGATTGGGTTTTCCGGAGGACGATATGTACGGCGTCGACCTCGTGATTGCGGACATGACGTATCTGGTCAAGAACCAAAACCGCATCCGCGGGATGTTTTTGACGCATGGGCATGAAGATCACATCGGCGGGATTCCGTATGCGATGCAGCAGTTTAAATGCCCCATCCACGCCACGCGGCTGACGGCGGGGCTGGTGAAGCTGAAGCTGGAGGAGCATCATCTTGAGCGCGTGGTGCAGCTGCACACGCATGAGGCGGGCGAGACGGTCAAGGCCGGGTGCTTCCAGGTGGAGTTTATCCATGTGAACCATTCGATTGCCGACGCGGTCGCCTTCGCAATCAAAACGCCGGTGGGCGTGGTGGTGATGACGGGCGACTTCAAGATCGACTCCATGGCCGAAGACGGCATGATCAACCTCACGCGCTTCGGCGAGCTGGGGCGCGACGGCGTGCTGGCGCTGCTTTGCGATTCGACGAATGTCGAGCGGCCGGGCTATACGCCGTCGGAGCGGAAGGTTGCCGAGAGCTTTGAGCGGCAGTTTTCCGGCTGCCGGGAGCGGATCATCGTCACGACGTTTGCCTCCAATGCCTTCCGGCTGCAGAGCCTTTTGACCGTGGCGCACAAGTTTGGCCGCAAAGTGGCCGTGACGGGCCGGAGTATGGAGAATATTCTGAAGGTTTCGACCGAGCTCGGCTATCTGAAGATTCCGAACAACACGCTTGTCGATATCAACGCGATCAAGCAGATGCCGAAACACAAGATCTGCATTGTGTCGACCGGTTCACAGGGCGAAAATATGTCCGCATTGTACCGGATGGCATTCTCTGAGCACCGGCAGGTGGAGATTCAGGCGGGCGACCGCGTGATCATCTCGGCCTCGGCCATTCCTGGCAATGAAAAGGCCATCGGCAAGATCATCAACGAGCTCTATCGCAAGGGCGCGGACGTTGTTTATGACAAGCTCGAGGGGCTGCATGTTTCCGGGCATGCCTGCCAGGAGGAGCTGAAGATTATCCACGGGCTCCTGAAGCCGCGGTTCTTCATCCCCGTCCACGGTGAGCAGCGGCACCTGCAGGTGCACTCCCGTCTCGCGCAGAGCATGGGCATGGATCCGAAGAATATCTTTATCAGCGACATCGGCAAGACGCTGGAGCTGACGCGCGGAAGCTGTAAGTGGGGCGCGACGGTTCCGGCCGGGCGGATTTTGGTCGACGGCACTGGCGTCGGTGATGTCGGGAGCGTGGTGCTCCGCGACCGGAAGCATCTGGCGCAGGACGGCATGCTGGTTGTGGTGGTGAATGTGTCCTCGGAGGACGGCAGCGTCATCACGGGGCCGGATATCATCACGCGCGGCTTTGTATATGTGAAGGAATCGGAAAATCTGATGGAAGAGCTGCGCGTGATCGCGGCGCACGCCATTGATCGCTGCCAGCAAAACGGCAAGAGCGACTGGAGTGTGCTGAAGGCGGCCATCAAGAACGATCTGTCCGGGTATCTGTTCAAGACGACGAAGCGGAATCCGATGATTCTGCCGGTGATTATGGAAATCTGAGCCTGGCGCGCTGCGCCGCCCTTTGCCGCCGCGCGGCTTTTGGAAAAGAACCGGGGCATCCGCAAAGGAGACACCGCAGGAGGTTGCAACGGGAGAGGCCGGCGGCGGGGTTCGGCGCGTGGCAGGCAGAAAACAGGCTTGAAAAAAGAAAGATTTTTTGAAATATCCCTTGTCAAAAATGCGGATTTGGGTATATAATAATATGGTTGCGCGATTTGCCGCGCAAAAGAGAATGATGCGTACGGACGCAAATGAGGATGAGCTTACATGGCAAGTGTGAAAAATACCAATAATCCTGCGAAACAGCCCCCGGAGGACGCGATGGCGCGCGTGAGCGCCCTGATCGCGAAGGCAAAAAAAGAGGGGAGCATCCAGGCCACGGAGCTGACGGCGGAGCTGGAAAAGCTGGATCTGCCGGTGGAGAAGATTGAACAGGTCTATGATACGTTTGATGCGATGGGCATTCAGATTGTCAGCCCCGAGCTGGAGCTCGATCTGGACGACGACCTCAGCATGGACATGGACGACGGCATCGGCTGCGAGGAAGAGGAAGAGCTGATCGATCCGGTTGAGCTGGCTGCGGAATATAACCTCGACGACCCGGTTCGGATGTATCTCAAGGAGATCGGCCAGGTGCGGTTGCTGACGGCGGAGGAAGAGCTGGATCTGGCCCGCCGCGTCTCCGAGGGCGACAAGGCCGCGAAGGACAAGCTGACGGAGGCCAACCTTCGGCTGGTGGTTTCCATCGCGAAGAAGTATTCCGGCCGTGGGCTGCACATTCTGGATCTCATCCAGGAGGGCAACACAGGGCTTATCCGCGCGGTCGACAAATTCGACTATACAAAGGGAAACAAATTCTCTACATATGCGACGTGGTGGATCCGTCAGGCGATTACGCGGGCCATTGCAGACCAGGCGCGGACGATCCGCGTACCGGTGCATATGGTAGAGGTCATCAACAAGGCTACGCGCTGCAACCGCAAGCTGGTGCAGGAGCTGGGCCGTGAGCCGACGCTCGAGGAGATCGCGGAGGAGCTGAATCTGCCGATCGAGAAGATCATCGAGGCAAACCGCACCGCGGCGGATACGCTCTCGCTGGACATGCCCGTTGGCGACGAGGAGGATACGACCATCGGTTCCTTCGTTGAGGACGATAACACGCCCGGCCCCGTCGATGCGACGAGCAACATGCTCCTTGCCGAGGCGCTGACCGAGATCCTCGGGACGCTGACCGAGCGGGAGGCCGATGTGCTGAAGATGCGCTTTGGCATGTACGACGGCCGGACGCATACGCTGGAGGAAGTGGGACAGATCTTCGGCGTCACGCGCGAACGCATCCGCCAGATCGAAAACAAGGCCATCCGCAAGCTGCGCCATCCGTCCCGCGCGAAAAAGATCAAGGATTTTTATTGCTGAATGAAAAAGCCACCGGACATGCGATTGTCCGGTGGCTTTCTTTCTATATCCAAGGCAGTGTCAGATGAGAAGAGAACACAGGGGTTTTCCGGGGCGAAAGGACGCCGGGCGTCGCGAGAGCACAGCCTGCGGGCGGCGGCTTCGGGCAAAAGAAACGGGGCTTGTCTGATGGCGCCGAGCCCCGGCAACGAGCGGTATGGGCCCGAAGAGGACGCGAGGCGATGAGATGGGCGATTTACGGCAAGTAGAAATGCGCGGCGAAGCGGATAAACTGCTGGAGAGCGGGGCGGAGGGGATCGCCCTTGTGCTGCACCAGATAGAGGCTGCGTACCGCGGCATCCTGCAGCGGAAAGACCAAGAGGTCGCCGCGGGTTTGCTCCCGCTCAATAGCCTTTTCTGAGACAATGGCGAGCCCGAGGCCAGCGGCAACCAGATTTTTGATGCTTTCCTGATCATTCAGGCGGGCGGTGACGCGGAGCGCGTCGGGGGCGAGGCCGAGAAACTGGAAATAGTCATCAACGCATTTTTGGCTGCCGCTGCCTGCTTCGCGCAGGAGAAGGGGATGTGTGCGGAGGAGGACGTCAATCGGGGTGCCGTCTGCCCTGGCGGCGGAAAATTCCGGCGTATTCGGCGCAATGAGCACCATGGCATCGTGGTAGAAGGGCGTGAAGACAAGACTGTCCTCTGCGCAGGACATCCCGGCGAGGCCGAGGTCGCACAGGCCGCTGCGCAGGGCGCGGAGAACGCCGGCACTGTCGGTTTGGTGGATGTCGAAGAGAACATCCGGGCAGAGCGCGCTGAAGCGCGGCAGAAGCTCCGGCAGAATGTAGGCGGAGGGGATTGTGGAGACGCTCAGGGAGATGATGTGCGACTGCTGCTGCCAACCGGAGAGCAGCCGGTCCTGCAGGGAGAGCACCTGAACGGCATAGTCGTAGAGCTCGCGGCCGCGCGGGGTGATGGAGAACGATTTGGTGGTGCGGAGGAAAAGGCGCTGCTGCAGTTCCTCTTCGAGCTGGCGGATGTGGGCCGAGACGGTGGGCTGTGAGGTATAGAGCCGGGCGGCGGCCAGCGTAAATGAGCCGCAGTCGGCCACGGCGACGAAAGAACGGAGCTGCTTAAAGTCCATGGGGCGCCTCCTTGGTCAGGATGTCCAGCGCGGCGAGGGCCGCATCCACATCGGATTCCGGATTAAAATAGCCGAAGGAAAAACGGATGGAGCCGGTGGGGAAGGAACCAAGCGTCTGGTGCGCGGCAGGCGCGCAGTGCAGGCCGACGCGGGTCTGGATGCCGAAGCGCTCGTCAAGGGCGAAGGCGATCTCTGCAAGTTCGCGGCCCGGCGTCTGGATGGAGATGACGCCCGCGCGGCCTTCTATTCCCGGCAGACCAAGCAATTTGATGCGCCCCTCCGCGCAGAGCGGCGCGAGGCCGGTGAGGAAGCGCGCGGTCAAGGCAAGCTCATGTGCGCGGATGGCGTCCAGACCGGTGTCCGCGAGGAAGGTGAGCGCGGCGTGGAGGCCTGCAATGCCGGGGAGGTTCATCGTCCCGGCCTCGAAGCGGTCGGGCAGGAAGTCGGGCATGAACTCGGTGTGGCTGAGGCTGCCGGTGCCGCCCGCGAGCAGCGGCGTCAGCTCCGCGGCGAGGGATTCCCGGATGGCGAAGCCACCGATGCCCTGCGGGCCGAGCAGGCCTTTATGGCCGGTGAAGGCGAGGGCGTCGATGTGCATGGCCTCCATGTCAATGGGGAAGACGCCGGCGGTCTGCGCGCTGTCGACAAAGAAGCGGAGCTTATGCTGCCGGCAGAATGCACCGACGGCGGCGATGGGAAGGAGTGTGCCGCAGACGTTGCTTGCGTGCGTCATGACGACAAGGCGGGTATTCGGCTGCTGAAGATCTTCCATGGCCTCAAAGATCAGCGTGCCGTCCGGGCGGCAGGGTATGCGGGAGAACGAGATGCCCTGCGCCTCGAGCTGCCGGAGCGGGCGCATGACGGCGTTATGCTCCATCGACGAGACGAGCACATGGTCGCCCGGATGGAGGAAGCCCTTGAGCAGGACATTGAGGCTTTCGGTGACATTTTTGGTGAAGCAGACGCATTTGCAGTCGGGGGCATGGAAAAGTCTGGCGATCTGTTCACGCGTGGAGAAAACCAGTTCCTCTGCGCGGTAGGCCGAGGCGTAGCCGCCGCGGGAGACATTGCTGCCGCAGGCGGTCATATATTCCAGCATGGCCTGCGGGACGCAGGGAGGCTTGGGGAAGGTGGTGCTGGCGTTGTCGAGATAGAGGGCGGGCATGGCGGCACTTCCTTGTGTTGAATTTATTTCAGTTTAACATGCAGCTATCAAAAATTCAAATAAATCTGCTGTTTTCGGGATTGGCGAATATTGATCGGGAATTCCGATAAGATGGAAGGGGCCTATCCGGTTTTGCAATTAGACTTTTCCAGGGAAATCGCCTAAAATAAAACCACCGATATTCTTGGAAAAAGAGAACGAAGGAGAGAGAAAGATGACGCTGAAACATGAAAAACGCAATATGATCTTCGCCGGGCTTGTCATCGGCGTGATCGCGTCGCTGCTGGTGCTGTTTGGAAACCCGAAGAACATGGGCTTCTGCATCGCCTGCTTCCTGCGCGACACGGCGGGCGGACTGGGACTGCATTCGGCGGCGGCCGTGCAGTACATCCGGCCGGAGATCATCGGTCTGGTGCTCGGCAGCTTCCTGATGGCGATTTCGCACAAGGAATTCTCCGCCCGTGGTGGCAGCGCGCCGGTGACGCGCTTTGTGCTTGGCATATTCGTGATGGTAGGCTGTTTGATGTTCCTCGGCTGCCCGTTCCGCATGATCCTTCGTCTCGCCGGCGGCGACCTCAATGCGCTGCTGGGCCTGGCGGGTTTTGTGTGCGGCATTCTGGCGGGCGTGTTTTTCCTGAACAAGGGCTACACGCTCAAGCGAAGCTACCAGCTGGCAAAGCCGGAGGGCGGCGTGTTCGTGATTTTGACGCTGGTGGTCTTTGCGCTGCTGCTGCTCGCCCCGGCGTTCATCCACTTCAGCGAAGCGGGTGCAGGCCCCGGCGCGCTGCATGCGCCGATCCTCATCAGCCTGGCGGCCGGCCTCATCGTCGGTGCGCTGGCACAGCGGACGCGGCTTTGCATGGTCGGCGGTGTGCGTGACCTCATGCTCTTCCGCGAGACGAAGCTCATTCTCGGCTTTGCAGCGATCCTTGTCGGTGCGCTGGTCTGCAATCTGATCCTCAACGGCACGACCGGGGCGAGCTATTTCCATCTCGGCGTGTCTGAGCAGCCGGTTGCGCATACGGACGGACTCTGGAACTTCCTCGGCATGCTGCTGGTCGGCTTTGCGTGCGTGCTGCTGGGCGGCTGCCCGCTGCGGCAGCTGATCCTTGCGGGCGAGGGCAACAGCGACAGCGCCGTCACGGTGCTCGGCTTGCTGGCCGGTGCAGCGTTCTGCCACAATTTCGGGCTCGCGTCCTCCGGCAACGGTCCGACCGAGAACGGCAAGATCGCGGTGATCGTGGGCATCGTTGTGGTGGCGGGGATTGCGTGTGTGAATACCTTTCGAAAGGAGCGCAAATAAGATGACAACGGTGGATGCAAGAGGCTACTCCTGCCCGGAGCCCGTCATTCTGACGCGCAAGGCGCTGATGACAAAAGAAGCGGAATATGTTATCATGGTAGACAACACAGCGTCGCGCGAGAATGTGATGCGCTATGCCGAGCACCAGGGCTACAAGGTCAAGGCTGCGGAGGCAGACGGCGTGTACACGCTGACGCTGAAGAAGTAAGATGACCTTTATTGCGACGTTCTTTTCCCATTTCGGCGCGATCCGCTATGAAAAGCTCTGCCGGGGGCAGGGGATCGCGGCGCGTGTGATGCCTGTGCCGCGGAGCTTATCGAGCTCCTGCGGGACGTGCGTCCGGTGCGAAGACGGCTTTGTACCGCCGGAGGGCGTGTGTGCCGAGGAGATCGACCGGATCGTCCGGGCAGAGGAGAATGGATTTACAGAGGTCTACCGGAAGGAGAATGGGCATGGAGACGGATGTTAAGCTCACAAAGCTGGCCTCCTGCGCCGGATGCGGCGCAAAGGTGGGCGCGGGGACGCTGAGCCGGATGCTGGAGGGCTTCCGCACGCACAGCGACCCGAGGCTTCTCGTTGGCTATGATAAGAGCGACGATGCGAGCGTCTACAAGATCACGGACGAGGTTGCCATCGTACAGACAACAGACTTCTTTCCGCCGATCGTCGATGACCCGTTCCTCTACGGGCAGATTGCAGCGACGAACGCGCTGAGCGATGTCTATGCGATGGGCGGCGAGCCGAAGCTGGCGCTGAACATCATGTGTCTGGCCGACAAGATGGACAACCACACCGTGCGCGAGATCCTGCGCGGCGGCTATGACAAGGCGTATGAGGCCGGGGCCATCATCACCGGCGGGCACACGATCCACGGTGCGGAGCCGATCTATGGCCTGGCCGTAACGGGATTCGTCCATCCGGAGAAGGTGCTGACGAACTCGAATGCGAAGCCGGGCGATGCGCTGATTTTGACGAAACCGCTGGGCGTCGGCATTCTCACAACGGCGGCGAAGGCCGATCTGGTGGAGGATGCGCTGCTGCAAAAGCTCTATGCCCAGATGGCGACGCTCAACAAGGTGGCGCGGGACATTATGCTGCGCTACCGCGTCCACAGCTGCACGGATGTGACGGGCTTTTCCCTCATGGGCCACAGCTATGAGATGGCGCAGGGGAGCGGCGTTTCCGTCCACATCGAGAGCGGAAAAGTACCCTATCATGCCGAGGCGCTGGAGATGGCCGGGATGGGCTTCATCCCCGCGGGCGCGTACCGCAACCGCGATTTTGTGGCGGGCGGCGTGTGCGTGAAGGGGAGTCTTTCCCGGGCAATGGAGGACATCCTCTTCGACCCGCAGACGAGCGGTGGTCTGCTCATTGCGGTGGATGGCGACGACGCGGAGGCGTGCTTGCAGGCCCTGCAGAGCGAGATCCCGTGCGCGGCACAGGTCGGCTATGTCACAGAACTGCGGGAAAATCACTTGATTCTTGAATAAGTAGAGGCCCGCAGCCGCCGGCTGCGGGCCGTTTCGTTCGTGGGAGACTAATTTTGTAGGG
>USLX01000030.1 GCA_900555665.1 uncultured Eubacteriales bacterium | reverse complement strand
GCCAAAGGCGGAACCTTTCTGATGAAAGAATTGAATCAGAAAATAGTATGAAAAGGTCATTTTGAAGAATGGCGGTGTGTTTGAGAACAAAGGATACGATCCGAGTGAACAGGTTATGGTCAAACGGTTTTGGATTCAGCTGTAACAGACAACATAGGTTCCGGGATCCGAAGCCGAGAGAGGGGCTCTGTTGCTGGTCGGAAAGAAGACGCCTTGGAGATTTGAAATTTTGGGGCGTTTTGCGGGGGTTGGGGCGAATTTTACTTGGATTTTACAAAAGTCCTCTTTTGCATTTGACATCCGAACGATAAGATAAAATCAGATGGGGAAAGAAAAAGAGGAAATAAGAGCATGGATATCTTTGAAGTATTGAATCTGATTGGCGGACTGTGTCTGTTCCTGTTCGGAATGAACCTGATGGGACAGGCGCTCGAGCGCCGCGCGGGCGGGAAGCTCCGTACGCTGCTGGGGAAGATGACCGGACGGAAATTGGCCGGTTTTGCCACGGGCCTCGGAATCACAGCGGTGATCCAGAGTTCTTCAGCGACCACGGTTATGGTGGTTGGATTCGTCAACTCCGGTCTGCTCACGCTGCGGCAGGCGATCAATGTCATTATGGGCGCGAACGTTGGCACGACGGTGACAGCCTGGCTGCTCAGCCTTGGCGGGATTCGCAGCGACGCGGTCTGGGTGCAGCTGCTCAAACCCTCTTCCTTCACGCCCATCCTGGCCCTGGTTGGTATCATCCTGTATATGTTCTGCAAGAGCGGAAAGAAAAAAGACACCGGAATGATCTTCCTGGGCTTTGCAACATTGATGTTTGGCATGGAGACAATGACCGGCGCGGTCGCCGGGTTGAAGAATGTCCCGCAGTTTACGCAGCTGTTTGTTGCCTTTACAAATCCGGTGCTCGGCGTGATCGCCGGTGCGGTATTGACCGGGATTATCCAGTCCAGCTCGGCTTCCGTCGGCATTTTGCAGGCGCTGGCCGTGACGGGGGCTGTGAGCTATGGTGCAGCCATCCCCATCATTATGGGGCAGAACATCGGCACCTGTGTGACGGCGCTGATTTCGTCCGTGGGAACCAACAAAAACGCAAAGCGCGCGGCGTTGGTGCATCTGTCGTTCAACGTCATCGGGACGGTTGTGGGCTTGCTGGTGTTTTGCGCGGTGCGGGCGTTGCTGGCGCCGCCGATCCTGAACGAGGCGGCCACGATGTATGGCATTGCGATTGCACACTCGTTGTTTAATGTGCTCTGCACGGCGCTGCTGTTGCCCTGCTCCGGGCTGCTGGAGCGGCTGGTGAAGTGGTTGGTGCCGGACGCGAAGGTTGTGGAGACGACAACGCAGCTCGACGAGCGGCTGCTTGCAACGCCGCCTGTGGCGCTGGAGCGCTGCCACACGGTGGCGGTGGAGATGGCGTGCGGCGCGGCACTGGCGCTGAAGGAGGCGCTGGAGAGCCTTGACGGGCTGACGCCGGAGCTGGCGGAGGACATCCGCACGCGCGAGGAGATGACCGACCACGAGGAGGATGCGCTCAGCACCTATCTGCTGCGGCTCAGCGCGGCGCAGGGGCTCGGCGACAGCGAGAGCGAGGAAGTGACGGAGCTTTTGAAGCTGGCCGGAGACTTTGAACGGATCGCGGACCACGCGGTGAATATTCTGGAATCTTCCGAGGAGCTGGCAGAAAAGGATCTGCAGTTCTCCGAGACCGCGAAGCGGGAGCTTGCGGTGCTGCGGCGTGCGGTGGTAGAGGTTTTGGACACGGCACGGGAGGCGTTTGAGCGCAAGGACGTGCAGATGGCCATGCGTGTGGAACCGCTGGAGCAGGTGATCGACCAGCTCAAGGAGCAGATGCGCACGAACCATATCATGCGGCTGAAAAAAGGAGAATGCAGCGTGGAGACCGGATTTGTGCTGTCGGATATTCTGACGAATCTGGAGCGGGTATCCGACCACTGTTCCAACATCGCGGGCTGCGTCATCGATCTGCGGCAGCACAACCTGAACCTGCACGCCTCGCTTCAGGCCAGCCGCAGCGGCAGCGAGGAATATTTGCAGAAATACCACGCTTATGCGTCAAAATACGCCCTTTCCTCCACAAAATAACACGGAGCAACACCTAAAATCGGCCCGGCAGCTTCTGCTGCCGGGCCGATTTTGCATCCCGCCCTCCGACGCAGCCGAAGATCTGCGCACTACGATTTCGGAAACGCATGCTGCGCGGAGGGTGCTTGACAGAACGCGGGAGATATGATAAGATTTTATTACATTTTACAAATCCGTTTTATAAAAGTAAAATGAATCGCCGAAATAGGGGGGCGGGACAGTGGCAAAGGTAACGGCAAATGAAGAGATCAAGCGGTACAATCGTTCCAGCATTTATGCTGCCCTACGGGAGCATGGGCCGCTTTCCAGACAGGATCTGGTGCGCGAGCTGCAGCTCTCGCTGCCGACGGTGACGCAGAATCTGGCCAATCTTCAGGACGAGGGCCTGATCGATGGATCTGGCTTCCTCGGCAACACGGGCGGCCGCCGCGCGAAAACCTATTCCGTCGTGGCCGACGCGCGTACCGCCATCGGCTTGGACGTGACGCGCAACCATATCACCTCAGTTGCCGTCGACCTCAATGGCAGCGTCATTGCGCGTCTGCGCGTGCAGGTGCCCTTTTCCCGCACCCCGGCATATTACGAGCGTCTGGGCCAGATCGTTCGGACCACGGTGGAAAACGCAGGCTTGGACGAGCGGGCCATCCTCGGCGTCGGCATCGGCGTCCCGGGCCTCATTACGCCGGACAACCAGCGCGTATTTTACGGCAAAATCCTCAATTTTACAGACGCAACCTGTGAGGAATTTTCACAGGATATCCCGTTCCGATCGGCGCTGTTCAACGACGCAAACGCTGCGGGCTTTGCCGAAACGTGGATGAACCGCGACTTGGATAATGCATTTTATATCATGCTCAGCAACAATGTCGGCGGTGCGATCTATATCAACCGTCAGCCCTATGTCGGCGAAAATATCCGCGGCGGCGAGGTGGGCCATATCATCATCGAGCCGGGCGGCCGCCCGTGCTATTGCGGCGCGCGCGGCTGTGTCGATGCGTATTGCGCTGCAACGGTGCTCTCCGCGCTGACCGACGGCAATCTGGCGGAATTTTTCGCCCTGCTCAAATGCGGCGACCAGCGGGCGCACGCGCTCTGGGACAAATACCTGCACGACCTCGCACAGACCGTCGTCAATCTGCGTCTCCTGTTTGACTGCAACATCATCCTCGGAGGCTATGTCGGGGGCTATATCGAAGACTATCTCGACGATTTGAAGGCGCTCGCCAAAACCTCCTTTGAAGACAACGCCGATTATCTCATTCCCTGTCGCTGTAAAAACGAGGCCATCGCCGTCGGCGCGGCGCTGCATTTCATTTCAGAGTTTATTGAATCCGTTTGAACGACCCGTTTGGCATCCTGCCGCCGGAGCAAGCTCCGGCGGCTTTTTTGTGCAATCGTCCATTTTTTAGCGCTGGAATTTAGCAGAATTGCAGCATTGACAATCTGCCGAATGGGCGTATAATGAAAATACAAGGTTGTTTTGCAAAAGCACTTAATAAAACAAAGCGCAGAAATGCAGAGCGCCGCCTGCCCGCTGCGGGCAGGTTCCATCCGTGCAGGATCCGCTTGTCCGGGTTTGCAAATAAAAATGAAAGACGGAGGAAAAAATGAAAAGATTACTTGCATTGACTCTCGCGCTGCTTCTGGTGCTCGGCATGTTCACGGCCTGCACTGCCAAGCAGGAACAGGCAGATCAGCCCGCTGCTGAAGCGCAGCCGTCTGCGAACAATCAGACGACCGAATCTGAAACGCCCGCTGAGGGCGGCGAGCGGACTATCCGCATGTGGACCTTCCTCGACCTGACCAGCGAAAACGGCCGCGCCAAGGTTCTGGCCAAGCTGATTGACAACTTCCAGACCGCCAACCCCGGCGTCACCGTCAAGGTCGAGACGCAGGAATGGAGCACGCTTGCCAGCAAGATCTTCGCCGCAGCGGAGAGCGGCGAAGCGCCCGACGTCTTTATGGTCAACACCGCCAACCTCGGCGAGGCCATCAACCGCGGCATCTGCGAGCCGCTGGAGAACCTGTTCTACAGCGACTGGACCGATGCGCAGAAGGACGACATCGATTCCGCTATCTTCGAACAGGGCTTCGACGGCACCTATCACTATGAAATTCCCTTCTTCTATGGCGCGTTTGGCGTGATGTACCGTAAGGATCTCTTCGAGGCCAAGGGCATCAACGCGGACGACATCCACACTTGGGCGCAGCTCGCCGAGGCAGCTCAGCAGCTGACCGGGGAAGAGAACGGCCAGAAGATCTGGGGTTACGGCATTGGCTACAGCCTCGATGTCACCGACCCGCACGGCGCCCTTCCCGCAACGCTCTTCGGTCAGGCTGGCGGTATGTTCACCGATGACGGGCAGCCCAACAACTGGACTGGCGAGAGCGCACAGAAGGCGCTGCAGTACGAGCTGGATCAGATCAATGTCTATGGCTGTACTCCGGCCAGCGCCGCTTCCATCACCAGCGAGGATGTCTACACCGACTTTGCCGCCGGCAACTACGCAATGATCGCCGCTGGCTCCATCCGTATGCCCACCGTACAGGGCACCTGTGCCTTTGATCCGGAGGACGTCGGCTTCATGGCCCTGCCCGGCATCGACGAGAACACCCCGGGCCTGTCCTACGCCGCTGGTTGGAATACCGCCGTCTGGTCCGGCTCGAAGAACAAGGACGTTGCTGGCAAGTTCCTCGAATATCTCTGCTCAGCCGAGGCGGACGAGCTCTGGGTCACCGAGGCCCAACAGATCCCGTTGCTGAAGTCGACGCTGGAAAACTGCTCCGACTTCCTCTCCCAGCCGACCAATGAGTGGGTCATTCAGGCGAAGAATATCCTGCTTGACCGCGCCTATGTCCAGTCCATCAAGTACAGCGTTTCCGGCTTCAATGAAGACCTGCAGAACGCCTTCCAGCTCGCCTTTGTCGACGGCATGAGCGTGGAAGAGGCGCTGGCCGAAGCCGAGGCGAACTTCATCGACAGAAATACCGCGCGGTAATCGCGCATCGCTCCGTAACCCCAGTTCTCCGGCGTCGGCTCCGGCAAAGAGTCGGGGCCGACGCCGGAGCGCGTGTATTCGTCCTGCAAATACACAACGAAAGGACTTGATTTGTTTTTGGCTCGTTTGGTCAACAGAAAAAACTCGCAGGAACAAACGCATCTCAGACGCGGACGGCTGGACCGGGCGCTGCCGTATGCGCTCTCCGCGCCGTCGATGATCCTCATCGTCCTGTTCCTGCTTATCCCGCTGGGATATTGCCTTTATTGCAGCCTCTGGCGCTGCGACTACATGGACTTCACCAGATATGTTGGGTTCGATAACTATTTGGACGTGCTGCACGACAAAAACGTCATCCGCAGCCTCGGCCTCTCCTTCGTGATCTCCTTCTCCAGCCTTGCCATCGCGCTGGTGCTCGGCGTGCTGCTCGCGCTCTGGATCAATTCCGCGAAAAGCGGCTTTGCCTATGCGCTCGAGATCATGATTCTCGTCCCGTGGGTTACCAGTCAGGTCGTCGCGGCCATGCTCTGGAAGTGGCTGCTCAAGGACGAGACCGGCCTGCTGAACTATGTCTTCTCCAAGCTCGGTCTTGGGACGGTCGGCTTCCTGTCCAATAAAAATATCGCCGTCATCTCCCTGATCGGTGTCATCACATGGCGCGTCATCGGCTACGTCATGGTGCAGATGGTCGCGGGCCTCAAGGCCATTCCGAAGGAATACGACGAGGCTGCCATGATCGACGGCGCAAACAAGTGGCAGATGTTCTGGAAGGTACGCCTGCCCCAGTTGAAAACGCCGATGGCCCTCTCGGCCATCATCGTCGCGCTGTCCAACCTCAACAACCTGACCGTCCCCCTGACGCTCACGGGCGGCGGCCCCGGCAAGGCCACAACGGTCATCTCCATTCTGGCTTACCGCGAGAGCTTCTCGTATTACCACTTCGGCGAGGCGAGTGCCATGTCGATCGTTCTCTGCTTGATCAACTTTGTCCTGACTGTGATGTATGTAAAGGCGGTGAAGTATGAGCTGTAAGAAAAGAATGTCCCGCCGGGTCCGCATCCTCTCCATCATCGGCTTCGTTGCCATTGCGATCGTCAATCTGGTGCCCTTCGTCTGGGGTGCGCTGACGTCGCTGAAGCCCATGCGCGAGGTCGCGCTCTATCCGCCTACGCTGTTCGGCAGTCAGGTCTCTGCCGAGCATTATGCAACCGTTCTCAAGGGCAATTTCCGGCAGGCCCTCATCAACAGTACGCTCTATAGTCTCGTCGCCATCGTCCTCGGCATTCTCTGTGCGATCCTGATCGCCTATGCGCTCACGCGCTATCGGTTCGCCGGGAAAAAAGCGATCTTCCTCATCATCCTCTTCGGCATTCCGCTCTCGATGGGCAGCGCGGCCATGGTTGTCCCGAACTATATGATGTTCTCCGCGCTGCATATGACGAACAAGTGGTACACGCTTCCGCTGATCTACACGGCCTATAACCTGCCGATGGCGGTCTGGATCATGGTGGGCGGTATGCAGTCGGTGCCATATGCGATCGAAGAGGCCGCCATGATTGATGGCGCGTCGAAGAGCTACATCATCTTCCGCCTCATCCCGCGCCTCACGCTCCCGACCATTGCCTGTGCGGCGCTGATGATCTTCATCGGCGCGTGGAACGAATATGTCGTCTCCTCTGTCATGGTCAACTCGCAGGAGCTCTATCCGATCCAAGTCTCGATCTACAACTACATCGGCTTCTTCGGGCAGGAATGGGGCCCGCTGACCGCGGCTGCCACACTGGCCGTCATCCCGATCATGCTGGTGTTCACCTATCTCGGAAAATTCCTTGTCTCCGGCCTGACGGCCGGTGCCGTAAAGGGGTAAAGGAGCAGCTATGTATCAAAAACAATATGATGTCATCGTCATCGGCAGTGGCCCGGGCGGCTTTGCTGCAGCCCTTGCAGCGTCGCGGCTCGGCAAGCGTGTTCTGGTCGTCGAGCGGAATCCGTTCTTCGGCGGCCTGCTGGCCTCCGGCCTTCCGCCGCTCGCGTTTCTCGATCGCAGCGGACGGCAGGTGATCGGCGGCATTGCGCAGGAGTATATCGACCGGCTGCGCGAGGTCGGTGGCGCAACCGAGCATTTCCGCGCCCCGATCCAGAATTCGCTGACCTATCTCAATATGTCATGGGCTCGCGTCATGATCAACGAAATGTTCCGCGAGGCGCACATCGACACCATGATCTATGCCGAGCTTTCCGCCGTAAGGATGGAGGGCCGCGCGGTCCGCGGCGTGGAGGTCTTCACGCGCGGCGAGCGTTATACCTTCAAAACGGAGATGCTCGTCGACGGCACCGGCGATGCCTGCTGCGCGTGGATGGCCGGCGCGGAATGCCGCAAGGGAGAAGCGCTCCAGCCCGCAACGCTGACCTTCGATGTGGAGAACATCGACATCGACGCATTCGCGGCCTACGCCCGCACCCACCCGGAAACCATCCGCATGCCGGATACTTTCCCCGGCATTCACCAGTCCGCCGACGATTTCGGCCTGGACAAGACGTTTGCGACCATGTGCTTCTTCGACCTCATCGAGCAGGCACGCGCCGCCGGAGATTTTACGCTCCCGCGCAACATGATCGACTTTACCCACCAAAAGGGTACGCACCGCGGTTATTTCAATGTGACGCGCGCCATCAACACGGATTCCACCGACGTGGAGCAGTTCAACCGCGCCGAGGATACCTGTGAGCATCAGGTCTTCGAGATCATGCGCTTCCTGCGCAAATACTGCCCCGGATTTGAACATTGTACGCTCGGCCAGCTCATGCCCTATCTCGGCATCCGTGAGAGCCGCCGCATCGTCGGCCTGAAAACGCTCACGAGCGACATTCTCCAGACGCTCCCCATCCCCGAGGACACCGTCGCCCTCAGCGGCTATAATGTGGACATCCACGGCCAGACCTCCGGCATCATGACGATGTATCCGGTCGCCCATGCCGTCGGCATTCCCTATGGCTGCTTGGTGCCGGAGAAGACCGAGGGCCTCATCATTGCGGGCCGCCCGATCTCCGTCGACCAGACAATCTTCGGCATGACGCGCGTCATGTCGACCTGCATGGCCGTCGGTGAGGCCGCCGGAACGGCGGCAGCAATGGCGCTGGACGCGAAGGTGCCGCTCGCGGCGCTTGATGTGCCCGCGCTGCGTACACAGTTGAAAAAACAGCACGCGATTCTCGAATATTGACCGAGACCGCAGAATCGAGAAATTGGAGGAAATGGATATGCAGATTCCAGAAACCATGAAAGCGCTCGTCGCCTATGGAAAGGGCAACTATCGGTTCGAGCCGGCCTATCCCACGCCGATCTGCGGCCCGGACGACATCCTCATCAAAACCGAAGGCTGTGGCATCTGTGCCGGAGACCTGAAATGTATGCACGGCGCGGAGCGCTTCTGGGGGAACGAAACCGCACCCGCATGGGTCCGTCCGCCGTTCATCCCCGGCCACGAGTTCTTGGGCCGCATCGTGCAGGTCGGCGAGAACGTGACTGAATACCAGGTGGGGGAGCGCATTACCGCCGACCAGATCGTCCCGTGCGGCAAATGCCGCTTCTGCAAGACTGGCCGCTACTGGATGTGCCAGCCGCACGCCACTTTCGGCTTCCAGAAAGAGAACAACGGCGGCATGGCCGAATATGTCCGCTACCCAAAGACCGCTGTGCTCCACCGCGTGCCGGAGGAGTTGCCGCTCGAGCAGGCGCTGCTCATCGAGCCATATGCCTGTGCGAAGCACTGCGTCGACCGTGCGCAGATCACCAATGAGGACATCGTCGTCCTCTCCGGCGCGGGCACGCTCGGCCTCGGTATGGTCACCTATGCCCGCATGAAAAATCCCGCGAAGCTCATTGTGCTCGATATGATGGACGAGCGTCTGGAAAAGGCAAAGGCGTTCGGCGCCGATCTCGTCTGGAACCCGTCGAAGATGGACGTCGTCGCCGAGATCATGAAGCTGACCGACGGCTACGGCTGCGACATCTACATCGAGGCCACAGGCCATCCGTCCTCCGTCACACAGGGCATGGATATGATCCGTAAGCTGGGCCGCTTTGTCGAGTTCTCGGTCTTCGGCGCGCCGACGACCTTCGACTGGTCGATCATCGGCGATGGCAAGGAGCTCGATGTCCTCGGCTCGCATCTCTCGCCCTATTGCTTCCCGTTCGTGATCGAGCATATCGCAAACGGCACGCTTAAGACCGAAGGCATGGTCAGCAGCATCTTCCAGCTGGAGGATTGGGAGCAGGCGTTCGAGTACGCGACCGGAAAGCACGGCGATTTCAAGGTCGCCTTCCGCTTCTGAGCGAAGGAGGAATTCCGATGGATCAAAGGGCGATCGCCGCGCAGATCGAGGCGGGGGAGGGCGTGCTCGGCATCGAGCTCGGCTCCACGCGCATCAAGGCTGTCCTGCTCGGCAGGGATCATACCGTTTTGGCGAGCGGCTCGTTTCAGTGGGAAAATCGGCTGGAGCAGGGGCTCTGGACCTATCATTTGGACGATGCGGTCGCCGGACTGCGGGCAGCTTACGCCGCGTTGGCGGCGGATGTCCGCGCACGCTATGGCATGCCGCTGCGTCATCTCGGCGCGATCGGCATTTCCGGCATGATGCACGGCTTTTTGGCCCTCGGGGCGGACGGACGGCAGCTTGCGCCGTTCCTCACATGGCGCAATACCAACACGCCGCTGGCCGCGGAACGCCTGACGGAGTTGTTCGGCTTCAATATTCCGCTCCGCTGGAGCGTGGCACACCTCTATCAGGCCGTGCTAGACGATGCGCGCTACCTGCCGGAGCTGGACTATCTGACCACGCTCTCCGGCTACATCCATCTGCGCCTCAGCGGTGCGCGGGTGCTCGGTGTGGGCGATGCGTCCGGCATGTTCCCGATCGATCCCACGACGCAGGACTATGACGAGACCATGCTTGCCCAGTTCGATGCGCTGATTCAAGATCGGCGTCTTCCGTGGCGCCTGCGAGAGGTGCTGCCGCGCGTGCTGTGCGCGGGTGCTGATGCCGGAAGGCTGACCGCCGAGGGCGCGCGCCTGCTCGACCCGAGCGGCATGCTCTGCCCAGGCGTCCCGATGGCTCCACCCGAGGGCGACGCCGCAACTGGCATGGTCGCGACCAATTCCGTCGGCGCGGGCACGGGCAACGTCTCTGCCGGAACGTCGATCTTTGCCATGGTGGTGCTTGCGCGGAGCCTGAGCCGCTGCTACCGAGACATTGACATCGTCTCCACGCCGGACGGCAAATCCGTCGCCATGGTACACTGCAACAACGGCACATCCGAGCTTGACGCGTGGATGCGCCTGTTTGCCGACGTGCTGCGCTGCGCTGGCGTACAGACGCCGCAGCCGGATCTCTATGAGCGCCTGTTCCGCGAAAGCCTCCGGGCGGAGTCGCGCTGCGGCGGCGTGCTGCTCTATAATTACACAGCAAGCGAGCCTGTAACTGGCGCGGAACGCGGCCTTCCGCTGGTTGTCCACCGTGTCGACGGCGGTTTAACCGCAGCGAACTTTCTCCGCGCCCAGCTTTATGCGGTTCTGGCATCGCTGGCCATCGGCATGGAAATTCTGCGGGATGAGCAGGTCTCCATCCGTCGCCTGACGGGCCACGGCGGCCTGTTCAAGACGGAGGGCGTCGCCCAGCAGTATCTGGCGGATGCGCTTCACTCACCCGTGACGGTTTTGCAGACGGCGGGGGAGGGCGGCGCCTATGGGATGGCGATTCTGGCCGCGTACCGACGTGATGCGGAGGGGCTTTCGCTGCCGGACTATCTGGAGCGGCGCGTCTTTCAGAACGCGCTGTCCGCCACGGTGGGGCCTGACCCGGCCGGAGCGGCAGATTTTGCTGCGTGGCTTGCGGATTACCGCCGCCTCCTTCCGGCCCGCAATCAGGCCGCTGATGCATGGAATTCCTGAATCTGGAATAAAAACGCCGCTGGAACCTTGTGTTCCGGCGGCGTGTTTTCGGCTTCGGCCGGCTTTTTACCAAACTATGAACAAACATTGCTTCTTTTGTGAACTTTAGCACTCTCGTATTGACAGTGCTAAAAATCGTGATATACTGAAGATGTTCTTGAGGGAGGGGACAGAAAGAGCCCGAGAGAACGAAATGAACTTATCATTGACGGTAACAAAAGTTGCCGGTTTCTGCGAAGGGAACCGGGGGATGAAATGGAGGAATGACTTATGTTGCCTAGCATTTTTGGTGAGAATTTGTTCGATGATTTCTTTGGTGATCCGTTTGAGATGATGGTGCCGCAGAGCCGCAATCCGCTCTATGGCAAGCATGCCAAGAATTTGATGAAGACCGATGTCCGGGAGACCGAGGACAGCTATGAGCTGGATATCGACCTGCCGGGCTTTAAGAAAGAGGATGTCAGCGTAGAGCTGAAGGATGGCTATCTGACCATTCAAGCAGCCAAGAGCCTCGACAAGGACGAGCAGAAAAACGGCAAATACATCCGTCAGGAGCGGTACGCCGGGTCGATGAGCCGGAGCTTTTATGTCGGCGAGAGCCTGCGGCCGGAGGACGTGAAGGGCAAATTTGAAAACGGTATTTTGCAGATTTCGATGCCGAAGGCCGAGCAGCGGAAGCTGCCTGCGACGACCACAATCGCAATCGAATAAGCAGCTTAAGACGGCCGCAGGGCCGGCGGCAGCGGTATGAAACAACGGCTTGATACGCCAAGCGCCCCGCGCACAAAAGTTGTGCGCGGGGCGCTTTTTGTCTGTTTGCGGCGGGGATTAATTTTTCCGCCGGACGGCGGGAGGAGGCGCTGCACCGGACCTTTTCGGCGCTGCTGATTTTGATGCTGGTGCATCTGGCGTTTCACCCTGGACGGAACGAGAAAGTGGATTTTGTCCCCTTCTCGCTGAAGGGAAATTGCCCGAAGGGCAAGAGACGCTGGCCTGCACGCACCCCCTGCGGCTCTCTCACGGGGCTGCCTTTTATCGTTTTTTGACAGTCTCAAGCCTCCCCTTTGGGGAGGCTTTTTTGCGGCGATGGGGGAGGCCTTACGGAGGCCTTGGGGGCAGCGGGCGGAACGGAATGGGACGCAGGCGCATAGAATGGGGGAGCAGGAAGTTGGAGGAGGGGATCTTTTGGCGAGCTATGGAACGCTGGTGGTACAAATCTATACATCGGACGCGCGAATCCCGCTGCAGGGAGCGGGCGTTGCGCTGATACGGCGCAGCGTGGACGGGGAACGGGAGCTTTTGGCCTTTCGGCTGAGTAACTATGACGGGATGACGGAGCCGATTACGATTGAGACGCCGGAGAAGGCCGAGAGTCAGCAATCCGGCGCAAAGTTACCGCCGTTTGCGAGCGTGGACATTGAGGCGGAGGTCGCGGGATATGACCGAATTTTGATCCGGGATGCGCAGATCTTCGCCGGGGAGCAGACCATTCAGCCGCTGCGGCTGATTCCGACGCCGTCACTGCCGGAGAGCTATACGCGCACGCAGGTTTTCACGGTGACGCCGCAGAATCTGTAGAGGAGGTGTACAGTTGCCGACTGTTTATCCTGTGATTCCGGAGAGGATCACCGTGCATCTCGGCGCGCCGACGGCGTATGCCGAGAATGTGACGGTGGCATTTCCGGACTACATCAAAAACGTGGTTTGTAGCGAAATCTATCCGACCTGGGAGGAGGCCGCCATCGTAGCCAACACACTGGCGATCATCTCGTTTGCACTCAACCGCGTGTACACCGAGTATTATCCCAGCCGGGGCTACAGCTTCAACATCACAAACTCGACGGCCATTGACCAGAAGTATATCCAGGGACGGAATTTGTTTGAAAACGTGGTGCAGATTGTGGATGAGATTTTCAACAGTTATCTGCGCTACGCAGGCTTCATCGAGCCGCTGGCCGCAAAATTCTGCAACGGGACGACGAGCACCTGCGACGGCCTGAGCCAATGGGGTTCTCAGAGCCTTGCGCAAAGCGGCGCGACGACCGCCGAAATCCTGCGGAACTATTATGGGGACAATATCGAGATCGTGCGGAACGTGCCGGTCGAGGATGTGGGCAATTCCTACCCCGGTTCGCCGCTGCGGCAGGGGGACATTGGTCAGAATGTGTCGCGCATCCAGATCGAGCTCAACCGCATCTCGCAGAATTATCCGGCCATCCCAAAGGTCGAGATGGACGGGGTATTCGGCCCGGCGACGGACGCGGCGGTGCGCGCGTTCCAGTCGATCTTCTCACTGACCGTGGACGGCATCGTCGGGCAGGCGACGTGGTATAAGCTGATTTTGCTCTATGTGGCGGTCAACAAGCTCGGGGAGCTGCGGTCAGAGGGGCAGACGTTCCTCGGCTTTTCATGGGAATATCCGGAGTCGATCGAGCCGGGCGAGACGGGCGGAAAGGTGACACATCTGCAATACATGCTGTCGGTGATCGCGGAATTCATCCCTGAAGTACCCGCCCCGACTATCACGGGTCGCTACGGCGAAGAGACGGAGCAGGCCGTCGCGGCATTTCAGACCTATGCGGGCCGCGAGGCAACCGGGACGGTCGACCGCGGGACGTGGGATGATATCTATGCGCAGTATCAGGGCATCCGCGTAACGGTGTTCGGCGACGGAGAGCTGTTCCCGTTTTCGCAGTTTCCGGGGGAGGCGGCGGTGCCGGCCTTCGCGCGGCAGGGCGGCGCAGGGACGCGGTATCAGGATTCGACGCGCTTTGTGCAGTATCCGGGGATGGCACTCTGCAATGGGATGCGCGATTCGGAGGTGGACAGATGAACGACGCAGATTTCTACATCGGAAAGCCCATCCGGAGCCTGCAAACCATGCTCCGCGTGATCGCGGCGGCAGATGAAGCCATCCCGCAGGTCGTGCCGGACGGCATCTACGGCCCGGACACCGAGGCCGCCGTGACTGCGTTTCAGGCCCGGCATGACCTGCCACAGACGGGCGAGGCCGATCAGGCGACATGGAACCGGATTGTGGATGCGTATCTGAAGCTCGGCAGCTTCGTCCTGCCGCTCGAGGCGCTCCGCATCCGCTGGCAGCCGCAGCAGAGCATCGGCGCGGGGGAGGAAAATCTGCATCTGTTCCCGATTCAGGCGATGCTGGCGGCGCTGCAGAAACGGTATCGCAATCTGTCCGCGCCGCCGGTGGACGGGAGACATGGGGCGCAGTCCGTTGCGGCAGTGCAGGCACTCCAGAGACTTTGCGGCCTGCCTGCGAGCGGGAGCATTGACCAGACAACCTGGGATCATCTCGGCAAGCTCTATGCCCTCTCCTCCGGCGACGGGGAGTGCCCGGCGGGCACGAACTGACAGAAGGGGCGGCGCAAAGGCGCGCCTGGACCGGGGCCGCCTCGGTAAAGGGACTTGCCGAATTGCGCGGCGCCGGCCTATCTTTTTCCGCCATACTCTGCTATAATAAGGGCAATTAACACGTTGGAGGCGGAGTATGGCGGAGTTTTTGCCCATCTCAAAATCAGATATGGAACGGTGTGGCTGGGCACAGTGCGACTTCGTCTATGTGATCGGCGACGCTTACGTTGATCATCCGTCCTTCGGACACGCGATCATCTCCCGCGTGCTGGAGGATGCGGGATATAAGGTCGGTATCATCAGCCAGCCGGATTGGAAGAATCCGGCGTCGATTTCGGCGCTGGGGAAGCCGCGGCTCGGCTTCCTCGTGATGGGCGGGAATATGGACTCGATGGTGAACCACTACGCCGTCTCCAAGCGGCACCGGCAGACCGATGCCTACACGCCGGGCGGCGTGATGGGCCGGCGGCCGGACTATGCCGTGACGGTCTACTGCAACCTCATCCGGCAGACGTATTGCGACGTGCCGGTCATCATCGGCGGGATTGAGGCGAGTTTGCGGCGGTTGGCACATTATGATTACTGGTCGGACAAGCTCAAGCGCTCCATCCTGCTCGATTCGCAGGCCGACCTTTTGATCTACGGCATGGGCGAGCGGGCGATTGTCGAGGTGGCAAATGCGCTGAACGATGGAATGGACATCCGGAACATCAGCTACATCGATGGGACGGCGTTCCGGGCCCGGGAGGTTCCGGACGATCTGCCGGCGATCACGCTGCCGTCCTATCCCGCGATGCGGGCGGAGAAATCTGTCTATGCCAGGAGCTTTTATCTGCAATATCAGAACACCGATCCGTTCTCGGCCAAGCGGCTCATCGAGCCGTACGGCGACCGGGAGTTTGTCGTGCAGAATCCGCCGCAGAAGCCGCTGACGCAGGCCGAGATGGATCACATCTACGACCTGCCCTATGCGCGGACGTATCATCCGAGCTATGAAAAGGCCGGCGGGGTGCCGGCGATCTCGGAGATCAAGTTCAGCCTGACCTCTTGCCGGGGGTGCTTTGGCGCGTGTAATTTCTGCGCGCTGACATTTCATCAGGGGCGGATCATTCAGAGCCGCTCACATGAGTCCATCGTCCATGAGGCGGAAAGCCTCACGCGGGAGAAGGATTTTAAGGGCTATATCCACGATGTGGGCGGACCGACGGCGGATTTCCGCCAGCCGGCGTGCAAAAAGCAGCTGACGAAAGGTGCGTGCCCGAATCGGCAGTGTTTATTCCCCACACCGTGCAAAAATCTCATCGCCGACCACAGCGATTACCTGGCGCTGCTGCGCAAGCTGCGCAAGGTGCCGGGGGTGAAAAAGGTCTTCATCCGGAGCGGCATCCGGTTTGACTATCTGCTGGCCGATCCGTCGGACGTATTCTTCAAGGAGCTGGTGCGCTACCATATCTCCGGGCAGCTGAAGGTCGCGCCGGAACATGTGTCGGACGAAGTGCTCAAATACATGGGCAAGCCGCGCCATGCGGTCTATCAGCAATTTGTGCGGCGGTATCAGGAGATGAACCTGCGCGAGCACATGAACCAGTATGTGGTGCCGTATCTGATGTCGTCACATCCGGGCTGCACGATGGCAGAGGCCGTGAAGCTGGCGGAATATCTGCGCGACATCCACCATCAGCCGGAGCAGGTGCAGGATTTTTATCCGACGCCGTCGACGCTCTCGACTGTGATGTATTATACGGGCCTGGACCCGCGGACGATGCAGCCGGTCTATGTCCCGCGGGATCCGCACGAAAAGGCGATGCAGCGGGCGCTGATGCAGTATCAGGATCCGAAGAATTATAAGCTGGTGCGCGAGGCGCTGATCCTCGCGGGGCGGGAGGACCTGATCGGGTATGGGCCGGAATGCCTCATCCGGCCGCCGCGCGGCGAGAGCAGCAAAGCCAAAACGCCCGCTGCCCCGAAAAAGAGCGCAAACAGAAAAGCAGCCCCGCCCAAAAAGAATCCCGCGAGGCGCGGCAGAAGATAATTGTAATCCTGCCCCTCTCGATTTTCCAGCGCACCATGTAGGGGCCGATGCCGAGCGCATCTGTAACGCTCCTTCGTCGCGAACAGCTGCGCTCGGCATCGGCCCCTACAAGTTCTATCGAAAAGTGCCGCAGAGCGGAGCCTGTACTAAGCGGCGGTTTCCCCTCATATAGTGTTCCAGATGAACAAAACGAGGTGGAAACATGGAACATACAGGCAATCATATCACCCTTTGCGGCACGCTGCGGGCGCTGCCGGAATATTCGCACAGCAATCATGAGCGCCGCTTTTTCCGCTTCACGCTGGAGGTGGAGCGGCTGTCCGGCACGGCGGATCTTTTGCCCGTGGTGGCGGCGGAGGACATTTTGATGGAGGCGGATCTGTTCGCGGGCGGGCGGTTTTTGGTGACGGGGCAGATACGCTCGTTCAATTCGCGGGCCGAGACCGGGCGGCGGCTCATCATCTCGGTGTTTGCCGAGGCTGTTACCACGACGGAGCAGCCGCCGGAAAACGACGTGGCTCTGGTGGGGACGATCTGTAAGCCGCCCGTCTATCGCCGGACACCGCTGGGGCGCGAGATCTGCGATGTGATGCTCGCCGTGCCGCGGCAGTATCAGCGGACAGACTACATCCCCTGCATCCTCTGGGGGCGGACGGCGGAGTGCGCCGCGGAGCTGCCCGTCGGGACACGGATCGGGCTTACGGGGCGGATGCAGAGCAGGAGCTATGTCAAGGTGCTGCCAGAGGGGGCGGAGGAGCGCACGGCATATGAGCTCTCGGCCATGGGAATGGAAATTTTGGAAGAAAATTTCTGATTTTCTGCAACGCTTTCCCGAGTTCTTCGTCTGGATAGATGACCGAACAGATCACCGAACAAAAGAAAGGGGGAACCTCAACATGAAACAGCATCGCATTCTTGCACTGATTATGAGCGTCCTTTTGCTTACGGCCCTGCTGGCCGGATGCGCCGCGAGCAGCAGAAACATGGCCGCCGACACGGCTTCGTCCGCAGCGCAAAACTGGAAGACGGAGAGCGCTGCCGCTGCGGAAGAGTGGGACTACGACACCCCGGCGGAAGCGCCGGCGGAGCCGGAGACGGCCTGGGATGACGCGGCGGACACGGGCTTTACGACCAGCGCCGCGGGGAACGCGGAGCTCGATACGGGCGACAATTCCTCGCTCTCGGACTACGCAGCCAAGATCATCTACTCGGCAAGCATCTCAGCGGAGACGACGAAGTTTGACGAGGCCGTGGCGCGCATCGAGGCGATGGTCGCAAGCTATCAGGGCTTTGTAGAAAGCTCGAACGTGTACGGCAATACGCGCTACAACGACGACGGGACAACCACCGTGGTCGACCGGCACGCGAGCTATACGCTGCGCATCCCGGCGGACAAATTTGAGCAGTTTATGTCCGAGACGTCGTCGATCGGCAACGTGTTGTCTTCGAACCGCTACGCCGAGAACGTGACCTCAACGTATACGGACTATGAGGCGCGGCTTTCTTCCCTGCGGACGCAGGAGGAGCGGCTGCTGGCCATGCTGGAGAAGACCGAGGATGTGGAGAGCCTTGTCGCACTGGAAGAGCGGCTGGCTGACGTCCGGTATGAGACGGAATCCATTGAGCGGAATCTGCGCAACATGGACATGCAGATCCGGTATTCGACGGTTTCGATGGACCTCGACGAGGTCGAGATTTACACGCCGACCGTGACCGTGCAGCGGACGTTCGGCGAGAAATTTGCCGATGCGTTTTCGGACGGGTGGCGCAGCTTTGGGCGCGGCGTTCAGCGGTTTATTCTGAATCTGACCCAGGCGCTGCCGTCGCTGATTTTGCTGGCAGTGATCGTGGCAGTGGTGCTTGTGATCGTGCGGCGGTGCGTGAAAAAGAGCCGCGCGAAGAAAGCCGCGAAGAAGGCCGAGGCTCCGCAGGACGAACAGAAATAAAAGTACAAAATATCCCCGGTTTCCGATGGAAACCGGGGATATTTTGCGCATTGAGAGAGTTCTCCCACAGTCATGCTTCGCATGACAGCCCCCTCTTCGCAGAGGGGGCCTTTTATGAGTTTTCCCAGAATTGGCGGAAGGCGGTGGGGAGGGAGATATCACGGGCAAAACGGGCGGCATCGACCCACGTGAGGCCACCGTCCGGGGCGCTGACCTCGACGTAGTAGCAGCGCAGCTGCCACGTGATGTGCGTGAAGATATGCTGCTTTTCGAGCTGCTTTTTCAGCTCGGTAGGCCGGAGACCCCAGGCCTCAAGGAGCGCCAGCGCAGCTTGCGGCTCTAAAAAGCCGTCGATGTTCGGAAGTTCCCAAAGACCGGCGAGCAGGCCGGTTTCCGGACGCTTGCGGACGGCAGTTTTCTCTCCGCAGGTGAGGAGAAAAACGGTTTTTGCTGCCTCTTTGCGGGCTTTTTTGGCCTCTTTGACCGGGATGGAGCGCCAGAGTTCCCCGGCCCGGCTCTGACAGAAGGTCGCGACCGGGCAGAGAGCGCAATGTGGCGCGCCGTTTGGTGCGCAGACCGTCGCGCCGAGCTCCATGAGGGCCTGCGTTGTCTCGGCGCACTGCCCGGCGGGATAGATCGCCGCGAGGGCGGCGGTATAGTCCTTTTTGACTGCGGGCTGCGTGACGGGGCGCTCATCCGCGGTCAAACGGGAGATGACGCGCAGGACATTGCCGTCGACGGCGGGCGTGGGATGGTCAAAGCAGATGGAACAGATTGCGCCGGCGGTATAGTCTCCGATGCCGGGCAGGGCGCGGATGGAAGTATAGTCTGTTGGAAACGCGCCGCCGTAATCGGAGACGATCTGCTGCGCAGCCTTTTGCAGGTTGCGCACGCGGGAATAGTAGCCGAGGCCTTCCCAGAGTTTGTGCAGCCGGTCGGGATCGCACGCGGCGAGGGACGGAATATCCGGCAGCTCGGCGAGGAAACGGGCATAGTAGCCCTTGACGGCCTCGACGCGCGTCTGCTGGAGCATGATCTCGGAGAGCCAGACGTGATACGGTTCGCGGTCGCGCCGCCAGGGCAGGTCGCGTTTATTCCGTTCATACCAGCCAAGCAGGGGCGGGAGAAATGCGGGAGAGAGGGTCATATGTTGGAAGGTCCTTTCGGAAAGCATCAGTTACGCGCCTGTCAGGGCCTTAATCCCCTCAGCCAGGCGCGTAAGGAACGCGCGCCCGGCATACCCCGCGATGTGATGCGGGGCAAGGCGCTGCGCGCCAGCTCCCCTTGATACAATCAAGGGGAGCCTTATTTAGTGCCTACTGAACGGTGCAAAAAAGCTCGGGAACCCTTGAAAACACTAGAAAA
>USLX01000029.1 GCA_900555665.1 uncultured Eubacteriales bacterium | reverse complement strand
TTCCTGCGAAAAAATGTCTTGCGCAGCGCGAAAATTCCTCGCTGCCGGTCACATCGCCAGTTGGAAGAATCCCCCCAGGAGGAAGCGTGGGGGGGCGACAACCTCTCCGTCTCGGCTTCGCCGAGCCACCTCCCCTGACTCAGGGGGAGGCTTTCCGCGGCTCGCGGGGCTCTCCCCAGTCTGCGCGGAGCGCAGACTGCCTCTCTGGTAGAGGGGGCCTTGGGGGTTGGGGCATTGTTGACAAAGTTCTGGGGAACTTTCTGTGAAATCAGCCGAAAATCGTTGAATGGTCGGTTTTTTACTTGACATTTACAGAAAACGCGGCTACACTTGAATTATGAAATATCAGTGATATATCAATTATCCGTCGCCTCTGGAAACCTGCCATACCCCGTCTCAGGTCCGTACCGTCGGATGGAGGAAGCTATGTTAAGTCTGAAAGATCAGGCATATGAGGCCATCAAGGAAAAAATCATTACCTGCCAGATGCTGCCCGGCGACATCATCAACGAGCGTGATCTGATCGCGGAAACAGGCTGCGGGCGGACACCGGTGCATGAGGCGCTGAGTCTGCTCGCCCGTGAGGGGCTGGTTCGGATTCTCCCCCGTCGCGGCATGTTCGTCTCGGAGGTCAGCATCAAGGACATCCACGACCTCTATGAACTGAAGATGGAAATTGAGCCGCTGATCGTGCGGATGTACGGCGCGGAGATCCCGAAGGAAAAGCTGCGGGAATTCCGCGAGGTATTCCACCGCGTGAAGGCCGGCGTGGATTATTCACGGGTAGACGCGGAATTTCACAACATGATCCTCAGCTATTGCAGCAACCGCTATTATAAGCTCATCATGGAGATCGTCGCCGACCAGAGCCAGCGGATCCGCGTGCTCACCAACGAAGAGCCGCACCGAACCGCCAGGAGCAATCAGGAGCACATGGAGGTCATCGACGCGCTGCTCTCCGACGACATCGAGGGCGCCGCGCAGGCCATGCAGCGCCACTATGAAAACAGTTTAGAGAATATTCTGAAATTCGGTCTTGTCAGCAAATTTGTCAACCGCTAACGCCCGCAGGCCGGGGATCTTCCCCGCCTGCCGGATTTCAGCCCACAACACCGCCCCGCAGTTGTTCCCGGCGGCGTTGTCTTTACCCATAACTGATATATCAGTTATATATTATTGGATTTATTTCACAGAAAGGAAGATATAGATGGGGGAACCACTGTTAGAATTACACAACATCAGCAAGAAATTTGTTGGTGTTCATGCCTTGGATGACGTCAGCTTCTCCATTGGCCGCGGCGAGGTCCACATCGTCATCGGGGAAAACGGCGCAGGCAAATCCACACTCTGTAAGATCATCATGGGCATCTACAGCCGGACGACCGGCAGCATGAAGTTTGAGGGCCGGGACTATGATCCGCACAGCGTCAACGACGCGCAGGAGGCCGGCATCAACATGATCCACCAGGAGCTGAACCTGCTGCAGAACCGGACGGTTGCCCAGAACATCTACATCGGCCGCGAGCCGCTGACGAAGCTGAAAACGATTGACTCCAAAAAAATGAACCGCGACTGCGCGGCGCTTTTGGCGCGGCTGGAGCTCGATCACATCCAGCCGGAGACGATCGTGAGCGCGCTGTCGATTGCGCAGCAACAGATGGTGGAGGTGGCCAAGGCGCTCTCCCGCAACAGCAAGCTGCTCATCATGGACGAGCCGACGTCTTCGCTGACGGAAAAAGAGATTCAGGTGCTCTTTAAGCTGACGCGCAAGCTGGTTTCGGAAGGCGTGAGCGTGGTTTATATCTCGCACCGCATGCCGGAGCTCAAGGAGATCGGCGACATCGTCACGGTCATGCGCGACGGCGGGTACATCGGAACCTACGACCTGCACACGATGGAGCTCGACGAGCTCATCCGGCTGATGGTCGGGCGGCAGATCACGGATCTCTATCACCGGCAGTTTAACCCGCAGGGCGAGGAGCTGGTGTCGCTGAAAGATTTTACGGGGCTTCGCTTCCGCAGGATCAACTTCAGCGCGCACCGGGGCGAGATCGTCGGGATTTCGGGCCTTGTCGGCGCGGGGAGGACGGAGCTGATGCTGAGCCTGTTCGGCTACGACCCCATCGAGGGCGGAACGGCCTGCGTAAACGGCAAAACCATCCGCAACAAGGGCTGGAACCCGCGCAAGGCCATCGGCGCGAGCGTGGCGCTGCTCCCGGAGGACCGGAAGGCGCTCGGGCTCATCCTCGGGATGCCGATTTCGGCGAATATCATCCAGTCCAGCTTGAAAAAGCATTTTCCGAACGGCGTAATCCGGACGAAAACCGAATACGAAGAGGCCGAGAAGTACGTCAAGCAGCTGCGCATCGCGACGCCCTCCATCCACCAGCTGACCGGGAATCTGTCCGGCGGCAACCAGCAAAAGGTGGTGCTCGGGAAGTGGCTGTGCACCGACTCGGACGTTTTGATCTTCGATGAGCCGACACGCGGCATCGACGTCGGTGCAAAGGCCGAGATCTACGCGCTGATGGACGCGCTGGCTGCAGCGGGAAAGTGCATCATCATGATCTCCTCGGAACTGGCAGAGATCGTCAATCTTTCGGATCGCATCTACGTCATGACGGACGGCGAGTTCGTTGGCGAGCTGGTACGGGGTCGGGATGAGATCAGCCAGGAAGTCGTGATGGATCTTGCGATCAAAGGAGGGCGTCAGGCAAAGTGACAGGTATCAGGAAGCTGGGAAAGAAAATCCCGGGCACGGTATACGGCATCGTGGCGATGTTCGTATTTTTCACACTGCTCAACCACAAATTCATCGGCATTGGCAATTTCCAGAATATTTTGAAAAACGCAGCGGTGCTCGCCATCGTGTCGATGGGCGCGGGCATGGCCATCCTCTCGGCAAAGATCGATCTGTCCATCGGCTATGTGATGTCGCTCTCGGCCATCGTGTGCGCCAAGTATATCGTGGCGTTTGACCAAAGCACGACGGGCAACATTCTCGTGGGCATTCTGCTCGGCATTCTGGTCGGCGCGCTGTTTGGACTGTTCAACGGCATCATGATCGGCCGATTCAAGTTTGACTACTGGCTGATCACCTTCGCATCCATGTCCATCGCGCAGGGGCTTTCTCAGGTCGTCAGTGACGGCAAGATCATCTCGGGCTATGGCAAGGCGTTCCGCGCGATTGCGAGCACGGAGATTCTCGGCTTTGACTCGGTCATCTGGATTGCGGTGCTGCTCTGCGCGGCGGCGATCTTCCTGTCGACGAAGACGCGCTTCGGCTACGCGATTTACGCCGTCGGCGATTCGGAGGAATGCGCGTTCAAATCCGGCATCAACGTCTGTAAGGTCAGAATCCTGATCTACATGCTCAGCGGTATCTTCGCCGGGATCGGCGGGATTCTGCTTGCAGCGAAGACAAACTCGGCCAGCGCGACGCTCGGCAGCGGCTATGAATTCAACGCCATCGCGGCCGTCATCGTCGGCGGCACGCCGAGCGAGGGCGGCAAAGGCGGCCTGGCCAAGACGGCGCTCGGCGCAATTTTGATCACAGTGCTCAAGAGCGGCCTGCAGTTCAGCGGACTCGATACCTACTGGCAGACGCTGCTCATCGGCATCTTCATCATGGCTGTCGTCGTGATCGATGTGCTTTCTACCAAGGCGGCACACCGGCGCGAGGCAAGGAGGGTTTATCGCGATGAATAAAAAGATCTCCCGGGACGGACTGATGAAATACTCCCGCATCCTCATTCTGGCGGTGCTGTTCTTGTTCTTCGCGCTCTCGGCCAAGACCTTCGCGCAGTGGAGCAACATTAAAAATATCATCTTCCAGCAAGTTCCGTTTTTGATGGTATTGAGCATCGGCATGACAATTGCCATCATCCTGAAGGGCGTTGATCTGTCCATCGGCTCGGTGCTGGCGCTCTCGTCCTGCATTGCGGCGCTCATTCTGCAGGCGACGGAAAACGTGGTGCTCTGCATCGCGTCGGGCCTGGCCGTCGGTATTCTCTGCGGCCTCATCAACGGCATTATGATCGCGGAGGTCGGCGTGTCGGCCTACATTGCGACCTATACCATGCAGTGGATCGCCAAGGGCATCGCCTATGTGCTGCTCGGCGGCGGACAGGTCTATAACCTCGACACCCGGTTTCGCAATATCTTCGTCGGCTGGCCGTACATGCTGCTTACCATTGCGTTGGTTCTGGCCCTCATCCTGCTGTTCGTGATGAACCGGACGATTTGGGGGAGGAACGTCTACGTCGTCGGCAACAACCCCAAGGCCGCGCGGATGGCAGGCGTGAGTGTGATGAAGACCTATGTGATCTGTTACACGCTGATCGGCTTTCTCGCCAGCCTGACGGGCCTGATGTATATTGCAAACCTGAACGCGGCGGAGCCGGTCATCGGCGACAATTTCCCCATCCGTGCCATCGCGGCCTCGCTGATCGGCGGTGCGTCGTTCGGCGGCGGACAGGGCAACATCTACAACGCGCTCATCGGCTCGTGCATCATGATCGTGCTGACAAACGGCCTGCTGCAGCTCGGCGTGAGCTCCTACTGGCAACAGGCGGCGATCGGCTTCGTGATCGTGCTGTCGATCATCTTTGAGCGCATCATCAAGCGTCCCACGCAGGGAAAATGATATAGACAGGCGGCGCCTGTTTATATAAAACCCACAAAATAAAAAGGAGAATTGACGTGAAAAAGATTATTGCGGTATTGCTGGCAGCACTTCTTTTGTTGACGATGGTCGCCTGTGCTGCGAAATCGGATCCCACCCCTGCAGACACCACAACCGACTCCACGCAAACTCCCCCGGCAGACACCAAGACGGAAGGCACCACGACCGACACCCCGGCTCCGGCCACAACGGAAGAAAATGCGGAAGATGACTCCTCCGTGCTCTCTCAGATTCCCATTGAGCCGACTGACAAAAAGCTCGACGCCTCGACGCGCATCGTCTGTGTGGTCAAGGGCGCGGTAAACCCGTTCTGGGTTGAAGTCATCCAGGGTATCAACGAGGCGGGCGCCGACCTTGGCATCGACGTCAGCGCCATTGCGCCGGTTGTCTCGAACAACAATGAAGAGCAGATTCAGCTCATTGAGCAGGCCATCGTCGAGGGCTGCGACGCGCTTTGCATCTACCCCGCCGACTCCTCCGGCATCGAGCCCGCCGTTGAGGCCGCGAACGAGGCCGGGATCCCGGTCATCAACGCGAACTCCCGGATCTTCAACTCCAACATCTTCGACGGCGGCAGTCTGGACGTGGTCACGTTCGTCGCCACCGAAAACTATGACGTCGCCTATCAGACCGCCGGCACGCTGGCCGAGATGATCGGCGAGCAGGGCAACATCGTCATCCTCGAAGGCCCCACCGGCGGCCAGACCTCCATCGACCGTGTGGCCGGCGCCAATGCCCGCTTCGACGAATATGAGGGTATCCAGGTCATCGACTCCCAGACGGCAAACGACAGCCGCTCCGAGGCCATGACCGTCACGCAGGACCTGCTCCAGAAGCACGCCGACATCACTGCCATCTTCGCCGAGAACGGTGAAATGGGCCTCGGCGCCGCCGAAGCCTGCATCCAGGCCGGCCGCACCGACATCAAGATTGCGCTCATCGATATGAACGAGGAGATCTGCACTGCGCTCAACGACGGCAAGATTGCCTGCGCCAACGACGGCCTTGCCTACAACCAGGGCTATTACACCGTGGTCGCCGCCTACAACTACCTGGCAGGCGATGAGATCCCCGACCGGATCGTCATCTCCACGAAGGTTGTCACGAAGGATAACATCGCGCCGTATCTCGAGAAATTCGGCATCCAGTAAGCAAACGTCCTGTCCGCCTTTCCGGGCGGGCAGGCTTGGAGAAACACCCATCTATCAGCTTTTGAAACTTAGGAGGAACACATGAAAGCAGCACGTTGGCACGCAAAATTGGACATTCGCGTTGAAGAAGTGGAATACCCCGCGCCCGGGAAGGGCGAGGTTGTAATTGAAGTGAAGCGCTGCGGCATCTGCGGCACGGACATCCACGATTACACCTCCGGCCCGCACAGCATCCCCGTGGACAAGCCCGATCCCCTGACCGGCGCCATTGCGCCCGTCACAATGGGTCATGAGCTCTGCGGCGTGATCTATGAGCTCGGCGACGACATCCAGGGCAACTGGAAGGTCGGCGACCGCGTGGTCATCGCCCCGCTGCAGTGCTGCGGCGAGTGCTATTTCTGCAAGCGCGGCCTCTATCACCTGTGCGTCAAGCAGGCGGGTCTCGGCCTGCAGACCAAGGAAGGTGGCTTTGCAAAGTTCTGCAAGGTCAAGGATTATCAGCTGCACAAAATGCCGGATCACATGACCTACGCGCAGGGCGCGATGGTGGAGCCGACGTGCCTGGCGATGTACGGCATCCGCCGCTCGAAAATGCAGCCGGGCGACACGGTGCTCATCTCCGGCGGCGGCCCGATGGCGGTTTTGAACATGATGTGCGCATTCACCGCCGGCGCGGCCAAGGTCTACATGACCGAAAAGCATCAGGGCCGCATCGACAAGCTCCTGGAGCTCGGCGCGACTGAGGTCTTTAACATCACCCAGTGTGATCCGCTGGAGGAGATTTTGAAGCGGACAGACGGCCTTGGTGTGGACGTGGCCATCGAGTGCACCGGCTCGGAGAGCGGCATCAACCTCTGCTTCGACGCGCTGCGCAAGCAGGGCATGTTCGTGATGAGCGGCCTGAGCCTCGGCGAAGTGAAGGTTCGCCCGTGGCAGTGGGCGCTGAAGGACATCCAGATGATCGGTCTGTGGTGCTGCAACTACTATGATTACGACAACATCATCCAGCTGGTTGCCGACAAGCGCATCGACGTGGAGCGGCTGATCACGAAGACCATCAAGCTCGACGACATCGTAACGGAGGGCTTCGAGTGCCTGGCACGCAACAAGGAAAAGAAGGAAATCAAGATTCAGGTGATCCCTGACTAACGCGGCAACATAGAGGAGCAACGATCATGAAGTGTAAACAAGCATTTATGTATGGGCCCGGGGATTTGCGGATCGAGGAAGTGGAGCTGCCGGAGCTGAAGGCAGATCAGGTGCTCATCAAGCTGCGGGCCTGCGGCATCTGCCAGTCGGACGTGGAGTGCTTTGAGGGCAAGTCGGCCGAGGGCCGCTACGACCTCGGGCCCTACACCCCCGGCCACGAGTGGGTCGGCACGGCCGTTAAGGTCGGCAGCGCATGCACGTCCGTCAAGGTCGGCCAGAAGGTCGTCGGCGACTGCGTCCTGCCCTGCCACAAGTGCGCCAACTGCAAGGACGGCAAAATGTCCTCCGCCTGCCTGAACATGCGCGAGGTCGGCTTCCGTCCGGACTCCCCCGGCGGCTTCGGCGAATACATGATCCTCGAGGAGGCCTATACCCACGTCATCCCCGACGATTGGAACGACGAAACCGGCATCTTTGTGGAAAACTTCAACGTCGGTTACTGGGGCGTTTGGGGCAACGGCTGCAATCCGGATGCTTCGGACGACTGCGTGATCATCGGCGGCGGCCCGATCGGCTGCTCGGCGGCTATGGTCTGCGCGACGTCCGGCGCGACGGTCATCGTGGTCGATCCGGTGGCCTCCCGGCGGGAAAATGCACTGAAATACGGCGCGACCTATGTGGTCGACCCGACGGTCTCCCCCGTGGAGGAGCAGATCAAGGCGCTGACCAACGGACGCGGCGCGTCGGTCGTCATCGAATGCTCCGGCAACGACATCGGCATCGCTTCCGTATTTGACATCGCAGGCCACAGCGCGCGTATCGGCTTCGTGGGCCATTCCATCGGCCGCAAGGTGCCGGTGGAGATCGGCAAGACGATCTGGAAGACGCTGAAAATGTCCGGTTCGGGCGGCACGACGAACTGGTTCCCGCGGACGATCCGCTTCATGTCCAAAATCAAGGATACCTATGACTTTAAGGCGCTGGTCTCGCACTATTATAAGTTTGAAGATCTGGGCGAGGCGATGGAAATGGCCCGGAACAAGGCTGTGGCGCGCAAGGTCATGCTCACCTTTGACGATTGAGCGATGAACTGGAAGTATGCAATTGCGAGCGCGGGGGAGGCGGCGGAGCGGGCGGCGATTGTGCTGCGGGGGCCGGTGGAGGAAAATCTGCGCCGGGCCGCGGCACTGGGATATGACGCCCTGGAGGTGCACCTCCGGCCGGACGCGAAGCTGGATCTGGCAGGCTTGCGGCAGATCATGGCAGACACCGGCTGCCGCATCAGCGCGCTCGTCACCGGAAGGCTCAACACCGAAATGGGCGCGAGCCTGCTTGCGGAAGACCCTGCGCGGGTGGCACTGGCCGTGGACGGCATGCAGCGCTACATCGGCCTCGCGGCGGAGCTGAAAAGCGACCTCATCCTCGGCTGGGTGCACGGAAACGTCCCCGCCGGGGCAGATCGCGCGGGCTGCATGGAGCAGCTGGCCGGGCGCCTTGGGCCGCTCGGCACGCAGGCGGAGCAGAGCGGCGTGCGGATCAACCTCGAGGTCATCAACCGCTATGAGACGAACGTCTTCAACACGGCGGAGGAGACCGTCTCCTTCCTCGAGCGCTACCGCGTCCCCGGCTGCCGGGTGCACCTCGACTCGTTCCACATGAACATCGACGAGGCGGACCCCATTGCCGCCATCGAGCGCTGCCGCGGACGGCTGGGCTATTTCCACCTGGCCGACAACAGCCGCGTCTATCCCGGCTGCGGCACGATCGACTTTGCCGCGCTGCTGCGGGCGCTGGAGCGCATCGGCTACGGCGGGTATCTCTCCGTCGAGTGTTTCCCCTGGCCCAGCCAGGAGGAGGCCGCGCGCCGCGCGCTGCGGAATATGCAGGCAATTTGCCGGAATTGATCGTAAATCGTTACGCTTTTGAACTTGAAAGAGGTGAATCAAATGTCCAACTGGAATCTGCCCGCGAAGGGCGGACATATGGAAGCGCAGGATGGCATTTATTATCAGAACATGACCACGAAGATGGTCGAAGAACGGCTGAAGAAGAATGACGTCATCCTCATCCCCGTCGGCTCGACGGAAAACCACGGCCCCTCGGCGCCCTACGGCGAGGACACCTATCTCGACACGCGGCTGTGCGAGTTGGTTGCCGAGCGGACGGGGTGCACGGTGGCGCAGCCGATCTGGTACGGCTCGCACCCATACCACCACCTGGGGCAGAAGGGGACAATCATGATCCCCGAGAAGATCCTTGCGGATTATATCTGCTATGTGCTGGCAGGCTTCTGGAACACGGGGTTTCGGAAGATGATCATTGTCAACGGCCACGGGCAGGATTACGTCATTCCGCTGGCAATCCACACGTTCGGCAAGAAGTGGCAGGTGCCGGGCATCGTGCTCTACACGCATTTCTGGAACTGCGCGGGCACGGAGATGTACACGAAGGACAAGGGCGGCCCGTATGACACGCCGTTTGTGCACGCCGATGAGGTGGAGCAGAGCTGGTGCTTGGAGCTGTTCCCGGAGTTCATCCACATGGGGGATGCGATCAAGGTGGACAAGGCGCCGCTGCTGCCGCCGGGACACATCAACACGTCGGCAGAGGACGGGGCAGGCCCGATCAAGTGGTACAATGCGTTCGGCTCGTGCGGGATGGAGTGCATCTGCCAGCCGGAGGGCGTGATTGGCGACGCGCGGATGGCGGACGGCAAGAAGGCGAAGGCGGGCGTGGAGAAGACGCTCGACTACCTGACGAAGCTGGTCAACGACATCCTCGAGAAGTACCCCGCCGGCACGCTGCCGCCCATCGATATGATGACCCAGCGCAGCCGCGAGGATATTGAAGCCGTCATCAAGGGCCCCAACGCCCCCGGCGGCAGACATATTTATACGCTCGAGTATTAAAAAAACTGATTTTTGAAATTTGGAGGTTTCCTATGATTGTTTCTCAGTTCCACGTCGGCATTACCGTATCCGACCTTCAGAAGAGCATTGCGTTTTACCGCGACATTTTGGGCTTGAAGCTTGACCGCATCGAGCCGCCGCATCCCAGCCGCGGCCGGAAGCTCGGCGTGCCGGGTGCCGTCGTCGAGATCGCCATCATGAAATACGGCGAAAACGACTCCATCGAGCTCATCAAGTACATCGAGCCCGAAGCGCCCAACAAGGTTGGCCCTCCCGTCAACGCCATCAGCGCAATGCACATCTGCTTCCGCGTGGACAATATCGTGGAGGAAATGAAGCGGCTCAAGGCGCTCGGCGTCGAATTCATCGGCGGCGACGACTATGAAGAAAACACCTTCGGCCCGCTGAAGGGCCTCAAGTGGGTCTACTTCAAGGATCCGGACGGCACCAACCTGGAGATCCAGGAAGGCGATTTTGAAGACTAATACTATTTTCTGATTAAATTCTTTCATCAGAAAGATTCCGCCTTTGGCGTAACCGATTCCGTGATTTTGATAAAATCACGGAATCTCGTCTCATAATGATCTTCCTATTAAAAACTTCCATTTCATGAATGAAAGTTTTTAATTGAATATCAGTATAACGCCGCTCCCCTGTTTCCATCGTGCAAAACAAACCGGACGCCGGGCTTCTCCCGGCGTCCGGTTTTCCTTTTGAAGTCCAGCGCAAAACCGGCCTCCTCTGCAAAGAGGAGGCCGGTTTTCAGCGTGTCGAAAAAGTCTTTTTGTCCCGCTGGCTGTCCGGTTTTTTAAACGTGGAGGGGACTCTTTGCCCCCTTTACGCTGAAGGTAAATTGCCCGAAGCGCAAAAGAGGCCGGCCCGGGCTATCCCCCCGGCTCCTGCACGGAGCTGCGGGAATGGGGTTTGACAGTCCAGAATATCCAGGCGGCAAGTGGGCACGCAGCTTTTCCGCGCTGCCCGATGTCCCCTGCCGGCGCAAGGTTCAGCTCAGCAAAATGCGGTCAGTGGTCAGGGCCTTGCCGGAGGCATTTTTGAACTCCTGCAGGAGCTTTTCCACGGTGAGGCCGTCACGCTTTTCACCCGCCGCATCGTGGACGATATGGCCGCTGTCCATCATGATCGTGCGGTTGCCAAGCTCAAGCGCAGAGGCCATGTTGTGCGTGATCATGAGGCAGGTGAGATGGTTTTCAGCCACGATCTGCCTCGTGAGATCCAGCACCTTTTCCGCCGTGCCAGGATCGAGCGCCGCCGTGTGCTCATCGAGCAGGAGGAGCTTGGGCGGATTGATTGTCGCCATCAGGAGCGTAAGCGCCTGCCGCTGGCCGCCGGAGAGCAGCCCGACCGGCTGCTTCATCCGGTCCTCAAGTCCCATGCCGAGCAGGGCCAGCCGGTCGCGGAAGGCGGCCTTATCCGCCTTGGAAACGTGGCTGAGCCAGCCGCCGTGGCCCGCGGCGAGGGCAAGGTTTTCTTCGATGCTCATGCCGGGCGCGCTGCCGCGCATGGGGTCCTGAAACAGGTGCCCGATGACGCGCGAGCGGCGGTGCTGCGGCTGCATGGTGATGTTCTCACCATCGAGGAAAATGCTGCCGGAGTCGGTGAGGAACGTGCCGCAGATCGCGCCGAAGAGCGTCGATTTGCCCGCGCCGTTCGCGCCGATGATTGTGATGAAATCACCGTCGGCCACGGAGAGCGACAGGTCATCGAGCGCTTTTTTCGCATCTTCGGTGCCGGGATTAAACGTTTTGGAGATGTGCTTCAGTTCCAGCATCTCAGCGGACCTCCTTTCGCATCTGGGCCCGGCGGCGCAGCAGCGGGAGCTGCCCCTTGAGATAGGGCCCGGAGATGGCAATGATGACGATGACAGACGAGACGAGCTTCAGCATCGAGGCCGGCATATCGAAGCGCAGCGCGAGCGTGTAGACCAGGCGGAACAAAAACGCGCCCAGCACCGCGCCCACCGCGCGCAGCGCCACGCCCCTGCGCCGGAAGAACATGCCGCCGATGAGCAGCGAGGCCAGCGCAATTGTCACCATGCCGGAGCCGATGTCGATGTTGACCGATTTCTGCGCCTGCGCCAGCAGGCAGCCGGACAGGGCCGTGAACGCATTCGCCACGCAGAGGCCGACCGTCGTCGTGAAGACGGGGTCGATCGAGCTGGATTTGACCATGTCGGGATTATTGCCGGTCGCGCGGATGGCGAGGCCGAGCTTTGTCCGCAGGAACAGCGACAGGAACACGATCACCAGCGCGACCGCGATCAGGCTGACGGCGAGCTTCTGCTGGCCGGCGAGGAACGTCCCCTCGAGGGCAGACTGCATCTTGGTGAAGACCGTCTCGGTCTTATTCATATTTAATAAGGAAGTGTTGCCCATGACGGCGATGTTGATGGAATAGAGCGCCGTGTTGACGACGATGCCGGCGAGCAGGCTGTTCACGCCCATGCGCGTCTGCAAAAAGGCCGTCACAAAGCCGGAGAGCATACCGGCCAGCATCGCCGCCGGGATGGACAGGAACGGCTGGCCTGCAAGGGCAACGACCGCACCGACCGCCGCGCCGAGCGTAAAGCAGCCGTCGGTGGACAGGTCACAGACGTTCAGCATGGTATAGCTCAGAAACAGCGCGAGGACCGTCAGCGAGCTCATCAGGCCCAGCTCCAGTGCGGTCTGTCCGAGGCCCAGAATGGTGGTAAAGGACATGGTGTTCCCCTTTCTTCATTCACGCAGACCCGTATCGGATGGATACGGGTCTGCGTTGATTTCTAACACTTGCAGAAGTTTTTGTTTGGGAAAATTGATCTTAGGCTGCACCGCACAATTCGGCAAGCAGATTCACCGAGAGATTTTTCGTCAAGTCAAGGTTTGAAATGCGAAGGAATACTTTGTGTATTGCGAACATTTCAAACCGCAGAATTGGCGGAAAAGATCCGGCGAAGCGCGCCGACGCAATTGCGCGGTGTTGCCTTTATTCAAACGCTTCGGCGGTCTGGATCGGCTGCACCTTGGTGCAGTAGGGCGCGAAGGTCTCGGCGATCTGATCGTAGTCGAAGCCGAGGGCCGCGCAGGTCTCGGTGTTGACGGTAGCGGTGCCGTTGTCGAAGGTCATGACGGGCATTTCGGCGGGGTTTTTGCCGTTTACCAGGATGTCGGCGACCATGTTGGCGGTCTCGACGCCGAGGTTCGCGTAGTCGACGCCGTAGCCGAGGAACGCGCCGTTGAGGGCAAAGGAGTCTGCGCCGGTGTACTGCGGGATGCCGGCCTCGGCGAACATTTCATAGATGGAGAGCTCGGCAGTCATGACGGTGTTGTCGGTCGGGGTGAAGATGGCGTCGACGCCGTCGGCCACGGCGGCCTGGGCCGCGAGGATGATCTCATCGACGGTCGTGCCGGTGTATTCCTTATAGCTGACGCCCTTCGCGTCGAGATAGGCCTTTGCATCGGCAATCGGGGTCGCGGAGGAGTCCTGGCCGACGTTGTAGAGCAGGCCGATGTTGGCGGCGTCGGGGTTCGCGGCGAAGATGAGGTTCAGGACGGCGCTGGTGTCGAGCGCGTCGGACGTGCCGGTGATGTTGGCGCCGGGAGCGTCAAGCGAGGAGACGAGGCCGCAGGAGATCGGATCGGAGACAGCGGAGAAGACGACCGGGATGTCGGTGCCCTCGGTCTCGGCCTGCATCGAGATGGCAACCGGGGTGGCCACGCCGATCATCAGGTCGACGCCGTCGGCCTTGAAGTTCGAGATGATCTGGGCGAGGACGTTCGCGTCGGCGTTGCAGTTGTCGTATGCGACTTCGAACGTCACGCCGCTTTGCTCCCCGAGGGCGGCGAGCTGCGTCTGGATGTTGTCCACGATCTGGTTGAGGGACGCGTCATCGACGTAGTTGCAAAGGCCGATCTTGAAGACCTTGCCGGAATCGGTGCCTTCGGCGGCGTCGGTGGATTCAGCGGGTTCTGCGGTATCGGCAGGTTCCGTGGTGTTCGTGGTGGGATCGGCGGTGGAGGCCGCGGCGTCCGTGGTCTTGGAGGCGCAGGCGGCGCAGGAGAGCAGCATCATGGCTGCGAGGATGAGAGCGATGATCTTTTTCATAATGAAAGTCCTTTCTGTGATGAAGTCAAATTGGGGTGTGGTTATCGGTTCTCTTCACAGTGGGGACGCCATCGTTTGGTGAGTTTCATAAACTGCTTCATAAAAATTCCTCCTTGGAAAAACAAAAAATCCTGTCTCAGCATTTCTGCTGGGACAGGATGTGAAAACTTCCTGCGGTGCCACCCGGCTTGACGCTTGCGCGCCCACTTTCGCATACGATCATATGCTGGCCTTTGATCACGGAGCGCCCATCTCCGTCTCGCATACTCGGCGTTTGCCTTTCCGCTCGCCCTCGGAAGTCCATTCGTCACAACTGCGCCTGCCGCACTCGCACCACCGGCGGCTCTCTGGATGGAAGCAGGTTTGTGAGTACTCACTCTTCCTCAACGGTTTGATTCGGTTGCCCGTATTTAAGCATATTTTCGGGCGATTGTCAAGAGGGAAATTTTCGTTTGGTGAAAAAACTGTTTTTGCATCTCAACGTCCATCAATGGTGGACACGCTTGGGATGCTCTCCTCCAGCACGTCGAGCACGATGCGCGCGGTGTCGAGCGAGGTGAAGATGGTGACGCCGTTTTGAATGGCGCAGCGGCGGATGGCGACGCCGTCTTCATAGTGGACTCCGGAGAGGATGGCACGGGTGTTGACGATGTAGCTGACATGGCCGGAACGGATGGAGTCCAGAATCTCCTCACTCCCCTCGCTGAGCTTGCCGCGCAGCGTCGCGGGGATGCCGTGGGCATGGAGGAAGGCGGCAGTGCCCGCTGTGGCCTCGAGGCGGAAGCCGAGCGCATAAAACCGCCGGGCCAGCGGCAGGGCCTCGGCCTTGTCCTCGTCGGCCAGGGTCAGAATGACCGTGCCGTGATCCTTGATCCGGACACCGGAGGCCTCGATGGCCTTGCAGAGCGCACGGTTGAGCTTCCGGTCATAGCCGATGGCCTCGCCGGTCGACTTCATCTCGGGCGAGAGGTAGGCGTCCATACCGTCGAGCTTGGTAAACGAGAAGGCAGGGGCCTTGACGTACCAGATCTCCTTTTCCGAAAGCATTGGCTCGGTGATCCCCTGGCTTGTAAGCGTCCGGCCCAGCATGGCGCGTGTCGCGATGGCGACCAGGGGGCAGCCGGTGGCCTTTGAGAGGAAGGGAACGCTGCGCGAGGCACGGGGATTGACCTCAATGACGTAGACATGCTCCTCCGCGTCCACGATAAACTGAATATTGAACAATCCAACGATCCCAATGCCAAGGCCGAGCCGGGTCGTATCCTCCAAAATCGTGGCCTTGACGGCAGCGGACAGGGAGAAGGGCGGGTAGACGGACGTGGAATCGCCGGAATGGACGCCCGTGCGCTCCACGAGCTCCATAATGCCCGGCAGGAAGACCCGCTCGCCATCGCAGACCGCATCGACCTCGACCTCCTTGCCCACCAGGTATTTGTCGATGAGCACGGGCTTTTCCGCGTCGACGGTGAAGGCGTTGCCGAGATAGCGGCGGAGCATCGTCTCATTGGCGACAATCTCCATCGCGCGGCCGCCGAGGACGAAACTCGGCCGGACAAGCACGGGATAGCCGATCTCCGCCGCCGCGGCCACGCCCGAGGCCATATCGGTCACGGCGACGCCCTGCGGATTGGGGATGCCGAGGGCTTTGATGACTGCGTCAAAGGCATCGCGGTTTTCCGCCTTTTCGATGGCGTCGCAGCCGGTGCCGAGGATGCGCACGCCGCGCCGTGCCAGAGGCTCTGCCAGGTTGACCGCCGTCTGCCCGCCGAGCGTGGCGATGACGCCGAGGGGCCGCTCGAGATGGACGATGTTCATGACGTCCTCACAGGTGAGCGGCTCAAAATAGAGCTTGTCGGCAGTGGTATAGTCGGTGGAGACGGTTTCGGGGTTGTTATTGACCACGATGGCCTCAAAGCCGAGCTCCCGAATTGTCCGTACAGCATGGACAGTGGAATAGTCAAATTCGACGCCCTGCCCAATACGGATCGGGCCGGAACCGAGGACAATGACCTTTTTTCGCTCCTTGACGACAGACTCGTTTTCCTCGGCGTAGGTGGAATAGAAATAGGGCACATAACTGTCAAATTCGCTGGCGCAGGTATCGATCATTTTATAGACGGGGAAAATCTCCGCGCGGCAGCGAAGGGCATAGACCCCATCCTCCGACCAGTGCCAGAGCTCGGCGACATAGGAATCGGAAAATCCAAGCCGCTTGGCCTCGCGCAGGTGCGGCAGGGAGGCGATGTTCTGCTCCAGCTCGCGCTCAAAATCGACGATCTTCCGGATCTTATCCAGGAAGAACATATCGATCTGCGTGACATCGCAGATCCGGGCCTGGTCGACGCCGAGCCACATCAGCTGCGAGATGGCATAGAGGCGGTCATCGGTGCCGTTTTTGATATAGTCCAGGAGCTGATCGACTGTCATATGCGCGGAGTCGAATTTCTCGAGGTGGAGGTGGTTTTTCCCCTCCTCGAGCGAACGGATGCCCTTGAGCAGGCTCTCTTCAAAGGTGCGCCCCACGCTCATCACCTCGCCGGTGGCCTTCATCTGCGTGGAGAGCGTGTTCTGCGCAGCGGGAAATTTGTCAAACGGGAAGCGCGGGAGCTTGGTCACGACATAGTCCAGCGCAGGCTCGAAGCAGGCGGGCGTATTGGCCAGGCGAATCTCGTCGAGGCGCAAGCCCACGGCGATCTTTGCCGAGACGCGGGCGATGGGATAGCCCGTGGCCTTGGAGGCCAGGGCGGACGAGCGTGAGACGCGCGGATTGACCTCGATGACATAGTAACGGAACGAGTGCGGGTCGAGCGCAAACTGCACGTTGCAGCCGCCCTGCACGCCGAGCGCGCGGATAATCTTCAACGCGCTGCTGCGCAGCATCTGAAATTCCTTATTGGTCAGCGTCTGACTCGGTGCGACGACAATGGAATCGCCGGTGTGGATGCCGACGGGATCGAGGTTTTCCATGTTGCAGACGGTGATGGCCGTGTCGTTGGCGTCGCGCATGACCTCATATTCGATCTCCTTATAGCCCTTGATGCTCTTTTCCACCAGCACCTGGTGGACAGGCGAGAGGGCCAGGGCGTTTTTCATCTTTTCTGCCAGCTCCTCCGGCGTGTCGGCAAAGCCGCCGCCCGTGCCGCCGAGCGTGAAGGCCGGGCGCAGGATGACCGGATAGCCGATCTCCGCCGCCGCGGCAAGGGCCTCTTCGGCGCTGTAGGTGATGCGGGAAGGGACGACCGGCTCGCCGATGCGCTCGCAGAGCTCTTTAAAGAGCTCCCGGTCCTCGGCACACTCGATGCTCCGCGCGTCCGTGCCGAGCAGCTCGATGCCGCACTCATCCAGAACCCCCTGCTTCCAAAGCTGCATGGCGAGGTTCAGCCCCGTCTGCCCGCCGATGCCGGGGACGATGGCGTCCGGCCGCTCGAGGCGGCAGATCCGGGAGAGATACGCCACGGTCAGCGGCTCCATATAGACCTTGTCGGCGATACTGGTGTCGGTCATGATGGTGGCGGGATTGGAATTGGCCAGGATGACCTCATAGCCCTCCTCCCGCAGGGCCAGGCAGGCCTGCGTGCCCGCGTAGTCAAATTCCGCGGCCTGGCCGATGACGATCGGGCCGGAACCGATGACGAGAATCTTATGGATGTCAGTGCGTTTCGGCATGGCCCTTCGCCTCCTTCATGCTCTGCAAAAATTCCGCAAACAGATAGGCGCTGTCCTGCGGCCCCGGTGCGCTTTCCGGGTGATACTGGACGCTGAAGACGCGATCCGCCGCGCAGCGCTGCCCCTCGACGGTTCCGTCGAGCAGATTCCGGTGTGTCACAACCAGGCCCGTGCCGGCGAGGCTGTCCTCGTCCACGGCGTAGCTGTGGTTCTGCGAGGTCATCTCGATTTTGCCGGTTTCGAGATTCATCACCGGGTGGTTGCCGCCGCGGTGGCCGAATTTCAGCTTATAGGTCTTCGCGCCGTAGGCCAGGGCGATCAGCTGGTGCCCCAGGCAGATGCCGAACAGCGGAAAGCGCCCGCGCAGGGCGCGGATGGTTTCGATGACCTCGGTCACGTCCTCCGGATCTCCGGGGCCGTTGGAGAGGAAAACGCCGTCCGGCCGGAGCGCGGCGATCGTTTCCGCGTCCGTGTGATACGGCACGACCGTCACGTTGCAGCCCGCCGCCGTGAGTGAGCGGACAATGTTCAGCTTCATGCCGCAGTCGATGGCAACGACGTGAAATTTCGGATTGGCCGTCCGGGCATACCAGCGCTTGCGGCTGCTGACGCGGGCGACGGAATCGTGCGGCACGGGCGTGGCGCGGATGATCTCCAGCGCCTGCTCCGTCGGCGTCCCGGCCGCAGTGATGAGCACACGGCGGGAGCCGAGGTCGCGGATGCTGCGCGTAAGACGGCGCGTGTCGATGCCGGAGATGGCCGGAATGCCGTTTTCCTCGAGCAGCTCCGAGAGCGTGCGCGTGTAGCGAAAATTCGAGGGCATGTCGTTATAATCATACACCGCCAGCGCGCCGAGGCTGGGGTATTTACACTCAAAATCCTCCTCTGTGATGCCATAGTTGCCGATGAGCGGATAGGTCATCACGACGAGCTGACCAGTATAAGACGGGTCAGAGACGATCTCCTGGTAACCGGCGAGCGTGGTGTTGAACACGATCTCGCACACCCGCTCCCCCGGTGCACCGAAGCCGTAGCCGGAATATTCGCTCCCGTCCTCCAGGACGAGCTTACGGTCTATTGCTCTCATAGCTCTCTCCTAAATGAATATTTTTTCAGTATATCAAAAAAATTTTGGATATCCGGAGTTTATCATGTATAAATATTAGAACATATTTCAGAGCCTTCGGCAATATCGAAAAACCACAAAAATTTTTAGTTTTTTTCGCTGTTTTGCCCGTTTTTCACAATCGCGGCCTATATCCTCAAACTGGCCCTATTTGATTTTACAAAACTGGAGCTTGAATCAGTCCAGTTTTTGCGCTATGCTGGTGCCATCATCAAGAAAGCGGGAGGCTCTTCCCATGAAACATCAGAAATTATACCGTCTTGTGCTGGCCGCGCTGTTTGCGGCGCTGATCTTTGTGGCGACCAATATCATCCGTGTGCCGATCCCGGCAACGGACGGCTATATCAACCTCGGCGACTGCGTTGTGCTGCTGGGCGCTTTCCTGCTCGGGCCGGTCTATGGCGCGGCAGCGGGCGGCATCGGCTCCGCCCTGGCCGACATTCTCTCCGGCTACGCCGTGTTCGCGCCGGGCACCTTTGTCATCAAGGCGCTCATCGCGGTCATCGCGGCGGCCATCCTAAAGGCCCTCGGCAGCAAGACCAAGGCCGCCCCCATCGTCGCCAGCATCGCGGGCGAAGCATGGATGGTGCTTGGCTATTTCCTGTATGAGAGCATTTTCCTCCGCTATGGACTCGCGGCAGCGGGCAGCATCGGCGGCAACGCGATCCAGGCGGTGGCCGGCGTGATCCTGGCCTCGGCGCTCTATGCCGTGCTGAGCAAGGTTCCGCAGATCAAAAAGGCTGCGGCCTGAGGAGGAATCCGGTATGTATGAAGAGATCACCGCGCAGGCCCGGCAGGCGGTTTTGGAGCTGCTGGACGCCGCGAAGCTGAAGGCGGGCGACATTTTCGTCGTCGGCTGCTCGTCGAGCGAGATGGTTGGGCAGAAGATCGGCAAGGGTTCGAGCCTTCCTGCGGCGCAGGCTGCGTTTGAGGGCATCTACCCGGTTCTGCAGAAACGCGGAATTTATCTGGCGGCGCAGTGCTGCGAACATCTCAACCGGTCGCTGATCGTGGAAGAGGAAGCGGCAGAGAAATATGGCCTCGATGTGGTCAACGTCCAGCCGTGGGAGCACGCGGGCGGCTCGTTCGCGACGACGGCCTTCGCCCGATTTGAGCATCCTGTGGCCGTGACGCATGTGCGCGCCAAGGCGGGCCTCGACATCGGCGGCACGCTCATCGGCATGCATCTGAAGGAGGTCGCGGTTCCCGTCCGTCTTTCGATCAAGCAGATCGGCGAGGCGAACATCCTCTGCGCCCGGACGCGCCCGCCCTACGTCGGCGGTGAGCGCGCGCGCTATCGCGAAGACATGAAATAAGTCCCCGGCCCCGGAAGCATTCCGGGGCCGTCAGCGTGCCGAAAAAGTCTTTTCGCCCCGCTGCCGTCCA
>USLX01000028.1 GCA_900555665.1 uncultured Eubacteriales bacterium | reverse complement strand
TGCGCAGGCCCTTTTCAACGGACGGGATGAAGTTCTTCGGCACGCAGCCGCCGACGGTCTCATCCGCAAAGATCATCTCTTCGGACTCAGACTGCGGCTCGAAGCGGATATAGACATCGCCGAACTGGCCGTGGCCGCCGGACTGCTTCTTGTGACGGCCGTGGATCTCGACCTTCTTCTTGATGGTCTCACGGTAGGCGATCTTGGCGGGCTTGAGCACGGCCTCGACCTTATACTTGCTCTGGAGCTTGGCCATCAGGACAGACAGCTGCATGTCGCCGGCGCCCGCAATGATGAGTTCCTTCGTTTCGGGGTCATTGCCATAGGTGAAGGAGGAGTCTTCCTCGTTCAGCTTGACCAGACCAGCCGCAATCTTATCCTCGGTGCCCTTGACCTTGGCGTAAATGGCCATCTTGTACATGGGCTCGTCGTAGCTCATGCCCTTGATCTGGACGGTCTTGCCCGGCATGCCGAGCGTGTCGCCGTTCTTGACGGAGGCAAGCTTGGTGAACACGCCGATGTCGCCGCAGCAGACCTTGGCGGTCTTGGTGTTGTCCTTGCCCTTCGGGAAGAACATGTTGCCGAGCTTTTCAGAGTCGCCGGTACGGACGTTCTGGACGGTCATGGTGTCCTCGATGTCGCCGGAGATGACCTTGAAGTAGGAGTTCTTGCCGTACTGGTCGGACATGGTGTGGAACACGAAGGCCATCGGGCTGCCCTTCGGGTCGAGCTTGAATTCCTTCTCCTCGCCGTCGACGATCTGGGTCATCGGCTGGCCCTCGAGGGGGTTCGGCGCAAACTTGACGAGGTTGGCCATCAGGTTCGTGGTGCCGAGGCCGGTGTAAGCGCAGCCGCAGAAGACAGGCGTGACGCTCCGCGTACGGATGCCGGCCTTGATGCCGGTGAGCAGCTCTTCCTCGGTGAAGGGCTCTTCCATGAAGAACTTCTCCATGAGGGCCTCGTCAGTTTCCGCAACCTGCTCGTTGAGCTCGGCCATGTATTCTTCGATCTTGTCGGCCGCGTCGGCAGGCAGGGCGATTTCCTTGCCGTTTTCGTCATAGGCCTTCTTCTCGATCAGGTCGACCACGCCGACAGCCTTCTCACCGTTCATGATCGGGAACGTGAAGGGAATGACGGACGCGCCGAACATCTCGCGCAGGGAGTCGAACACGTTGAAGAAGTTGGCATGCTCCTCGTCGAGCTTGGAGATGTAGAACATCGCAGGGAGATTCGCCTTGGCAAGGCTCTTCCAGCCCTTCTCAGTGCCGACGGCAATACCGCCCTTTGCGGTCAGGCAGATCAGGCCTGCGTCCGCCACGCGCAGCGACTGCGCGATCTGGCCCGCAAAATCAAAATAACCGGGGTTATCGATAAAATTCAGCTTGCACTTGTTATATTCCACCGGAATGATGGACGAGGAGATGGAATACTGTCTCTTCTTCTCTTCGTCGTCAAAGTCCGAAACGGTCGTGCCGTCGGCGCGCTTGCCGAGACGGGTGATCGCCTTGGTGGTAAACAGCATGCTCTCGCACAGCGCGGATTTGCCGTCGCCGCCGTGCCCCAGCAAGCTAATGTTGCGGATGTCATTGGCAGTATAGCCCATAGTAATTTTTCTCCTTTCTCCGGACGGAGCCCTGGTGTCTGGCAACCGTCCCTGCGGCAATTCTGAAAGCCACTCTTAGAGTCCATTATATACGAATTGCAAGCGGATTGCAATGAGAATCTTAGTCATTGCGGCAAAAATGCACAAATTTTTCCGTACTTACCGGCGCGTAGACAGACTTGTCACCAAAATTCCTGGAACCAACCAAAGCAGCGTGTACAAAAACAGGTTCCAGCAGGAGGCAGAAAGCGTCGCCCCGAGGAACGTCAGGAAAAACAACACCAGCATTCCCATCACTCCGCCCATTACCGCAATTGCAATACTGCCGAGTGCCGCGCCGCGCATCCCCCGCGCCCCGGAGATCACCGCGGCGAACGCTTCAAAGCTCTCGCGTGCGAGCATGGCGCCCTGCGCGCCGCCGCGTCCGGCATCCGGCTCCGAGAGCCGCGCGCGCTCTTCCACTGTCGGAAATTCGACGCGATCCGGCGCGATCTTATAGCGCAGCTTCAAAAACTGTGGCGTGATCATAAAATCGCGCGTGGCCAGCAGCGGGAGCAGCCCTGCCGTATGCGCTGCCGCAGAAAGGCCGCTTCGGATGCCCGCAGCCGGCGCATAGTTCAGCGCAAAAACAGCCGCAAGCTCGCCGTTCACAGAGAGATACACCGCCTGCTTCAGCCTTGTCCCCTCCGGCATCTGCACCTTCATCAGCTTCATAAAGCCGATAGAGCCCATCAAAATGACGTCGCCCTGGATCTCTGCGCCGAGGCCGCCGCCTTCGTAGCGTCGAAACGTGTCGACCCGGTAGTGCCGGCCGTTCTGGCTGTGCATCATTTCGTCGAAAAGCGGCGCAAGGCCGCTGCCGGCGGTCTGGACAACCGCGGAGGCGAAGCCGATGATCTGACTGGCGGAGCGGTCGGAGTAGATTTTCATGCCGTTGAGCGTGACATTTCCCGCCGGGAAAAGATCCTGATCCGTGATGGTTGCCGCACATTCGCCGCTCAGCACCCGCACTCCGGCCCAACCGGGCAGCGCGGCGCCATAGCGGTAGAGCCGGACGGACTGGCGCTGGAAGGTGCGGCTGTAGCTGAGGAACAGCCCCGCCGGGAAGCTGGCCAACAGCATGGCCGTCCAGGACCAGAGGAAGTTGTTTTCACTCTGAAAAGTTGTGAAAACAGACAGAATCATGGTTAATACCGCAATAATTGGTGCATAAATTCTGGCACAGCGCGCAGCAGCATCCGGCATTTCGAGCTGAGCCACAAACCGCGTACGGTCGCCGGGGGCACGGAAGATACAATCCATCCCGTGCCAGGCGGCCTCCTTCCGGACGGCGGCGACGGGGGTTGGCATACTACAAACAGCCTTTAAAGTTTTATATTTTGCAGATTTCAGGAGCAAACGGCTCCAAAGCGCAGTTGAAAGTTCGATTGAAACGACAGTGCAGAACGGAATCCGCCCGGCCATAAGGGCGAAAACCGTATCTGCCGCAGAAGCCAGGAATACCAAAACCAGCAAACTATTCAGATCAAATTTCAGGCGAATCGCCCTAAAAACTCCGTCTGCAAGAACATCCAGGCATAGAACGCCCTGTAGCAGGAGGCAAATCAGCATCAGGGCCGAAAAAAGCGGAATCCGGTCGGTCTGCGTCGAAATCAGGCCGGACGTGAGGATCAGAAAGACAGAAGAGGCCAGGGTGAGGAGCGCAGAGAGGAGCAGGCGGAGCCGAAGCGAGTCCGGCTTGCAGTAAAAGGCGTAGGCCTCCTCCGGGGACGCGAAGGTACGTTCCGGTTTTTCCTGCCGCTTTTCCTTGCGTTTTTCCCGTTTTTGCTGGCGATATTCCAATTTTTTCAGGCGTTGACGTTCACGCAGCTCCTCGCGGGAGAGGCGGGCGCGGGGATCCTTTTCCGACTGTTCCGGCGTAGGTTCCCCCTTATATGTCCAAATTATCGGCCGTTCTTCGGTCTCCTCCGCTTTTTGCTCCATGACGGGGGAAAAGCGCATGGTTTCGGCAGAAAGATCCGTTTTTTTCTGCGTTTCACCAGAATTTTTCGTCTTATCTTTGGAAGAATCTTCTGGAATTTCCGCATTTTCCGGTTTTGCGATACGAACATCCGGCTCCGGCGACGCTTGCGGGTCTGCCGCTATTTGCGCTGCGGGTGCGAGCGGCTGGGCGTTCAAATCTGCAGCGGGTGTCTGCGGCGCACGTTGCGGCTGGGGCAAATCCGGGTGCCCTTCGGTGGCTTCCGGTACGCTCTGCGGCGTGTCGGACGTCTCGGGACGCTTTGACCAGCCGCCGAACTCGTTCATGATGTCCTCGAGCGTATACTCCGCCGTGGGCTCCACCGGTGTGGGATCGATATGCAGTTTTACCGGCTCTCGCGCGGGCGGTTTTTGTTTTTTCATGGACGCATTCGGACTCCAGTTATGATCAGATTTTCAGAGGCTCATTCCGCGCGCTGGCGGACGGCTTCATACAATAAAATTGCGGCGGCGGCGGAAGCGTTGAGGGATGAAATGCTGCCGCGCATGGGAATACTGACCTTATAGTCGCAGCTCTCGGCGACAAGGCGGCTCATGCCGGCGCCCTCATTGCCGATGACAATGGCCGTGGGGCCTTTCAGGCCGGCGCGGTAGAGCGGCGTGTCGCCGTCGGCAGCGGTTCCGCAGACCCAGACGCCGCGGTCTTTGAGCTCTTTGATCGTGTTGACCAGATTCGCCACCCGGGCGACGGGCATATATTCCAGCGCGCCGGCAGACGCTTTGCCGACAACGGCGGTAAGTCCGACACTGCGGCGCTTGGGGATGATGACGCCGTGGGCGCCGGCACATTCGGCGGTACGGATGATGGCGCCGAGATTATGCGGGTCGGACAGCTCATCGCAGAGGACGATGAGCGGCGGCTCCCCTCTTTCGGCGGCGCGGGCAAAGATATCGTCGACGGAGGCATAGCTGTGCGCGGCGACAACGGCGATGACGCCCTGGTGCGCGCCGGTGGCGGAGAGCTGGTCGAGCTTGCGGCGGTCGGTTTCGACGACGACAGCGCCAGCCTGCTTCGCCATCGCGGCCAGGCGCGCAAGCGCGCGGTCGGTATTGCCCTCGGCAAGGTAGACCTTGTCGACGGCACGGCCCGCGGCAAGCGCTTCAGTCAGGGCGTTGCGCCCTTCGAGGAGGTTTTCCGCCGTCTCCGGGTCGGGGCGCGCTTCGCGCCGGGGCTGACGCGGGCGGCGGTCATAGGGTTTATTTTTTCGTTCTTCCATGATGGTGTCTCCATTTATATCAGAATCAATTTCTGCGCAGTCCTCGCAGAGACTGCCGGTGGTGTTCATTGGTTATGCCGACGTTGAGACGGCAATTGCCTGTATTGGTCAGGACGCAGCGGGTATATAAAGAAGCGTCTGTTTTGGTACGAAGGAAAGCTTGCATGCTTCCCGGCCCTCTCCGTCCCAGTGGACGCACTGGGGCACCTCCCCCAGTCAGCCGTCGGCTGACAGTCCCCTCTCGCAGAGGGGGCCTTGGGATGAGCCGCTCTCCTTTAGACTCCTGGAAGATTCACGGGATTGCCACGCCAGTGACATCGGTCACTTATCTCGCAATGACGCTTTTAATATTGAGTGCTGATATGCCAAATAATATTATAACAGTTTTGCCGGCGATGCACAACTGCAATCTTTGCAATTTCATTTCTGAAATTCACAGAAAATTTACGCTCTGTTTTTTACCTGTTCTTGTAAAGGGCGGGGAGTTGTGGTAAGATACAAGGCAACAATTGATATTCGCCCCTGTGGGACGGAAGGAAGGTGGCTCCATGAGCAACGACCCCAAAAAGAACGATCAGCGGCCCAACGGCAATAACAACAATAATGATGATGTCAAGGGGCGGCGGATCCTGTTTCTGGTGCTGGCGGCGCTGATCGCGACGCTGCTGATCAACACGCTCTACACGTCGATCTCCAAGTCCTATCTGACCGAGGTCCGGTACGACGAGTTTTTGACGATGCTGGATAACGGTGAGATCAGCGAGCTGGAATTCCAGAGCGACGACCGCGTCGTGTTCGCCAAAAAATCCGACACCGACGCCAGCGGCACGGCGAAAAAGCTCTACTATACCGGCCTGATCCCGAACCAGGATACATCTTCCCTGACAGAAAAGCTGGATGAGACGGGTGTGGAATACAACCGCGAGCTGCCGGAAGAAACCAGTCCGATCGTCACGTTCATTGTCACCTGGCTGCTGCCGGTCATGATCATGTATGGGCTGTTCTCGCTGCTGATGCGCTCGATGTCGAAGCGCATGCGCGGTATGGGCGGCCTCGGCGGGATCGGCGAGAGCAAGGCCAAGGTCTATATGGAAAAGCAGACCGGCGTGACGTTCGCGGATGTGGCCGGAGAGGACGAGGCGAAGGAATCGCTCGTCGAGATCATTGACTTTTTGCACAATCCGCAGAAATACGCCGCCATTGGCGCGAAGCTGCCGAAGGGCGCGCTGCTCGTCGGCCCTCCGGGCACGGGCAAGACTTTGCTTGCAAAGGCCGTTGCGGGCGAGGCGAACGTGCCGTTCTTCTCGATCTCCGGTTCGGACTTTGTGGAGATGTTCGTCGGCGTCGGCGCAAGCCGCGTGCGCGATTTGTTCCAGCAGGCGGCGAAGGTCGCCCCGGCCATCATCTTCATCGACGAGATCGACGCGATTGGCCGCACCCGTGATTCCAAATTCGGCGGCAACGACGAGCGCGAACAGACGCTCAACCAGCTGCTGGCCGAGATTGACGGCTTTGACTCGAGCAAGGGCGTTGTAATCCTCGCGGCGACGAACCGGCCCGAAATTCTTGACAAGGCGCTGCTGCGCGCGGGGCGGTTTGACCGGCGGATTATCGTCGACCGGCCGAACCTGCAGGGCCGGTATCAGACGCTGCGCGTGCACACAAAGAACATCAAGCTGGCCGAGGACGTCGATTTGCACAAGATTGCACAGGCGACCGCCGGCGCGGTCGGCGCGGATCTGGCCAACCTCGTGAACGAGGCGGCGCTGCGCGCGGTGCGCCTGGGGCGCAAGACCGTCAATCAGCAGGATCTGCTCGTCTCGTTTGAGACGGTCATCGCGGGCACCGAGAAGAAGGGCACCGTCCTGACCGACATGGAAAAGCGGATCGTGTCCTACCACGAGGTCGGGCACGCGCTGGTGGCGGCGCTGCAGAAGCACACGCAGCCGGTGTCCAAGATTACGATTGTTCCGCACACGTCCGGCGCGCTCGGCTATACGATGCAGATGCCGGAGGAGGAAAAGTTCCTCTCCAGCCGGGAAGAGCTGCTGGTCGAGCTGCAGACGCTGCTCGGCGGACGGGCGGCGGAGCAGGTCGTGTTCGGCATTTCGACGACCGGCGCGGCCAACGACATTGAGCGTGCGACGGATCTGGCGCGCAAGATGGTCACGCAGTACGGCATGAGCGACCGGTTTGGGCTGATGGCCCTGTCCACCGTGCAGAGCCAGTATCTCGACGGCGCGGCGACAATGAACTGCGCGGACTCCACAGCTTCGGAGGTCGATCAGGAGGTGCAGAAGCTGCTGTCTAGCTGCTTCGAGCAGGCGAAGGCGCTGCTGCGCGAGCACCGGGCGCTGCTCGATGAGATCGCGCTGTATCTGCTGCAGAAGGAGACAATTACGGGCGACGAGTTCATGGTCTATGTGAACGCGGAAAACCGCAAGCTCGAGGCCCCGAAGGACGAGGCCGAAGCATCCGGCGCAGAAGCGGCTCCGGCTGAGGACGCTGCGGACAAGACGGATGAAAATTCAAACCCGACGGAGGGCGCGTAAGTGCTGTTTTTGACGAATGATGCGCCGGACGCGGCGGCGGCCGTCAGCGAGGCGGCAAGCGCGGTGAGCGCGGCGCTGGAGGACGGGACGGCATCGACCGTGGGATTTTTCCAGAAGTTTTTTGGTGGATTTTCCTGGACGAAGCTGATTTCGGCGGCCATTTTGCTGGTGGTCTGCGGGGTGCTGATCAAGCTGCTCCTGAAGGCGACCGACCGGATGCTCGGCCGGTCGCGGCTGGACCGGGCGGTACATCCGTTTGTGCGGGCCATCGTAAAGATGGTGCTGCTGTTTGTGGCGATCATGCTGGTGGCAGGGACGCTGGGCGTGGATACGTCTTCCCTGCTGGCAATTTTGAGCGTGGTCGGCCTGGCGGTCTCGCTGGCGCTGCAGAATTTGCTGGGGAATATGGCCAGTGCCGTCATCCTGCTGACAACGAAGCCGTTTCAGATCGGGCATTTTATCGAGCTGGACGGCGTAAGCGGGACGGTGGTGAAGGTCGGGGCAATCTGCACGGATGTGATGACGTCGAACAACCAGCTTGTCCATGTGCCGAACAGCCAGATCACCAGCTCGAAGGTGACAAACTTCACGGCCAGCGACCGGCGGCGGCTGGAGTACCGGATCACGGCATCCTATGATGCGCCGGTGGAGGATGTGAAGGCGGCGCTGCTGCGCGCGGCGGAACATCCGCTGCGGCTGCAGGAGATTGCTCCCATCGCGCGCGTGAACGGGTACGGCGAGAGCGCGATTGAGTATGTGCTGTTCGTCTGGATCCATCCGGGGGACTATATGGACATCTATTACGACGTTCTGGAAAACGTGAAGCGGGAATTCGACGCGGCGGGGATCGAGATGACCTATCTGCATCTGAATGTCCACACGATTGCCTCATAAACGCAGGGCTTGCAACGAGACCCAACAAGGCAAATACAGAGAAACAGAAACCGGGGCCTGGCCCCGGTTTTTTTACCAAAATGAATCGATATTTTTGCATCGGTTTTAGTTGACATTCTCGCGCCGGCTTGTTAGAATAGATATAACCTGTATTCGGCGCATTTTGCTGTTTTTCGGTTTCAAAGCAGCTGGTGTGCCTTATCGGTCTGTCCTTCCCGGGGCAGCCAGCTATTCCCAGGCCGGAGGATCCCCCCTTCGGCACCATAGAACATTTTTAGGAGGATACATCATCGATGGATTGGGATCGCTTAATCACAATTGAACAGATGGAGGAAGCGACGAACGAATTGCTTGAAACCGGCAAGAAGGTCGGCGCAGACTCCTGGCAGCAACGAGTCAAGAACCAGACACCGCACTGCGGCTTTGGCGAGGCTGGCACCTGCTGCCGCATTTGCTCCATGGGCCCCTGCCGCATCACGCCGAAGGCACCGCGCGGCATCTGCGGCTGCGATGTGCACGGCATCGTTGGCCGTAACTACCTGCGTTTCACCGCAGGCGGCGCTGCCACACACTCCGACCATGGCCGTCAGATCTGTCACACGCTGTATCAGACGAAAGAGGGCGGCTCTTATCAGGTCAAGGATCCAGAAAAGCTGACGAAGATTGCCCACGAGTGGGGCATCGAGACCGAAGGCAAGGACCTCTATGATCTGGCGCACGAAGTCGCCGAGACCGGCCTGATGGAATACGGCAAGCCGTTCGGCGTGCAGCGCTACCTGAAGCGCGCACCGGAGCACACCCAGGAACTGTGGCACAAGGCCGGGATCGAGCCGCGCGCGATTGACCGCGAGGTTTCCCAGTCGATGCACATGACGCACATGGGCTGCTCTTCCCTGCCCGAAGCGCTCATTAAGCAGTCTCTGCGCGCTGGTCTGTCCGACGGCTGGGGCGGCTCGATGATGGGCACCGAGTTCTCCGACGTCCTGTTTGGCACGCCGAAGCCCGTTGACACCACCGCCAACATCGGCGTCATGGAAAAGGATATGGTCAACATCGTGGTTCACGGCCACGATCCGTCCCTGTCCGAGATGATCGTCATGTACTCGCAGGATCCCGAGATGGTCGCTCTTGCCAAGGAAAACGGCGCGAAGGGCATCAACATCTGCGGCGTCTGCTGCACCGGCAACGAAGTTGCGATGCGTCAGGGCATCCCGATGGCCGGTAACTTCCTGCAGCAGGAAAATGTCGTTCTGACGGGCGCGTGCGAAGCAATCGTCGTCGACGTGCAGTGCATCTTCCCGGCACTTGGCCCGCTTTCCAAGTGCTTCCATACCAAATTCATCACCACCTCCCCGATCGCCCGGATGCCGGATTCTGACTTCATCGAGTTCAACGAGGCCACCGCGGCGGACAACGCCAAGGCGATCATTAAGATGGCGGTTGAAAACTTCAAAAACCGCAAGCCCGAGCTGGTCAACATTCCCCAGCTCAAGACCAAGGCCCGCGTCGGCTACTCTGTCGAGGCCATCAAGAAAGAGCTCGACGGCGTCACGAACAGCCATGTCGACATCACCGGCACCACGAAGCCGCTGGTCGACGTTGTCAAGTCCGGCGTTCTGCGCGGCGCGGTCGCGATGGTTGGCTGCAACAACCCGAAGGTTCGCCCCGACACCGCGCACATTGAGCTGATGAAAAAGCTGCTCAAGAACGACATCATCGTCATCGTCTCCGGCTGCTCCGCGCAGGCTGCGGCGAAGGCCGGTCTGATGGATCCGGATGCCGGCGAGATGTGCGGCGAAGGCCTCAAGCGCGTCTGCAAGCTGGTCGGCATTCCGCCCGTGCTGCACATGGGCTCCTGCGTCGATATTTCCCGTATGATGATCCTCGCGTCCGACATTGCGAAGGACTGGGGCATCAACATTTCCCAGATTCCGCTGTGCGGCTGCGCGCCGGAATGGATGTCCGAAAAGGCCGTGTCCATCGGCAACTACGTTGTCGCCACCGGTATCGAGACCTACCTCGGCGTCGATCCGTACTCCAAGGGTTCCTCCGAGATCACGGAGCTCCTGCAGGGCGAGACCGGCTGCAAGGAATGGGTCGAGGCGAACTTCGTCGTCGAAAAGGACATCGAAAAGCTGGGCGACCGCATGATCGAGTCCATCGAGGCCAAGCGTAAGGCCCTTGGTATCTAATGTTTCGGCAGCATTTCAAAATGTTCAGCTTGCTGAAATTCTGAATTTCTGCCTGTGTAGATTTTTTGATATGTCTACATATTGATTACTGATTTTAGAAGGTTTTTCCCATGAAAGTAGCAATTACCGGCAAGGGAGGCGTCGGAAAGACGACGCTCTCCTCCACGCTCGCGCGGCTCTATGCCGACGAGGGGCGCACGGTTCTGGCCGCCGACGTCGACCCGGACGCCAATCTCGGATTGGCGCTGGGCATGACGGAGGAAGAGGTCAACTCCATCGTTCCCGTTTCCAAAATGAAGCAGCTGGCCAAGGAACGCACCGGCGCGAACGACATGAACTCGTTCTACAAGCTCAATCCGCAGGTCTCGGATCTGCCGGATAAGCTGGCGAAGGAGATCAACGGCGTCAAGCTGCTCGTGATGGGCACGGTCGACACCGGCGGAAGCGGCTGCGTCTGCCCGGAGCACGTGATGCTCAAGGCCATTTTGACAAGCCTCACGTTCCGCAAGGACGACGTCGTCATCATGGACATGGAGGCAGGCTTGGAGCATCTGGGCCGCGGCACGGCGAGCATGATGGATCAGTTCATCGTGGTCATCGAACCGGGCGCGCGAAGCGTACAGACCTATGAGCGCATCAAGCAGCTCGCGGCCGATATCGGCGTGACGAAGGTGCGCGTCGTGGCAAACAAGATCCGCGACGAGTCTGACCGCGCGTTCATCCGCTCCCGCATCCCGGAGGAGGATCTGCTGGGCTTCATCCGCTACAACGCCGACGTCATCGACGCCGACCGGAAGGGCCTTTCTCCCTACGATCAAAGCCCCGAGGCGCTGGAGGATATCCGCGCCATCAAGGCAAAGATCGACGCGCAAGAACGAAACTGAAAGGAATGATTACCTACAATGAAGACATTGTTTGAAAGAGTCTTCAACGGCTCGGACGAGATGTTCGCGAAGGCCGAAGAAGAAGTCAACAAGATCGTTGCAGAGGTTGGCCGCGACGCCGCGCTGACCATGCCCTCCACCGCCTACTTCCTGGCCTGTATCTATGCCTACATCGGCAAGAAGGTCACCAACGTCGGTGAGCTGCAGGACGCGCTGGCCGATGTGAAGGCCATGATGCTCCGCGAGCCGCGCACGAACTCCATCTTCCAGTCCGGCGTCGGCACCGCCATCGCCGCAGAGATGATCGAGGCGTGTAAGTACGTCAAGACCGAAGCTCCTTACGAAGGCACCAACTATCACGGCCATTTCACCGACGCGGAAGTCCGTGAGCTGGGCGTGCCGCTGGTCACCGGCGATATCCCCGGCTTCGTCGTCATGATCGGGCCGGCTCCTTCCACGGAAGAAGCCGTTGAGACCATCAAGGGCTATCAGAGCCGCGGCATTTTCGTGTTCCTGATCGGCGGCATTATTGAGCAGGCCGTCGAGGCGGGCCTGTCCATGGGCTTCCCCGTCCGTGTCGTCCCCGTCGGCGAAGAGATCTGGTCGGTCGGCCATGTCATCTCCCTCGTCGTGCGTGCCGCCATGATCTTCGGCGCGATCCAGCCGGGCGACGTGGAAGGCTTCCACAAGTACACCTTCGACCGCATCAATGCGTTTGTCAACGCCTATAAGCCGGTCAACGATATCACCGTGGCCTGCGGCGCGGGCGCGATCAAGCTGGGCTTCCCGGTCATCACGAACGACCACGACGACATGTGGGCCGTTCCGAAGTCCCTGATCATCTACGACGACACCAAGGACTGGATCGACACCTCCATCGAGGCACGCGGCATCAAGCTGAAGATCACGAAGATCGACATTCCTGTCTCCTACTCCTCCGCGTTCGAAGGCGAGATCATCCGCAAGGGCGACATGCAGATCGAAGTTGACGGCTCCCGCAAGGACTGCTTCGAGCTGGTCACCACGAAGGACGCCTCCGAGGTCGAGGATCACAAGATCGTCGTCGAGGGTCCCGAACTGGATGAGCTGGAATGCGGCTCCAAGATTTCCCTGAGCTACACCGTCGAGGTTGCGGGCAAGAACATGCAGCCCGACTTCGAGCCGGTCTTCGAGCGTAAGATCCACCAGTTCCTGAACTGCGTTGAGGGTCTGATGCACACCGGCCAGCGCGACATGATCCGTATCCGTATCAACAAGGCCGACTTTGAGGCCGGCTTCCGCTTCCGCCACATCGGCGAAGTCCTGTACGCGAAGATCAAGTCCGAATTCGACACTGTGGTCGACAAGTGCCAGGTCAAGATCGTCGTCGGCGACGAGCCGAACGCCGCGCTGCGCAAGCACGCGAACGAGGTCTTCGACAAGCGCGACGAGCGTCTGAAGTCCATGACTGACGAGTCCGTGCCGGTGTTCTATTCCTGCATCATGTGCCAGGCATTCTCCCCGAGCCACGTCTGCATCGTCACCCCGGAGCGTCTCGGCCTGTGCGGCGCCGTGTCCTGGCTGGACGCGAAGGCCACCAATGAGCTCGACCCGCAGGGCCCCTGCCAGGTCGTTACCAAGGAACGCTGCACCGACGAGCGCACCGGCCGGTATGAAGACGTCGATGAGGCCGTTGCGGAATACTCCCATGGCGCGCTGGAGCACGTCACGCTGTACTCCCTGCTCGAGGATCCGATGACCTCCTGCGGCTGCTTCGAGTGCATCTGCGGCATCGAGCCGTGCTCGATGGGCGTTGTCATCACCTGCCGTGAGTATGCCGGCATGACTCCGCTCGGCATGACGTTCTCCGAAATGGCTTCCATGACGGGCGGCGGCGTGCAGACCCCGGGCTTCATGGGCCACGGCAAGCACTACATCGCATCCCACAAGTTCCTGAAGGCCGAGGGCGGCGTTGCCCGTCTGGTCTGGCTGCCGAAGGAACTGAAGGATCAGATTCGCGACAAGCTGAATGAGACCGCGAAGGATCTGTACGGCATTGAGAACTTTGCCGACATGGTCGCTGACGAGACCAACTGCTCCTCCGGCGATCCCGAAGAGCTGCTGGCGTACCTCACCGAGGTTGGCCACCCGGTTCTCGGCATGGAGCCGCTGGATATGTAATGTTTCAAAAAGGGCATCGCTCCGGCGATGCCCTTTTTTGTGATTGGCGCGTTTGCGGTCCTCGACGCGCGTGTCGCGGGAGGACGCGGCGCACCTTGGCAAAACGGGAAAACGGTGAAACGGAATGAGGAAGCAGAGACGATTGTTTGCGGTGCTCCTGGCGCTGCTTTTGCTGTGCAGCTGCGCAAAAACGGGGCGCACGGCGGAGCAGCCCGATGCGTCCGCCAAGGCAGAACAGACGGAGCTTTCGCCGGAAGAAACCGCGCCGGAGACGGCGGAAGCAGATCCAAGCGATGATCATACTGCGGGGGATCCCACGGAGGCCATCTCCGCCGAGGATGAGATCGCGCTGATGCGTGAGCTGGAAGCGCGGACCGCCCTGCATCCGGCGCACCCGGCGCTGGATACGCAGTGGCTCGACCGGCGCGCCATGTCAAAGTGGGTGCTGCCGTTCCAGCAGCAGATCGAGGTCTATGGTCCGCGCCTGCGCGATGCCGACTGGGCGGCAGATCTGTACGCCCTGACGGAGATTGGGGATTATCTTGGTGCGCTGACATTTTCAGACGGGTCTGAGGCTGTGTATCTCAAAATTTTGCTTGCAGCAGATACCGTGGACGCACTGCCTGCCGCAGACGGCGCGCAGCTCGCAGCGGCAGCTGCGGCGGGATCGCCGGAGGACGAGCGTATTTTGCCGGAGACGCTGCCGGAGCTGTATTATGAGACATTTCTGTCGGATCTGGAGGCCGCATACTCAGGCGAACTTTCTTTTGAAAGCCCGGCGGAGCTGACGGAGGAGGCGCTTTACACCTCGTTCCAGATATTTGCGGAGGAACGCAATCTGCTCGATCGTTGGGACGCGGCGGCGGGCGCATATCTCTTTTCAGAGGTACAGATCTGTGAGGTCCTGGATCGGTACTACGAGGGCTATACGTTCCGGATCGAGGATGACCCGCAGTATGACCCGGCCCGTCAGGCCATCGCCGCGCAGGTGATCGGTGGATTTGGCGGCGGGACCCATGTACGTGTTTTGGAGATCCGCGCGGAGGGGAGCGTGTGCACCATCCGGGGGAGTGTTCTGGACGGGAACGACGCGCCGCTCGGTCAAAAGGAATATGTGCTCGATTTTTATGACGGCGGCTTTTACATCCGCGCAGTCCGAGCGCTGCCTGACAGGGATCATGGATAGCGGCAGGCACGGAGTCAAAGAATGTGCGTGTTATCCCGATAAAAGCGGCGATACCCGGTTTTGCAAGCGGGTATCGCCGTTTTTCAGTCTACATTTTTTGTCGCAACGATCTCCACGCCGGTCCCGGCGGCGTCGGCGAGCAGCACGTCGCCGATGCGGACGGGCGCAGGAACCGTCAGGCCGCGGAGCGCGTCGATGATGGCGAAGATCTTCTCCTTCGGGATATCGGACGCAGTTTTACAGCTAACAGTGCGGGCGCCGGTCTTGCTGCCGGTGAGCGCGACGGAGGTCGTGACGATACGGGTCGGATGCGTAACCTCGCGGGAGGCATACTGCGCGCCGCGCTTGCAGGTGTTGCCGGTGATGGACTGGACGGCGCCGCCGTCCAGCGTCACCTCGATCTGACAGCCGAGGGGGCAGTTGATACAAGTCAATGTTCGCTTTTCCATGGTTTACGCCTCCTCAATGCTGATTTTGATTGCTTGAACGTTCGGATGCGCAGCAAACATTGCGGGCGTCAGCACGACCTGCTCCATCTCGCCGGGGGCGAGGATGGGACGTTTTTTCTGCACGACCGGTTCGCCGTCAAACGTAACAACGACGCGGCGGTTTTGCATGACGCTGCCGACGCGGAAGCGGACGGTCAGGTCTTCGCGGATGCGCGACGGATCGAGTGTGGCGGGGACAGTATAGCGCGCGCCGCCGGAGACGGCGATGGCAAGTTCGTGCGCGGCTGTCTCCCCTTCCGCCGCGTAATTTGCGGCGGCGCGGCCCGCCGCGGCGGCCTCCTGACTGACGTAGTCAACCAGATCGTGGACGTGCAGGACGTTGCCGCAGGCGAAAACGCCGGGAACGCTGGTTTCAAAGCGTTCATTGACGGTGGGGCCGTTTGTCACGGGGCTGATAGCCGCGCCGAGGGCGCGTGTCAGCTCATTTTCCGGGATGAGGCCGCAGGAGAGCAGAAGCGTATCGCAGTCATAATGCTTTTCCGTGCCGGGGATGGGGCGGCGGTCGGCGCCGACCTCGGCGATGGTGACGCCGGTGACGCGCTCACGGCCCTCGATGTCGACAACGGTATGGCTGAGGTAGAGCGGAATGTCAAAATCCTGAAGGCACTGGACGATGTTGCGCTTGAGGCCGCCGGAATAGGGCATGAGCTCGGCGACGGCAAGTACCTTCGCGCCTTCAAGCGTCATGCGGCGGGCCATGATGAGGCCGATATCGCCGCTGCCGAGGATGACAACGCGGCGGCCCGGCATGCGGCCTTCGATATTGACAAGGCGCTGCGCCGTGCCGGCGGAATAGATGCCTGCGGGACGGAAGCCGGGGATATTCAGCGCGCCGCGCGGCCGCTCCCGGCAGCCCATGGCAAGGACAATGGATTGGGCGCGGACGGTGAAGAGGCCTTCGGTATCGTTCAGGGCCGTGACGGTCTTATCCGGCGCGATGCTGAGCACCATGGTGTTCAGTTGGAACGGGATGTTTCGCTGCGCGGCCTGATCGATGAAGCGCTGGGCATATTCCGGGCCGGTGAGCTCCTCCTGAAAGGTATGGAGGCCGAAGCCGTTGTGGATGCACTGATTGAGAATGCCGCCGAGCTGGGCGTCGCGCTCGAGAATGAGGATCTTTTGACAGCCGGCATCGTGCGCGGCGATTGCCGCGGCGAGGCCCGCCGGGCCGCCGCCGATGATGAGTACATCGACCTGTTTCATTTCGTTCCCTCCTTCGGATAGCCGGTCAAGAGACGGGACGCGCCGCCGGATTTTGTGATCTCCGCTTCATCCACACCGAGTTCCCGGGCCAGAATGGCCATGACCTTCGGCGAACAGAAGCCCGCCTGGCAGCGGCCCATGCCCGCACGGGTGCGGCGCTTGACGCCATCGAGGCTGCGCGCGCCGGGGGTACGGCGGATTGCGTCGACGATCTCCCCTTCCGTGATCTGCTCACAGCGGCATACGATGCGTCCGTAGGCCGGATCACGGGCGATGAGGGTGTTGTAGTCCTCGTGGGAGAGCGTTTTCGGATCGAGAATTCCGGTACGTTTTGCAACAAACTCTGTGTTTTCTGCAAGAGAAAGTTTTGCTTGCAGGAGCTGCGCGGTGTATTCGCCGATGGCGGGGGCGGAGCTGAGGCCGGGCGATTCGATGCCTGCGCAGTCGAAGAAGCCGGGCGCGTCCGGACACTCGCCGAGGACGAATTCGTGCCCGTCCTCATGGGCGCGAAGGCCGGCAAAGCTTGTAATGACCTGGCGGATGGGAAGGTTCTGCATGGTGGCCCCGGCCTTGGCGATCAGCTCGTCGAGACCGGCGGCAGTCGTATTTGTGCCGTCACGGTCTTCGATGTCGATGGCCGTGGGGCCGACGATGGTATTGCCGTGGACGGTCGGGCTGACGAGGACGCCCTTGCCGTATTTCCCGGGGAGTTGGAAGACCGTATGCCGGGCAAAATTGCCGGTGGCCTTGTCGAGCAGGCAATAGTCACCGCGGCGGGGCGTGATGTGCAGCTTGTGCGCGCTGACCTGATTGTGCAGCACGTCGGCGTAGACGCCGGCGGCATTGACGACGGCGCGGGTTTCAAACGTGCCGCGGTCGGTTTCGACGACCCAGTGGCCGTTTTCCGGGCGGATGGAGGCGACCTTTGTGTCGAACCGGAAACGGACGCCATTGGCCGCCGCGTTTTCCGCCAGCGCGATGGTCAGGCCGAAGGGGCAGACGATTGCGCCGGTCGGGGCGTAAAGCGCCGCGACCGCATCTTGGGAGACATTCGGCTCGAGTTCACGCAGCCGGTCACGCCCGACAATTTCGAGGCCGGGGACGCCGTTTTGCAGGCCGTTTTCATAGAGGTCCTCGAGCTTTGGGCGGTCGGACTCGGAAAGACAGATGACAAGGCTGCCGTTGCGGCGATATGGGAAATCCAATTCCCGGGACAGCGGCTCCATCAGCTCGCTGCCGCGCAGGTTGAATTTGGCCATCAGGCTGCCGCGCGCGGCGTCGAAGCCCGCGTGGACGATGGCGCTGTTGGCCTTACTGGTGCCGCAGCAGACGTCCTCCTCACGCTCGAGCACAAGGAAGCTGCCGCGGCAGCGGCTCAAGAAACGGGCGACGGCGCAGCCGGTCACGCCCGCGCCGACGATAATCACATCATACATAAAATCACCTCAAAAGGTTCGGTATTACAAATCAAAATCAAAACGTGCAGATCACACAGGCCGTTTTCAAAGACTCGCGGTGGAATATGCGGTTTTGGGGGCCTTGGGCGGGATGGGATGGTTAGTCCTCTTTGGCCCAGGCGTAGGCGTGTTGGACGGCTTTATGCCAGCCGCGGAGGCGGGCAGCGCGCCGCGCTTCGTCAAGCAGCGGCTCGAAAGTGCGGTCTACTGCCCAGATCTTGCGAATTTCCGCTTGGTCGCGCCAGAAGCCGACTGCGAGGCCTGCGAGGTAGGCCGCGCCCATGGCGGTGGACTCCACACAGGTGGGGCGCAGGACCGGGGCGGCAATGACATCGGCTTGCGTCTGCATGAGATAATTGTTGGCACTCGCGCCGCCGTCCACCTTGAGCGCGGCGAGGGCGATGCCGGAATCGGCGCGCATGGCGGCAAGGACGTCGGCAGTTTGGTAGGCCAGGGAGTCCAGCGTGGCGCGGACGATATGCGCCCGGCTGCAGCCGCGCGTCAGGCCGACGATTGCGCCGCGCGCGTACTGATCCCAATAGGGCGCGCCGAGGCCGGTGAAGGCCGGGACGACGTAGCAGCCGTTGGTATCCGCCACCTCCCGGGCGACCGACTCGGACTCTGCGGCGCTGGAAATCAGCTTCATCTCGTCGCGCAGCCACTGGATGGCCGCACCGGCGACGAAGATCGAGCCTTCGAGCGCATAGGTGACCTTGCCGCCGAGGCCCCAGGCGATGGTGGTGACGAGGCCGTTTTGAGAGAAAACCGGGGTTTCACCGGTATTCATGAGGAGGAAGCAGCCGGTTCCATAGGTGTTTTTTGCCTCGCCGGGGATAAAGCAGGTCTGGCCGAAGAGGGCAGATTGCTGGTCCCCTGCCGCGCCGGTGATGGGAATCTCACCGCCGAGGAGCGACGGGTCGGTTTTGCCGAACAGGCCGCTGGAGGGCAGGGCCTGGGGCAGCATGCAGCGCGGGATATTCAGCTCCTGCAGGATTTCGTCATCCCAGTCGAGGGTATGGATATTGAAGAGCATGGTACGCGAGGCGTTGGAATAGTCGGTAACGTGGGCGCGGCCGCCGGTCAGCTTCCAGATGAGCCAGGTTTCGACCGTGCCGAACAGGAGCTCCCCGCGCTCGGCCCGGGCCTGCGCGCCAGGGACGTTTTGCAGGAGCCAGTGGAGCTTGGTGGCAGAAAAATAGGCGTCGAGGACGAGGCCGGTTTTTTCGCGGAACTGGGCCGTGAGGCCGCGCGCGCGGAGCGAATCGCAATATTCACTGGTTCGGCGGCACTGCCAGACGATGGCAGGATGGATGGGCTCACCGGTGACCTTGTCCCAGACAATGGTGGTCTCACGCTGGTTGGTGATGCCGATGGCGGCAATATCCGCCGCCGTGGCGCCAGCCATCTGCATGGCCTCGACCGTGACGCCGAGGAGCGTCGCCCAGATTTCGCCTGCGTCATGCTCCACCCAGCCGGGCTGCGGGAAATGCTGTGAAAATTCGCGCTGGGCGAGCGAAACGATCGCACCGGAATGGTCGAAGAGGATGCAGCGGTTGGAGGTGGTGCCCGAGTCGAGAGCCATCATATACTTTGGCATGGAAGTTCCCCTTTCTGCGCAGCAAGGCGCTGGCATGGACGTTTGGATGGTGTACGCCGGTCACATGGACCAGACGGCGGGATTGGTCGTGGAAATGGCGAGGGCCCCGGCCTCGAGCGCCTGCAGGATCTCCTGTTTTTGGGTGATAAGGCCACCGGTCATGACCGGCAGGCCCGTTTCCCGCACGACGCGGCGGATCATGGACGGCATGAGGCCGGGCAGGATATCCAGCGCGTCGGGATGGATTTTGCTGGCGGCGAGGAGATTGTCCAGGGCAATGGAATCGATCAGGAAGGCGCGGAGAACCGTAAAAAGGCCCTGCGCCTTTGCGCGCTGGATGAGGTTGGGGTGCGTAGAGATGACGCCGTCGGCACGGGTGGCCGAGCGCACGAAGTCCACGGCGACCTCTTTTGCCGCGAGGCCGGTGATGCGGTCGAGATGGACGACGGCGAGCTTGCCGGCGGAATGGATCCGGTCGACCATCGGGGCGATGGAGCAAATGTCGCCGCAGAGCGTAAAAACCATGCGCACGTCGGAGCGCAGGCAGGCCGCAAGGCCGGCTTCGTCCCGGACGGCGGCGATGATGGGGCTATCTTGCAGGGCGTTATAGATATGCTGTTCCATAGAACCTCCCAGGCGCATGCGGAGCGGATGGCGCCGGTTTCCGGTGCAGTCGGGCCGTGCGCAAATCTCTCTGCATAGGGTGTATTCTTCCAACTCCCAACGCACCCGGACAGCGGGTCTTTTTGCGGTGCGCCGCGTCATTTTTC
>USLX01000027.1 GCA_900555665.1 uncultured Eubacteriales bacterium | reverse complement strand
CAAGACATTTTTTCGCAGGAATCCTGACGTATTTCAAGGAAAAATGACGCGGCGCGGCGTGAAAAGACCCGCTGTCCGGGTGCGTTGGGAGTTTTCAAATACACCCTAGGGGACGAAGCGCTCTCCCCGGCCGCTCCCGGCCAGGATCGCCGTTCCGTCGGCCCGCAGCACGACGTTTGTCGCGCCCGCGTCATTGTCGGTCTGTGCATAAAGGTGCATTGTGCTGTCATAAATTCTGAGCTGTCCTGCCGTCAGGACCGCCACATACTTTCCCGCCGCAGAAAAATCCAAAATCTGCTCCTCAAAATCGAGCGATCCCAATTCAGCCCCGTCGGGTCCCACCGTTACCACCTGGTAACGGTTGCCTGCTTGATACATATTCAGCACCAGCGTCAGAAATCCACTGCCGCCGAAATCAAAATCCTTCAGATAGAACTCGGAATAATCATAACTGCCCAGCCGCTCGCCCGTCTGGGAGAACCAGCGCGCATGCTGCTCGCCCACGGCCAGAACCGTCTTCTCGTCGGTAAACGCCAGATCATAGATGAGCTCATTGCCGAACGAAATTTCCCCTGCCAGATCCTCCGAATCCGTGCGGAACAGCTGGATGCTCGTCTCATAGCTCCCCTCCGCCTGTCCCAGCGCCGCCGCAGCTACATATTCCGCACCGCGGCTTACCGCGCAGACCGGCAGATACTGGCTGGCCGAAAGGCGGCGGTAGATCAGCGTCTGGTTGGCGTTGTAGACGCAGAGCACACTTTTATAGCCGCTCTCGCTGGTGGAATAGCAGAGGCTTCCGTCCTCGGCCAAATCCGCATCCAGAACCGGCCGCTGGCTCGTCACATCCAGCACGCTTCCCTTTGATGTTGAAATCTCATGCAGCGCATATCCGCCCACATCAAAGGCCAGAACGAACTTTCCGGCCTGTCGGATGGCCGGCGTCGCCATCTTTTCCTGCACCAGCACCGTCTCGCTTCCGCCGGCCTCATAGGCCGAAAGCCCCGTGCCGGACGCCACCGCCAGCCCGCCGTCAAAATCGGCATACTGGTTGGAGTTTCCCGCGTCAAAGACAAATTGTCCCCCCTCCTGTGCGCCGGATACATTGAGATAGCGCACAAACCGCCGCACCGCGTCAAGGTTCAGGCTGTCACGGAACACATATCCCGCCACGCCCGCGCATACCAAAAGCACCAGCAGCGAAAACACGATGATGCGCCGGAGGGGCCACTTTTTTGTTTTTTCACCGAACTTAGAAACTTGATCCGACATGAAACGAAACCTCACCGTCGTCATACCACAGCTGCGTCATATAAAGTCCGCCGGGCGGAACCGTGGGGCCCGCAGCCTTGCGGTCGCCGTGTTCCAAAATCTCCGCCACGCTCTCCGGTGGGAACTTCCCTTCCGCCGCGTAGACCACCGTCCCGGCCATGGCCCGCGCCATATTGTAGAGGAAGCCGTTGGCACACACGCGCAGCGAAATGATGTCCCCCTTGCGCGCGACCTCATAATAATAGACCGTCCGCACCGTGGATTTGACCTCCGTGCCGACTGAGCGGACAGCCGCAAAGTCATGCGTTCCCACAAACTGACTGCCGGCCAGCTGCATCACCTTCTCATCGAGATGCTTCGGATAAAACCACGCGCGGTTTACATAAAACGGATCCTTGATCGCCGAGTTATAGATCAGATAGGTATATTCTTTTTTCACACACGAGCCGATGGCGTTGAAGCCCTCCGGCACTTCACGCGCGCCCGTCACCACAATGTCAAGCGGCAGATGCGTGTTGAGTGCGTAGGGCAGACGGTCGACCGGGATGCGCGACGTGGTGCGGAAGTTGGCAATGTACACGCGCGCATGGACGCCCGCATCCGTCCGCCCACAGCCCGTCACATGCACCGCATGGCCCACCACCATCGCCACAGCCTTTTCCACCGTCTCGCCGACCGTCACCTGCGTTTTCTGCACCTGCCAGCCGTGATACGCTGTGCCGAGATATCTTAACGTGATCGCGATATTCCGCATTTTTCAAACATCCTTACAGTCCAAACTGCCGCAAAACGATCATCGCGGCCAAGAAAACCACGCCGACACCAAATGCGAGATAGTCCCGCTTTTCGTACTTCAGCTGATGCAGGCGGGTGCGGCCCTCGCCGCCGTGATAGCAGCGGCACTCCATCGCCGTCGCAAGCTCGTCGGCGCGGCGGAATGCGCTGATAAACAGCGGCACCAGAATCGGCACCAGCGCCTTCGCGCGGGAAATCAGATTGCCGGACTCAAAATCCGCGCCGCGCGCTTTTTGCGCCGACATGATCTTGTCTGTCTCCTCGATGAGCGTCGGGATAAAGCGCAGCGCGATACACATCATCATCGCCAGCTCATGCACCGGCAATTTGACCTTCTTCAGCGGTCCGAGCAGGCTTTCCAGCCCGTCCGTCAGGGCGATAGGCGAGGTGGTATAGGTTAACATAAATGTCCCTGCCACCAGCAGCATAATCCGCAGCGCCATAAAAATGGCATTGTAAATACCCTCTTTGGTGATCTTGAAAATCCAGAATTTCACGATCGGTTCGCCGCTGGAATAGAACAGATTCAAAACCGCCGTCAGAATAATAATAAGCAGCAGCGGCTTGAGTCCCTTGAAGATGACCGAGAGGTGGATTTTTGAGATCCGGATGACCGCGCCCAAAAATGCCGCCACCAGCAGATAGCCCCACACGCCCTTTGCCAAAAACAGCACGACGATATAGAGGATTACAAACACCAGCTTCGTCCGGGGATCGAGCTTGTGGATGGGCGTCTGCCCGGGGAAATACTGGCCCAGCGTCACATCCTTCAGCATGCCGCTCCCCCCTTTCGAAGCAGCCCCCGCAGCGACGCGGCCGCCTGCTCCACGGTAAATACCGACGTTTCCACCGGCAGCCCCCGCCGCTTCAGCTCCAAAAACAGCTGCGTCATCTTCGGGATGGCCAGCCCCATCTCTACCAGCGCCTCTGCCTGCGAGAAAACGTCCTCCGGCGTTCCGTCCAGCACGTTTCTCCCGTGGTTCATGACCAGCAGCCGGTCGACGTTCGACGCAATTTCTTCCATCGAGTGGCTCACCATCACAACGGCGGCATGCTGCGCGGCCTGATAGTCGCGGATGTTCTGCAGGATGCTCTCCCGCCCGCGCGGGTCGAGCCCCGCCGTCGGCTCGTCCAGGATGAGCACATCCGGCTCCATCGCGATCACGCCCGCGATGGCCGCGCGGCGCTTCTGCCCGCCGGACAGGTCAAACGGCGATTTTTGCAGCTCAGCATCCGTAATGCCGACAAACTGCGCCGCCCGTTCCACCCGCGTGCGGATCTCCTCCTCCGAAAGGCCCATATTCTTCGGCCCGAAGGAGATGTCCTGATAGACGGTCTCCTCAAAGAGCTGATGTTCCGGATACTGGAAGACGAGGCCGACCTTGAAACGGATCTCGCGCGTGAATTTGGCGTCCTTCCAGATATCCTCGCCGTCGAAGAGCACCCGCCCCGTCGTCGGCTTCAGCAAACCGTTAAAATGCTGGATCAGGGTCGATTTGCCCGACCCGGTATGTCCGATCAGTCCCACAAATTCTCCGCGCGCAATGGAAAAGTTCACGTCCTGTAAGGCGGCCCGCTCAAACGGCGTGTCTGCGCTGTAAACGTGGGACAGGTTCTGTATCTCTAAGATAGGGGTCAACGTTGTTTCCTCCAGGTTCTGGGTCAGGCCTCTGCCAGAGTGCAGAGTGCCTGCGCACATTGATCAATGGAAAGCGCGTCCAGCGGCAGGTCAAAGCCCTCCGCCCGCAGCGTATAAAGCAGTTCCGTCGTCTCCGGGACGCTGAGGCCCACGCGCCGCAGCAGCTCCACCTGAGAGAAGACCGCCTCCGGTGTCCCGTCCGCGACAATCTCGCCGTCGTTCATCGCGATCACACGCCCGGCATGTGTCGCCTCGTCCATGTGGTGCGTAATGAGTACAACGGTCATGCCCTCCTCGCGGTTGAGCCGCTCGACGGTTTCAATCACCTCGCGCCGCCCTCTGGGGTCGAGCATCGCGGTCGGCTCGTCGAGCACGATGCACTTCGGGCGCATCGCCAGCACACCCGCGATGGCCACGCGCTGCTTCTGTCCGCCGGAGAGCAGCTGCGGCGCATGCGCCCGGTATTCATACATCCCAACGGTCTTCAGCGCTTCGTCCACCCGCCGCCGGATCTCTTCACTCGGCACACCGAGGTTTTCCGGTGCAAAGGCGACGTCTTCCTCCACAACGTTCGAGACGATCTGGTTATCGGGATTCTGAAACACCATGCCCACCGCCTGCCGGATGGCCAGAAGCAGGTCCTCGTCCTTCGTGTCCATCCCATAGACTGTGACGCTGCCGCCCGCAGGCAGCAAAATCGCGTTAAAATGCTTCGCCAGCGTGGACTTTCCACACCCGTTATGGCCGAGCACCGCGACAAAGCTTCCCTGTTTGATTTCCAGGTTCAGCCCGTCGAAGACGACATACTCCTGCCCTTCCTCATGATCCTGATAGCTGTAATGCAGGTCTTTGACCTGAATGGCATCGTTCATTGCTTACTTCCTCGTCCACCGGCCTGTGCTCCCGCAGGGCAGAACGAGGCCGGAATCCGTCACCGGCAGCCCCAGCTCACCGCATTCGCTGTGGCCGCCGTATTTTTTCGTAAAAATGGAATCCATGATGTACCCTACCACCGACGGTGCCAGGCCCGTGGTGTAGGAATTGATGATCACAAACAGCGGCTCATCTGAGAGCACCTGGCTCACCAGCTCCACAAACGGCCAGAGATTCTCCTCCAGCTTCCAGATCTCGCCTGACGGCCCGCGGCCATAGCTCGGCGGATCCATGATGATGGCGTCATAGCGCCGGCCCCGGCGGATTTCCCGCTCGACGAACTTGGCGCAGTCATCCACAATCCATCGGATCGGCTTTTCCGCAAGGCCGGAGGACTTCGCATTTTCCTTGGCCCAGGCGACCATGCCCTTCGCCGCGTCGACATGGCAGACGCTCGCGCCCGCCGCCGCACAGGCCAGTGTGGCCCCGCCTGTGTAGGCAAAGAGGTTCAGGGCGTTGATGGGCCGCCCGGCATCCCGGATGCTTTGCATGATAAAATCCCAGTTTGCCGCCTGCTCCGGAAAGACGCCCGTGTGCTTGAAGTTCATCGGCTTGACGTTGAACGTCAGCTCCTTATACCGAACCTGCCAATGCTCCGGCAGCCGCAGATTCGACCACTTTCCGCCCCCGGTCGACGACCGGGCATAGCGCGCGTCATATTTCCGCCACAGCGGGTCGTCTTTCGGTGTATTCCAGATCACCTGCGGATCCGGACGCACCAGGACATACCTGTCCCAGCGCTCCAGCTTTTCCCCGCCGGACGTGTCCAATACCTCATAGTCCTTCCATTCATCAGCCAGCCACATACCATTCTCCTACGTTCTGGGGTTCAGTCCGGAGGCCTCGTTCCAGTCCTCCGTCCCGGTCGTATCTTCGTCGTCCGGGTCGGACTGCTCGTCCTCATCCGGCTCCGGTTCTTCTTTTTTTGGCAGATCGTCCGCGTCATGCACATAGCAGAGCACATTGATCGCATCCACATCCGGCGCAACCGCCGCGTAATAGCCCGCCGGCCGGCTGTCGTTCGGCACGACATAGGACTGATCCAGCACCACGATCCCCGCCGTCGGGAACGCGCGGGAAATGTTCAAAAGTCCCACCTTGTGCGTCGTGTTTCCGTCCACCAGCGCGCAGTATTCATTTGCCGCATGGCCCGAGGCGTCGCAGATCTCGACCTCCGTATGGACGTCACAGTTTTCCGTCGGCACGTCGTAGAGGCTGAGCTGAACCTTTACCGCGCGGCTCCCGCGCGGGTCTTCTTTGCAGGCGTCCGTGACCAGCTTGCCGCTGTCGCGGCAGACCGTACACTCCACCACATTCGTCGGCTTTGCAAATTCCTGATTGGCCAGCCCTTTGTGCAGCGTGCTCATCACCTTCTGCCAGAGCACCACGGCGGGATTCGTCTCCGAATTGGTCAGCACGACCTCCTCCGGATCGTCATATCCGCACCACACGACACCCGTATAATATGGCGTATACCCTGCGAACCAGCGGTCAAAGTCGCTCGTGGTCGTGCCGGTCTTGCCGGCGACAGTCATGTTCTCGAGCTTTGCGCCGTAGCCCGTGCCGTAATTCACGGTATTCTCCAGCATGTCCGTGATATACCAGGCCGTCATGTCCTTCATGGCCGGGTAGGATTCCTGCGTGTTGTCGAGGATGATGTTCTTACCGCTCGCGTCTGTCACCTTCGTATACGTCCGCGCCTCGCGGTAGACGCCCTCGTCGGCAAACGTGGCATAGGCCGCCGCCATCGCACGCACGGTCACGCCGTTGGTCAGGCCGCCGAGCGCCATCGGCGCAAGGTTCACGTCCGAGCGCACCTCGCCGCTGCTTGTCACATAGTCCGAAACCAGCGTGGAAAGGCCCATCTTCTCCTTGGCAAACCGATAGCAGTATTCCGGCGTCATCTCCGCCACCAGCTTGACCGGGACGGTGTTGAGCGATTCCATCATCGCTTCGTTGATCGAGACGAGGCCGCGGAACGTCGAGTCCGAGTTCTTCGGCCAGAAGGAATTGTCGGTAAACGAATACGGCGTGTCATCATAGACCGTTGCGGGCGTGATGAGCCCGAGCTCAATGGCCGGCGCATAGACCGACACGGGCTTGATCGTAGAGCCCGGCGAGAGCAGACTCTGCGCCGCGCGGTTGAGCGTCAGGCTGCCGGTCTTTTTGCCGGCGCCGCCCGACATCGCGACAATATCGCCCGTCTCATTATCAATGATGACGATGCCGGACTGCAGCTGCTGTGAGCTGGCCGTCTCGGGGATCTGGCTCAGATCCTCATACACCGCGTCCACCGCCGCCTGGGCGTCGGGGTTATAGGTGCTGTAGATCTGATAGCCGCCGGTCATGACCATTTTATAGACGATCTCATAATCATAGCCCGTCTTGTCACAGAGGTCGTTGACCACGTCACGAATGACCTGATCCTCAAAATAAGAATAGTATTCTCCGTCGCCGTCATCCGTACTCTTGCGCACGAAGACCAGCTCCTCCGCCTTCGCCTCGTCATACTGCTTCTGCGTGATATAGCCCTGACTCAGCATCTCGCCGAGGATGATCTCCTGGCGCTCCTTATTTTTATCCGGGTTCAGATAGGGGTCGTAGATGGAGGGATTGTTGGTAATGCCGATCAGAGACGCGCACTGCGCCAGATCCAGTTCCTCCACATTTTTTCCGAAATACACCTGTGCCGCCGCCTGCACGCCTTCGCAGTTCTGCCCGAGCGCAATGACGTTCAGATACCATTCCATGATCTCTTCCTTGGTGTATTCCTTCTCAAGCTTCAGCGCAGAGTAAATTTCCGCCAGCTTCCGGCGGACCGTCACCTCGCGGTTGCCCGTCACGTTTTTCACCAGCTGCTGCGTGATGGTCGAGCCGCCCGCGCTTCCGCTTCCGACAAACATCTTCACACAGGCCTTCATCGTCGTAAACCAGTCGACACCCTGATGTTCCATGAAGCGTTTATCCTCAATGGCGATGCAGGCATGGACGAGGTTTTTGGGGATGTCCTCATACTTCACCCACGTCCGGTTTGCGCCGCCGTAGAGCTTTTGCAGCACCACGTCCTGCCCTGTCTTCGGATCTTCATAATAGATGACCGAAGTCTGGTCGAGCGCAAAGCCCTCCAGCGAAAAATCATTCTGCGCCGCAAGATCATTTTTCACATACAGCGCGAACAAACATGCAAACACCAGCACCGCCAGCACGCCGACGAGCACAATCGTCCCGATCACGCGCCCAAAGACACGCCATCCGCTTGTCCTGGTTCGATATTCTCCCTGCGAAGCCGGTTTTTCCTGTTTTTTTGCCATAGTTTTCCCCCATCAAAGCAGGCGTTTTGCCTCAGGCAGAATCCATCTAGTCTAACTCGGTTATACATTATAGCACACCTGTCAATTAGTTTGGAAACAATTTGTGAATATCATGCCCCGCGTTTCGCCACACTAGCAAAAAGGAGCTGATTGTCATGAACCTGCGCCATCGCCTTGTGCCTTTGCTTGCCAGCCTGCTGCTTTCTTCCGCCTTCTGGATGCAGACGCGCGGCGGCAAAATCCAGTATTATGACCGCGCTGCCGGCCTCTGGCACGAAACTGACGTCTCCGTTGCCTCCCTGCCTAACGCCGCTGACCGCGCCCTGCTCGCCCGTGGTCTCCCGCTGGACGACGCCGCTGCGCTTGCCCATGCGTTGGAAGATTTTTGCTCTTGATATTCCTCCGTGCATTTTCCTCTTGATTTTGCATCCGTCAGCGAGTAGAATAGAAATAGAAATAAACGGAGGAACGATCACATGAGTCAGGAATTCGGAGACGATTTCATCTCCATCACCGATGAAGACGGAAAAGAATATGAACTGGAAGTGCTCGCAGAGCTGGAATATGAGGGCAGCCGCTATCTTGCGCTCGTCCCCGCCGACACCGATGAAGCTGAAGAGCTTGAGGTCAGCATTCTGAAATCGGTCGAGGAAAACGGCGAGGACATTCTCGTCACCATCGACGACGATGAAGAGCTCGAAAACGTCTATCAGGCCCTGATGGACCTCATCTACGAGGACGAGGAAGAAGAATCGTAACACAAATTTGTCAACAAGTCTCCCTGCGGGGTGCGTGACGGATCCACTTAAACCCACATTATAACTCAGGGACGCTGTACTTCATCTGCCGATTGCAGGCCTCCCGCCCAAAGCAACGACTTTGCGTGGACGTTGGAAGCAGTGAATCAGATGAGAGGCGACCCACCTGCCGTTTCGTGCAGGTTATAATTGGGTCCGCACGGCCGCTGCGGGGAGATTTTTTGCATTTTTGCACCATTCCTCCGCGCCAAAATCGCTTTTTTCTTATTTTTCCCTTCAGAATAATTTCCCCTTGCAACCCGCGTGCTTTTTTTGTATAATACCGTTTGTATCGCAAAATAGCGAAAATCCCGAACAAATGAGAGGAATGATTCCGAATGAGCGCATCCCGCAAAAAGAAAGAGCGCAAAGAGCTCGCCTCCGAAGCGCCTGTCACGCAGGGCCAGCCGGTCAAAAAAGGTATGAGCCGCGGCCTGAAGACCACGCTGATCGTTGTCTGTGCCATCGTCGTCATCGCCGCTGTGGTGTTTTTCAGCATGGTGACGGGCGGCTATTTCGCTTCCCATACGACCGCCGCGACCGTCGGTTCCCACAACCTGACGCCCGCCATGGTCAACTATTTCTACAATGCTCAGGTCTACGAATTTAAAAAATCCTACGGCTCCTATCTCGGCATCGACGCCGCCTCGCTGTCCACGCAGGTCTACAACGAAGAGACCGGCGAGACCTGGGCCGACCTTCTGATGGAGCAGGCCCTGAACACTGCCGCGCAGACCTACGCCATCTATGACGAGGCCATCGCGAACGGCGCCGCCCTCACCGAAGAAGACCAGAGCCAGATCGACTCGACCATTTCTTCGTATGAACTGGTCGCCACGCAGCAGGGCTATGCCAACGCGAACGCCTACCTCGCCGCCGGCTTCGGCGCGGGCTGCAACACAAAGAGCTACACGGAATACCTGACGGTCACCATGATCGCCGAAAACTACTGCCAGCAGGTCAACGACGGCTTCACCTACACCGCCGAGGATCTTGCCGCCGAGTACGAAGCAAATCCCGCGAATTATAACACCTACACCTACCGCCAGTTCCTGATCGGCGACTCCCTCTTCTCCTCGGAGACGGAGCTGAGCGACGAGGAGATTGCCGAGCGGAAGGAAACCATGGCCACCGAGATGGCAGCCGCCGCACAGGGCGACGAGCAGGCCTTCATCGACGCTGCGTATGAAAACGCCGCCGAGTCCAATAAGGACAGCTATTTGGATGCGGACGCTACGCTCCGCTCCTACACCGGCGCATCCATCCCCGAGGCACTTCGCACCTGGTTTGCCGACAGTGCCCGCCAGGAGGGTGATGCCACGGCTGTCGAGGTCGAGGGCACCTGGTACGTTGTGTACTACATCTCTTACAGCACCAACGATTATCCCCTGCCCAACATCCGAGAGATCCCCTTCGCCGCGACTGACACCTCCGATGAAGACGCTATGGCCGAGGCCAAGTCGAACGCCGATGCCGCTCTCGCCGAGTATGAAGCAGGCGAGCGTACTGCCGACGCTTTCATTTCCCTCGTCCAGAAATACACCGGTAACGAAACCGCCGACGGCCTGACCGAAAATGTCACTCCGAACTCCGGCAGCGACGAATATAACACCTGGTGCTTCGACGCATCCCGCGCCGTAGGCGACGCCGCCGTCGTAGAGACCTCCACGGGTTACAGCCTCGTCTTCTTCGACAGCTATGGTGATACCTATCGCAACACCCTCGTCGAAAACACCCTGCGTACCAACGCCTATAACGCCTGGTACACCGGCCTGACCGCAGACGCCGCCTATACCGAGCAGTCCTTCGGCATGCGCTTCGTCAGCAAATAATCAAAAATCCGCATAAAAATCACCTCCGCAGCCCAAACTGGACTGCGGAGGTATTTTTATATGGAACGATCCAAAATCTCCCTCTGGAAATGTCTGCTCACTGGGCTTGCCGCGGGCTTTGTCAACGGCTTTTTCGGTGCGGGCGGCGGCATGGTGCTCGTGCCGCTGCTCATCTGGCTGGTCGGTCTGGAGGAAAAACTGGCCTTCTCCTCCTCCATCAGCATCATCCTGCCGCTCTGCATCGTGTCGCTCGTCATCTACGGGCGGCATGATATGCTGCCGCTCTCTGACGCGCTCCCGTATCTGCTCGGCGGCGCGGGCGGCGGCGTGCTTGCGGGGCTGCTTTTTCAAAAAATTCCGGTCAAATGGCTCCATATCGCCCTCGGTGCGCTGATTTTACTGGGAGGGGTGCGGCTTCTCGTATGCTGAATTTTATCATCGCCATTCTGGCCGGTCTGGTCTGCGGCGTGCTCTCCGGCCTCGGCATCGGCGGCGGAAGTCTGCTCATGGTCTGGATGACCGCTGTGCAGTCCCTCGCGCAGCAGGCCGCCCAGGGCATCAACCTGCTCTACTTCCTGCCCACCGCCGCCTGCGCCCTGATCTTCCACGCCAAAAACCGGCAGATTGCCTGGCGGGCCGTCATCCCGGCCGCCCTCGCCGGCTGCGCCGCCGCCGTCCCCGGCTCCCTCCTGGCCGCCAGCCTCGAGATGGAGCTCCTGCGCAAACTATTCGGCGCCTTCCTCATCGCCGCCGGCCTTGTGGAAATTTTCTGCAAGGGCTTGAAGAAAAAAAACGCCTGAAACGGCCCACTCTTCCAAGAGGGGGCTTTCCGCCGCGGCGGAGTCAGTCCGCCATGCGGTATACCTTATCAAAATACTGATAATACGGAACCATGAAGCGGAAGCCGTCCTCCGCGAACGTCAGCAGCTCCCGCGAGGCGGAAACGGCGTCGTAGGGCCGGATGCAGCGGAAGCCGAGCCAGCGCTTGTTGTACCACGGGCCGAGGAGGTCGTCCGTGTGCCCCTTGGGCTTGGCATATTCCTCTCCGGTGAGTGAAAAGTCCTTCTGTGCCGCAAACTGCCGCGCCAGCTTTTCCATCAACTGGGGATCCTGATCGATGAACTTGCGCATTCGTGCCGCGTCCGCCGCGCGCATCCAATAGCCGAAGCCCAGGCCATAGCCCTCGGCCCCGACCTCGAACCAGAAATTCGGCGCGCCGTCCCGGTGCTCGATTTCGTTCTGGAACGAGAACCAGATCTCGTCCTTCAGCGGTCCGCGCCCAAACAGCCGCCGTGCGTCGCGGTAGATGCGCGAGATATGCAGATTCAGCCCCAGCGCCGGGTACTGCCCCTGAAACCAGTCATAAAGCTCATTGGCCAGCGCCTTCGTCGGCTGCATGATGAGCTGGTTGAATTCCTCCTTGCGCGGATTGAACCATTCGCGCGAATTGTTAAACCGGAGCTCCCAGAAGAAATCTCCGACCTTTTCCGAATACCCTGTGAACATTGCCCTTGCATTTACTCCTTGTGCAATTTAAGATAATTGAGATAGCCCTCCAGAATCAGTGACGCCGCCACCGCGTCCACTGTATTCTTGCGCTTTTTTCCGTGATAGCCGCCGTCTGACAGGATCTGATGCGCCTCGATCGTCGTCCGCCGCTCATCCCATAACGCGACCGGCTGGCCCAAACGTTCCTCCAGCTGCGAGGCAAACGCGCGGTAAATCTCCGCCCGCGGTCCCTCTGTACCATCCATATTTTTCGGAAATCCCATCACGATCCGCTCCGGCCGGTGCGTTTTCACCAGCGCCGCGATCTCCTCCGCCGTCTTTGCTGCATTCCTGGAATGAATGACCGTCGTAAACCCGGTCAGCCACCCCATCGCGTCCGAAACCGCAATTCCCGTCCGCGCGTCGCCATAATCAATCGCCATAACCTTCATATCAAAACTCCCTTGCATTTTTCCGCGCAATAGTATACCATATCCTGTGCCGAAAAGGCAAACGGAACACAAAAAAATTCGATTTTTTCTGATTTTTTTATTGACGCAGCCTGTCCGATATGCTATGATGAGCATACCTGTGAAAAGGGGCTTATTTTTTTGCGCCTTTTCGGCTGCGGGACGCCGTGGTAGTTCCGGCGTCATCAAATTTATCCTGACCGCAGTTCCCAGCAGGGAGGCAAAGTTAAGGAGGTGCCGACAATGCGAGTGAAGATCACGCTCAGATGCAACGAATGCAAGCAGAGAAACTACAACACCATGAAGAACAAGAAGAATGACCCCGATCGTCTGGAAATGAAGAAGTATTGCAGATTCTGCAAGAAGCACACTGTCCATTCCGAGACGAAGTAACAGTGCTCAAACCACTGTAGAAAGGGTGAACATCATGGCAGAAGCAAAAAAGGAAAACTTCTTTGTCCGTACCGGCAAGCGCCTTTCCCGCTGGTTCCGCGAAATGAAGAGTGAGCTGAAGAAGGTTGTCTGGCCGACCAAGAGCCAGATGATCAACAACACACTCATCGTTCTGGCCTGCGTGCTGGTCGTCGGTATCTTCATCTGGATCTTTGATGCTGTGGGCGGCGTCGTCGTCAACGGTATCATCTCTCTGGTCAAGGGGTAAGCCATGGCGGACGAAGCAAAATGGTATGTTGTGCATACCTATTCCGGCTACGAAAACACCGTCAAGGCAACCATCGAAAAAACCATTGAGACCCGCCATCTAGAAGATCTCATCCACACCGTCTCCATCCCGATGGAAACCGTGACCGAGATCACCGACAACGGGCCCAAAACCTACGACCGCAAGGTCTTCCCCGGCTATGTGCTGGTCAAGATGATCATGTCCGACGAGGCATGGTACATCATCAAAAACGTCCGCGGTGTCACGGGCTTCGTCGGCTCGGGCACCAAGCCCACCCCCCTCACCGAGGAAGAGGTGCAGCAGCTCGGCGTGGAAAAGCACGAAGTCGTCGTGGCCTACGGCGAGGGCGACAGTGTCCGCGTGGCGGACGGCCCGCTGACCGGCTTCATCGGCGTTGTCGATCTGGTGGATATCGAAAAGAACAAGGTCCGCGTCATCGTGTCCATGTTTGGCCGCGAGACGCCCGTCGAGCTGGAGCTCGACCAGGTTGAGGTCATCAACCAGTAACTTCTGACGAACGGCTTCGTCAGAACGTGGGAGGGGTTCGCCCCGCCAAACATACGCCAAACGGGCGTATCACCACATCTATTCAGGAGGTGCTTACAATGGCACAGAAAGTAACAGGTTATATCAAGCTGCAGATTCCGGCCGCCAAGGCCACCGCTTCGCCCCCTGTCGGCCCGGCTCTGGGTCAGCACGGCGTCAACATCTCCCAGTTCATCAAAGAGTTCAACGAGCGTACCAAGGATCAGGCCGGTTTTAAGATCCCCGTCGTGATCACGGTCTACGCCGACCGCAGCTTCTCTTTCATCACCAAAACCCCCCCGACCCCGACCCTCATTCTCAAGGCGCTCGGCATCGAGAAGGGTTCCGGCGTCCCCAATAAGGACAAGGTTGCTACCATCACCAAGGCGCAGGTCAAGGAGATCGCCGAGCGGAAAATGCCCGACCTGACCGCCAACACCATCGAGGCCGCCATGAGCCAGGTTGCCGGTACTTGCCGCAGCATGGGCATCACAGTCGTCGACTGATTCATTTGACCTGACCCGAGGTATTCCGGCAGACAGCCGGGCCTCATAAATCTGTGGGAGGAGTATTCCGAATCACCACTAAGGAGGATAATTACATTGTTCAGAGGTAAAAAATATAAAGACAGCAGCAAGCTGTACGACCGCAGCGCGCAGTACGACGTGAACGAGGCTATGGATCTCGTCGTCAAGACCGCCACCGCCAAGTTCGATGAAACCATCGAAGCGCACATCAAGCTCGGCGTCGACTCCCGTCACGCTGACCAGCAGGTTCGCGGCGCCATCGTTCTCCCGAACGGCACCGGCAAGACCCGTAAGGTTCTCGTCTTCGCGAAGGACGCCAAACTCCAGGAAGCTCTGGACGCGGGCGCTGATTTCGCCGGCGGTCTGGACATGGTCGAAAAGATCACCAAGGAAAACTGGTTCGGTTTCGACGTTGTCGTCGCCACGCCCGACATGATGGGTGTTGTCGGCCGTCTCGGTAAGGTTCTCGGCCCGAAGGGTCTTATGCCCTCCCCCAAGGCCGGCACCGTCACCCCGAACGTCACCGCTGCCGTCAAGGAAATCAAAGCCGGTAAGATCGAGTACCGTCTCGACAAGACCAACATCATCCACTGCCCGATCGGCAAGGCGTCCTTCGGCGCCGAGAAGCTGACCGAGAACTTCAACGCCCTCATGGGTGCCATCGTCAAGGCGAAGCCCGCCGCTGCCAAGGGCCAGTACGTCCGCAGCTGCACCCTCGCTTCCACCATGGGCCCCGGCGTCAAGGTTGTGGCTTCCAAGTTCTAATTTGTATCAGCTCTACCGCAGGATGCCGCCTCGCGGCCTCTTGCGGAACGGCTGTTCGTTCCGAAGAAACAATTTCTTCGAAAAAATGCGATTTGTGCTTGACTTTGCAGCACGATCTGCTATAATGATTAGGCTGCCAAAGACAGCAGGAGGTTTTCTACCGTAATGGCTCGTCCATCCTGCCGAGGTTTCGCACAAATGGTACACCATTTCTGTGTCCTCACGTCTTTCGGCGTGAGGACATTTTATTTTTCGGAGGTGACATTCATGCCCAACGCAAAGGTACTGGAAAGCAAAAAAACCATCGTTGATGCTCTGTCTGAGAAAATCCAGAACTCCACTTCTGCCGTTTTTGTAGACTACAAGGGCATCACCGTCGCACAGGATACCGCTCTGCGCAATCAGTTCCGTGAGGCAAATGTCGAGTACGCGGTCGTCAAGAACACGCTCACCCGCTTCGCCGCCAACAAGGCCGGCTACACCGAGTTTGATGCGCTGCTCAACGGCACCACGTCCATGGCATACACCACGGAGGATCCGATCGCTCCCGCGCGTGTCATTTGCGAGTTTGCAAAGAAGAACAAGAACATCATTAAGATCAAGGGCGGCATGGTGGAAGGCAAGGTTCTGTCGGTTGAAGAACTGATGTCCTTCGGCGAACTGCCCTCCAAGAACGCGCTCGTCGCGCAGGTTCTTGGCACGTTCCTCGCTCCCATCTCTTCTCTCGCGGTCGTTCTCAATCAGATCCTCGAGCAGAAGGGCGGCGCCCCCGCAGAGGCCGCCGAGGCCCCCGCAGAAGCGTAATTTCCATTCACCAAACACATTTTTAACTGAAATATTTACTGGAGGTAACTATTATGGCATCCGAAAAGATTACTGCTATGATCGAAGAAGTTAAGACCCTCACCGTCCTCGAGCTGGCCGAGCTGGTTCATGCTCTGGAAGAGGAGTTCGGCGTTTCCGCCGCTGCCGCCGCTGTCGCCGCTCCCGCTGCCGGCGCTGCCGCCGCTGAGGAAGAGAAGACCGAGTTCGACGTCGTCCTGAAGGCCGCTGGCGCCAACAAGATCGGTGTCATCAAGGTTGTCCGTGCCCTGACTGGCCTGGGCCTGAAGGAAGCCAAGGAAATGGTCGACGGCGCTCCCAAGACCCTCAAGGAAGCTGTCTCCAAGGACGAGGCCGAGAAGATCGCTGCCGAGCTCAAGGAAGCTGGCGCCGAGGTCGAGGTCAAGTAATTTTACTTCTCCATACCTGCAAAAGGACCGCACATCCGTGCGGTCCTTTTTTGACCATTTGAAAGGAGTCCCCCTATGAAAAAGCTTCGCATCACCGTCATGAAAATCACAACCTATCCGGAACTCAGTGAACGCTACGAAACCCCGCAGCCCTTCCCCTGCTCCATGCACGTCGGCGACGTCTTCTACGCCAACGGCTGGCAGAAACCAGACGGCTTTTGTGACAGCGCGTGGCAGACCCTCTCTCCCTTTGCCCTCGCGCTCTCCCATGGCGCGGAGGGCTTTTACAACGGCTGGATGAAAGACCCGCGCTCCGCCATGCTCTCCTGCAATGATGGCTTCCGCCCCGTCACCTTTCTCCTCGAAGCACTGGACGAAGACGCCATCTAAATCAAACCACCGCGACAAGGCGGCAGAGCAGCAGCCCGATCCCCGTCGGCAGCAACACCGCCAGCAGCGTCCATCTCCAGCTCCCACTCTCCCTGCGGAGCGTGAGCACCGTCGTGCTGCACGGCCAGTGGAACAGACAAAATATCATCGTACAAAGCGCCATCCGATACGTCCAGCCGTTTGCCGCCATCCAGGCCGTCATCGCTTCCGCCTCTCCGGCCGCGCCGCCTGCTCCGGTAATCATCACCAGCAGCGGAAAAATCAGCTCGTTCGCCGGACAGGCAAGGAGAAAGGCCAGCAGGATCGCCCCGCTCATCCCGAAAAACCGTCCAATCGGTTCCAGTCCCCCGGCCATTGCCTGCAGCAGGGAGCCTCCTCCCGCCCGCACGTTCGCAAGCGCCCAGATTACCGCCCCTGCCGGGGCCGCAACCATTGCTGCGCGCCCCAGCACAGACCGGACACGCTCCGTCCACGACCGCAGGATCACCACCCCCAGTCTCGGGCGCCTGTAGGGCGGCAGCTCCATCACAAAGCTGCTCTCCTCCCCGCGAAATACCGTCCGGCTAAGCGCCCAGCCCGCCGCCATTGTCATCCAAATCGACAGCAGCAGACATCCCGACAGACAGATCGCCGCCTCCAACGTCCTGCCCCGCCCGGAAAACAGATAGCTTCCCAGGGCGATGAGCAGCGGAAACCGCCCGTTGCACGGCGTCAGCGCGTTTGTGATCATCGCAATCCCGCGCTCCCGCCTGCCTCCAATAATCCGGCACCCCATCACCCCCGCCGCGTTGCACCCCAGGCCCATGCAGATTGTCAGCGCCTGCCTGCCACACCCTCCGACGCGGGACAGCGGGGCATCCAACAAATAGGCCGCCCGCGGAAGATATCCGATTTCCTCCATCCCCGAAAACAGCGGAAAGAAAATACTCACCGGCGGCAGCATCACGGCAATGACCTTCGCCGTCGTACCAATCACCCCGTCCAGCAGCAGCCCGCCAAGCGTCTCTGGCCACTGCGCGCCCCGCCATGCCCGCCAAAGCGCATCACAGATCGCGCCAAACCCCGCCTCCAGCCACCCAGAGAGTATATTTGCCCCCGAAACGGTCAGCCACAATACTCCAAACAGCAGCGCCGCCATCACCAGTGGCCCGCCAAGCCGTCCTGTCAGCACCCGGTCAATCCGCTGCGTTTTGTCCTCTACCTCGCCGTTTTGCACGCAGCGCCGCGTGATCTCCTCCGCCCGCGCAACCAGCCTTTGCACATTGCGCTCTGCCTCGCGCGGCGTTCGGGCACGCGGCAGACCAAGCCGCTTGGGCCGCGGACGTTCAAAGCTGTCGCAAACCGTCCGGATCCGCTCGCGCAGCGCCTCCAGCCCCTGTCCACGCGCCGCCGAAATTCCCACAACCGGCACCCCCAGCTCCGCCTCCAGCTGCCGCAGCGCGACTGTGACGCCCGCCGCCGCAGCCTCATCCATCAGATTCACGCAGAGCAAAACGCGCTCCGCCCGCTCCATCACCTCAAGCGCCAGCAGCAAACTGCGCTCCAGATTCGTCGCATCGCAGACAGCCAGCACACACGCGCTCTCGTCGCTCTCCAGATATTCGGCCGCAATCTGCTCTTCCGGCGAGCAGGTCTGGAGGGAATAAAGTCCCGGCAAATCCGTCAGCGCATACGTCTCCGCCTTGTAAATATACCGCCCCTCTGCCAGCGCTACAGTCTTTCCCGGCCAGTTTCCGGTGTGCTGTCGCTGACCGGTCAGCGCGTTAAACAGCGTGCTCTTCCCGACGTTTGGATTCCCCACCAGCGCAATCCTCCGCGCGCCGTCCTCCCCCGGTCTCACTCCCATGGCCCCGTCAAAATCTTCGCCGCGTCGCTCTTTCGTATTGCAATCACCGCGCCGCGCACCAAATAGGCAGCCGGGCTTCCCGCCGGCGCGCGGTGCATGCAGCGCACCTGTGTCCCCGGCACAAATCCGAGCTCCAACAGCCGCAGCCGCATGCGCGCATCCAGCACAATCTGTTCCAAAACCGCCGTCCTTCCGACCGGCAGCTCCGCCAAACTCCATCGTCTCATGCAGTATCGCACTCCTGTCTGATTCTCTGTCTTTTCAGCATATACGGCAGATTGCATAAATGTGCCTGTTTCGGAGGGTGTGATCTTTTTTCTTACTTTTCTTGACTTCATGATGAAATATGGGTATAATTCAATCGTAATATCGGCTTTGTGGGCTCTGCCCATCCGCCCTGAATTATTCTCTGAAAGGAAGAACGATATGATTTATACTGCGGAAGTTCAGCATATGTGTCCGGTCGCCAAGGGCGCATATCATGGCCCGGCTCCCATCCCCGAAGAGGGCAAATGGGTTCAGGCCAAAGAGATCAAGGACATCTCCGGCTTCACCCACGGCGTGGGCTGGTGCGCTCCCCAGCAGGGCGCCTGCAAGCTGTCCCTGAACATCAAAAACGGCGTCATCGAAGAGGCCCTGGTCGAGACCATCGGCTGCTCCGGCATGACCCACTCCGCAGCCATGGCTTCCGAGATCCTCATCGGCAAGACCATCCTCGAGGCCCTCAACACCGACCTCGTCTGCGACGCCATCAACACCGCCATGCGCGAGCTGTTCCTCCAGATCGTCTATGGCCGCAGCCAGTCTGCGTTCTCCGAAGACGGTCTTGCCGTCGGCGCTTCGATGGAAGACCTCGGCAAGGGCCTGAGAAGCCAGGTTGGCACCATGTTCGCCACCAAGGCGAAGGGTCCGCGCTACCTCGAGATGGCCGAAGGTTACTGCACGAAGATCGCCCTGAACAAGGACGACGAGATCATCGGTTATGAATTCATCAACTTTGGCAAGATGATGGACTTCATCAAGGCCGGCGACGAGCCCGCCGAAGCCCTCAAGAAGGCACAGGGCCACTATGGTCAGTGGGACAACGCGGCGAAGTATATCGACCCGCGCAAGGACTGAGAAAAGGAGGACACGAAAATGGCATTGTTTGAAAGCTACGAAAGAAGAATCGACAAGATCAACGGCGTCCTCGCGCAGTATGGCATCGAGTCCATCGAAGCCTGCCGCGAAATGTGCCAGGCCAAGGGCTTCGACCCCTATGAGATCGTCAAGGGCATCCAGCCCATCTGCTTTGAAAACGCCTGCTGGGCATACACCGTCGGCGCGGCCATCGCCATGAAGAAGGGCGTCAAGACCGCGGCAGAGGCCGCCACCGCCATCGGCGAGGGCCTGCAGGCCTTCTGCCTCGACGGCTCCGTTGCCGACGACCGCAAGGTCGGCCTCGGCCACGGCAACCTCGGCGCCATGCTCCTGAGCGAAGAGTCGCAGTGCTTCTGCTTCCTCGCCGGCCACGAGTCCTTCGCGGCTGCCGAAGGCGCCATCGGCATCGTCAAAAACGCCAATAAGGCCCGTAAGACCCCGCTGCGCGTCATCCTGAACGGCCTCGGCAAAGACGCCGCCCAGATCATCTCCCGCATCAACGGCTTCACCTATGTCCAGACGCAGTTTGACTACGCCACCGGCGAGCTGAAGATCGTCCGCGAGATCCGCTACTCCGAGGGCGAGCGTGCCAACGTCCGCTGCTACGGCGCGGATGACGTCCGCGAGGGCGTCGCCATCATGCACAAGGAAGGCGTCGACGTCTCCATCACCGGCAACTCCACCAACC
>USLX01000026.1 GCA_900555665.1 uncultured Eubacteriales bacterium | reverse complement strand
AACAGCGCCAAGGCGGACACCGCCGCTCCGGCGGACAGCTCGTCCGACGCTTCCGCTTCTTCCGATGCTTCGGCTGACGCCTCGAGCGACTCCGCCGCTTCTTCCGGCGACAAGGTCGTCAAGATTGGCGTCTTCGAGCCGCAGACCGGCGACAACGGCGCCGGCGGCAAGCAGGAGATCCTCGGCATGCAGTATGCCAACTATGTACAGCCAACCGTCGAGATCGGCGGCGAGACCTATGAGGTCAAGCTCGAGATCGTCGACAACCGCACCTCCGCCGAAAACGGCCCGTCTGCTGCGGCAGAGCTTATGAACCGTGACGTCTCCATCGTCCTCGGTTCCTATGGCTCCGGCGTCTCGATGGCCGGCGGCGAGGTCTTTGCCGAGGCCGGCGTCCCTGCCATCGGCGTCACCTGCACCAACCCGCAGGTCACCGCAGACTGCGACGTCTACTTCCGCATCTGCTTCCTCGATCCGTTCCAGGGCACTGTCCTTGCCAACTACGCCTGGAACTCCGGCGTGACCACCGCCTACACGCTGGCCATGCTCGGCTCCGACTATGATCAGGGCTTGGTCTACTACTTCAAGCAGGCGTTTGAGGCCCTCGGCGGCACGGTCATCTCCGAGGACTTCCCGGAGGGCACTGCGAACTTCGTCTCCTACATCAACAACGCGCAGTCCGCAAACGCGGGCGTCATCATGGCCCCTGTCTCCACGAACTACGCACAGCTCATCATCGAGGCCGCCTCTTCGCAGGGCTTTGAAGGCGAACTGCTCGGCTCCGATACCTGGGACAACAACATGGTCGTTGAGTCCGCCAAGGGCAAGGATGTCAGCGTCAAGATCACGACCTTCTATCAGGAAGGTGGCAACCCCGAATTCGACTCTGGCATCAAGGAATGGATGAACGCCAACCCCGATGCCCTGACCAACAACGGCGGCAACGACATGGTCTCTGCCGTCACCGCGATGGGCTATGATGCCTACTTCACCGCGCTCGAGGCCATCAAGGCCGCCGGTTCCGCGGAACCCGCCGATATTCTGGCCGCGCTGCCGTCCGTTTCCTATGAGGGCGTGTCCGGTCTGATCGAGTTTGACGAGATCGGCGATGCCAAGCGCGACGCGGCCTACATCAAGACCGCCAACACCGAAACCGGCGAATGGGAGTTCGTCACTGTTCAGGGCGTCGAGTAAGCACCGAATCCAAACCGCGCAGACCGTAAACAACAGTTTCGACCTGATAGGGCATTTTGCCCTATCAGGTCGCACCCCGTTTATAACGGAGGATCCGCGCAGCACATCCTGTGCGATCTGCTGCGGGGATCCTCCGCTATCCCATCAAAAATCCAGCGGCATGATTTTCTCCCCAGCAAGCAAAAAAGATCCGCCGCTCCAAGGAGGACACCCATGCAAGGACTGCTTCCCTATGTAATCAATGGTATTTCTGCCGGCGGCCAGTATGCCCTGATCGCCATCGGCTATACGCTTGTCTACGGCATTCTCCGGCTCATCAACTTCGCCCACGGTGACGTGTTTATGGTTGCGGGCCTCATGATGATCTACTTCACGGCTTCGCTGCCGATGTACCTCGCGCTGCCGCTTGTCGTGGCCTGCACGGCGCTGCTCGGTTTTCTCATTGAGCGCGCTGCCTATAAGCCGCTGCGCAGCGCGCCGCGCATGTCGCTGATGATCTCCGCCATCGGCGTCAGCTATCTCATCCAAAATCTCGCGTTTTACCTCACCGGCGGTCTGCCGAAGCCCGTGACAAACCCCATCCCGTGGATCTCCGACACGATCAATGTCCTCGGCGCGTCCACCAAGCGCGTCACGCTCATTACCCCGGTGCTCACGATTCTGCTCGTCTTCGTGCTTGTTTGGTTGACGAAGAAGACGAAGATCGGCATGGCCATGCGCGCAGCCTCCAAGGATTTTGAGACGGCGCAGCTCATGGGCATCAAGATCAACTCCGTCATCTCATTCACGTTCGTCATCGGTTCGGCGCTTGCCTCCATCGGCGCGATGCTGTATTTTACGAACTATCCGAACGTTGCGGTCACGTCCGGCGGTATGCCGGGCCTGAAGGCGTTCGTCGCGGCCGTCTTCGGCGGCATCGGCTCGATCCCCGGCGCGGTGGTCGGCGCGTTCATCATCGGCCTGAGCGAGGAGCTCATCAAGGGCATCGGCTATTCCACATTCTCTGACGCCTTCACGTTTGCACTGCTCATCGTGATTCTCTGCGTCAAGCCCACGGGCCTGTTCGGTGAAAAAGTCACCGATAAAGTGTAAGGAGGGGGATATCATGACGAAAAAACTGCATCGCGAATCGTTGATCGTCGCCGTCATCCTGCTCGTCCTGCTCGGCGCGTGCATCTATCTCGACTCCGTTCTTCCCAGCTATCACATTGTCATCAAGGTCATCAAAAAAGCCGCGGTCTATTCCCTCGTTGCCGTCTCGATGAACCTGCTCAATGGCTTCACGGGCTTGTTTTCCCTCGGTCAGGCGGGCTTCATGCTCCTCGGGGCATATGCCTACGCCGTGCTCTGCATCCCGGTCGCCAAGCGCGCGGGCGTCTATCAGCAATTTGAAGGCGGCCTCATCCAGTTCTCGCTTCCGGAGACGTTCGCAAAGCTCTTCGGGCAAAGCACGGGCACCGTCGTCGGCATTCTCATCGCCCTGCTCATCGGCGGTCTGATCGCCGCGCTGATGGCATACCTGATCGGTCTGCCGGTGCTCCGGCTGAAGTCCGACTATCTCGCCATTGCCACACTCGGCTTTGCCGAGATCCTCCGTGCCTTTTTCCAGTGGAATGCCCTCGGCCCCATCACCAACGGCTCCAACCTGCTCAAGGGCTACCCGGATTTTGACCACGCCTGGGCTTACCTCATTCTGATCGCCATTTTCATCGGCGTCATTTTGCTGCTTGTGAACTCCACCTACGGCCGCGCCTTCAAGGCCATCCGCGACGACGAAGTCGCCGCCGAGGCCATGGGCATCAACCTTGCACACCACAAGCGCCTTGCCTTCGTCATCTCCTCGTTCTTCGCCGGGATCGGCGGCGGAATGCTGGCGATGTACATGGGCGCGGTGCAGGCCATGTCGTTCAAGAGCACCATGACCTATGAGATTCTGCTCATCGTCGTCATCGGCGGCATCGGCTCGATCACCGGCTCCGTCATCACGAGCTTCCTCTATATCGCCAGCGTCGAATGGCTTCTGCGCGGCCTCGATTCCGGCGAGTTCCTGGGCATCCAGGCACCTGGGATCTTCAAAAACGGCTTCCGGATGGCCATTGTGTCCGTCATCATTATGCTCGTCGTTCTCTTCTTCCGCAAAGGCCTTATGGGCGACCGCGAGCTGACCGACCTGCTCCGTCGCAAGCCGCGAAAGGAGGGCAAATAATATGGCAGAAACGGTCCTTCATGTGGAAAACATCACCATGCAATTCGGCGGCGTCGTCGCCGTCAACAACCTGTCGCTCGACGTGAACGAAGGCGAGATCGTCGCGCTTATCGGCCCGAACGGCGCTGGCAAAACCACAGCCTTCAACTGCATTACCGGTGTCTATGAGCCGACCAACGGCAAAATCGACTTCTATGGCAAGACCATTGTCGAATCCTACCCGCGCGGCAAGATGAAAAAACTCTACGCGGGCGAAAACGCCGGCTGCTACCACCAGCATATCGCGAGCCGCCCCGACGCCATTACGAACCTCGGCATCGCCCGCACGTTCCAGAACATCCGCCTGTTCAAATCCATGACGGTTTTCGAAAACGTGCTGACCGCGATGCACCTGCGCCGCACGTCCAACGTCTTCTCCGCCACGTTTCACCTGAACGCGAAGGAGGAGCGCGCCCAGCGCGCCCGCGCGCTCGAGCTGCTCAAGATCGTCGGCCTCGCCGACCTCAAAGACGAAATGGCGACCTCCTTGCCCTATGGCAAGCAGCGCCGCCTTGAGATCGCCCGCGCCCTCGCCACCGAGCCGAAGCTGCTCCTCCTCGACGAGCCCGCCGCCGGCATGAACCCGCAGGAAACGGGCGAGCTGACCGCCTTCATCCGCGAAACGCGCGATCGCTTCGGCCTCACCGTCTTCCTCATTGAGCACCACATGGACCTCGTCATGGACATCTCTGACCGCATCTATGTCATCGACTTCGGCCGTCAGATCGCGTCGGGCGTCCCGTCCGAGATTCAAAATAATCCGCGCGTCATCGACGCATACTTGGGGGTGGACGACGATGAGTAATATTCTGGAAATCCGCAGCCTTGTCGTCTCCTACGGCGGCATCGAGGCCGTCAAGGGCATCGACCTGAACGTCGAGCAGGGCAAGATTGTCACGCTCATCGGCTCGAACGGCGCAGGCAAATCCACCACGCTGAAGACCATCGCGGGCCTTGTGAAGCCCAAATCCGGCACCATTACCTTCAACGGTGAGCCGCTGCTCGGCAAATCCACCGACCAGATCGTCTCCCGCGGCGTCACGCTTGTGCCCGAAGGCCGCCGCGTCTTCCCCAACCTGACCGTCGAAGAAAACCTCCGCATCGGCGCCTACCTCCGCAAGGAGAGCATCCGGGACGACCTCGCCCGCGTCTACGACCTGTTCCCCCGCCTGCGCGAGCGCGAATGGCAGCTGGCCGGCACGCTCTCCGGCGGCGAGCAGCAGATGCTGGCTGTGGGCCGCGCCCTGATGGCGAAGCCGCAGCTCGTCATGATGGACGAGCCCTCGCTCGGCCTGGCCCCGATCGTCGTGCGCGGCATCTTCGACATCATCCGCGAGATCAATGCCCAGGGCATCACGGTTCTCCTCATCGAGCAGAACGCCAACATGGCCCTCAAGATTGCCGACCAGGCCTACGTCATGCAGACCGGCGTCATCACGCTCTCCGGCTCCGGCAGCGCGCTGGCCGCGAACGAGGAGGTACGCGCGGCCTATCTCGGAAAGTCAAAATAAATGCAGGAAGCACTGCACACAAACGCATCCCCGGCGGCCCTCCGCCGGGGATTTTTGCCGCAAATTTCAAAGTAAACATTGATCACCAGAGAAAATAGAAAGTAAACCGCAAATTTCTTCGATTTTTCGACAGGAAATTATGTTTTTCGAAAAATGCTTGGCTTAACAAAAAATTAACGGCTATTTTTCACAGGATTAAAAACGTAAAAAATGTTATATTTTGAGGAAAATGGGGATATCAGTGATTACTAGAAAAATATAACAGGAAATGCATGGAATATTTTCGTTAAAATGCACAAATTTTAAGCGGGGGGGGGTCTTGAATTGTGGCAATATTTCCGATAATCTACAGCCTGCCTTGCATTCGACAACCCGTTTGGCTAAAATAAGAACATATAAAACGAACGAAATTTCGCGCCTGCAGGAGGTTCATTCTTATGAAAATGTATTGGAGTACCCGTTGGCACCGAACGAAGCTGCTCAGTCTGCTTTGTGCGCTTGCCATCTTTGCCTCGCTGATCCCGGCCGCTCTGGCCGCGCCCCCTGACGGCACGCAGAAAACCGCGTTAGAAACCGCGCTGGAAAACGCTGTCGTTCAGGATGCTGTCACGCCCGCAGGCGTCCAGCTCAATCTCTTTGACTACTGGGTCGATACGCGGACGTCCCCTGATACGCATACAGAATATGCCAAGGTCAAGGATTCCGGCATCAACAAGGATCACTACTTAAAATTCATCAGCACCGGCCCAACGCACACCGGTGACGACAACATCAACCAGTGGACTGGCTCCTCATCGCCGCAATCCGGCATCGTGAAGGACCGCCTTTCCGGCGGCTATCCCGTCCTGACTTCCGGTAAAGACTACGGCGCAGACTGGCAGATGGATAAAACCAAAGAGCAGTCGTTGGCCTATTTGTTCGATAAATCGGACAAGGATGGTACTGATGGCAGTAGAACATCCTACAAGAAGACCTTCTGGGATGTTGCGGGTCTCCTGCGCGTTGGCAAAGACGGCTATTACTACTACAATGCCAACCAAAACAATGTCGACGAGAAGAAATATGAAAGCGCGAACTATGCCTGCTTCAATGAAGAGACGAATGCCTTCACGCTCTACAACAACTGGGCTGTCACACGCAGCGGAAGCTCGGGTATCAAGGGCCAGTTCTTCCCCTTCACCGACCCGAAGACCGTCTTCGCACTCGGCAGCAATAACGCCCTGACACAGGCCTCCATCAGCTCGGACAGCGACGCCATCCACCACTATTTCGGGATGACCATGACCTCGCGCTTTGTGCAGCGCTATAACGGCAAGACCACCGAGGACGGCAACGAGGCCATGACCTTCGAGTTCTCCGGCGATGACGACGTCTGGATCTTCATCGACGGCGTCCTCGTGGCCGACCTCGGCGGCATTCATGACCAGGCCAGCACCACCATCAACTTCAAGACCGGCGTCATCAAGGTCGACGGTCAGGCAGACACCGCCCTGAAGGCCAAAATGGGGAGTGTCTACACAGACTCGACCTATTGGAACGACAACACCTTCGCCAATGACACCTACCATACGCTCAAGCTCTTCTATCTCGAGCGCGGCGGCACGGATTCGAACCTCGCAATGAAATTCAACCTGGCCTACGTCCCCGAGACCGACGGCATCAAGGTCGATCAGGACGGCAACCGTCTGAACGGCGTGGAATTTGACCTCTATGCCGCCAAACGCATAGACAATGGCGACGGCCCCTATACCTACGAGAAGGTCGATCCTGACTCCAGCACGCCCGACATTATTGAATCCATCGGCTCCGGCACCACGGATGAAAACGGCCGCTTCGTCCTCACCAATGCGGACGACATCGCGGTCAGTCTCAACGACCTGAACAAGCGCAACATTCGATATCTCATTCTCGAGGAGCGGAACGAAAACCGCACCGGCTATCGCCACGACGACAGCATCTATCTCGAGCTTTACGAACATAAGTTGGACACCGTCCTTCTCAACGACGAAAACCACCGCTGGACCACCGGCACCTACGCCGCGCTCAAAGGCAGCGTCGCCACCGGCCCCAACATCACCTTGTCCGACACAAACCAAACGATAAACCTCGACACTGCCGACGGCAAGCTCTTCGCCGTCATCATGCGCCGTCTGGAGAATGTCGGAAAAAGTGCGCCTTCCTTCACAGATAACTGGGGCGTCGTCACAGGCAGCGGACTGTCCGGCTGGCAGGTGACAGGCCGCGCATCCGGCGGCAGCTATATCTCCGCCGTGATCGAAGCCCTGAAGGGCAACGCTGAGGCCAACGGCAACGCCGTCGTCTTCACGCCCGCGGCAAACGGTTCTTACATGGCCGAACTTAAAAAATGTCCCGGCGATCTCCGGAACTATTATTACTGGAGCGACGCTGCGGACACAGCCTACACAGCCTACACCGTCGCGTTCTATTACACCGAGGCAAGCAAACTTTCTGAGGCCAATGTGGAGAACACCCATCGGGTCGACGGCGAAGACTTCGAGCGTCAGTTCGCCGCCACCATCTATATCCCCAACGTTCAGCACCATCTCTATGTGAAAAAGGTGGATGACAGCGCGGCTCAGAAGCCCCTGTCCGGCGCGGTCTTCGATCTCTATACCGCAGAATCCCTGACGGTGACCGATGGCGCCTATGAGATCAAACCCAATGCCGTGCCCTACGATACCGTGACCACTGGCGCCGACGGCCTCGCAACCTTCCCGTCGACGGCGAAGAAGCTCCTCCCCGCGGGCAATTACTACCTTGTGGAGCGCACGGCCCCGGCGGGCCACACGGTCAACCCCACGCCGGTCCCCGTGATCGTGGATGATACGCATGGCGTCATCGCCGACGCCGGCACCGCCAACGACGGCATCTCCGTCAACGTCGCGGAGGGCACCCTGGTTCCCACCATGACCCCCTTCGCCACCAACGACGCCATCGACCACAGCCTCACCGACATCACCACCACCCGCATGGAGGCCCCCAGCGGCTGGAATCCGAAGCTGACCAGTACCACGGAACAGGTCGAGCTGACGCTGGACACGAAAAAGTTTGCACAGGACGGCTCCATGAGCTACACGTCCAATACTGCCCGCGACTGCTGGAGCACCGAAACGGGCTGGCTCTGGTTCCATATTACGCAGACGCGGTTTAATCCCTCTGAGGCGCCGCTGAAAACCGATCTGAGCAGCTATGACCTCACACGCCTGTTCAGCGGCAAAACCACCGTCGTCGTCACCGACCAGCGCGTCGGCAGCCTGGAGATCCGCAAGACCGTAACCGACCTCACCAACAAGGCGACGGGCCTTCCGGACAGCTACGCGCTGGAAATCGCGCTGAATGACAACGCTTACAACGGCGAAGTCTCCTATACCAGCAAGGTCGGAAACGCCGCAGCACAGACCGGCAAGCTGCAATTTACAGGCGGCCCAAAGACCTATAACATCCAGCCCGGCGAAACCCTCACCCTCCTCGACCTGCCCTTCGGCACCACCTGGAGCGTGAAGGAAACCGCAGACCTCCCTGCCGAGAACTGGCGCACAACAGTCAACGGTCAGCCCGTCAAAGAGGCCTCCGGCAAGATCAAAGAAGCCGGGCAGCAGGATACCGTTGCCATCGTCAACAGCTATGACGAGTATAACAATTATACCGGCACGCTCACCGGCTTCCGGGCCTCCAAAACCTATGCCACCAGCGACATCTACGACGGCTCCGTGACCTTCCGAATCACCGGCAGTGAAGGTGCTCCCATGCCTAATCCAGCCGAAATCAGCATCACCGGTCAGGACACCGGTTCCTTCAAGGACCTGACCTTCACCAGCACCGGGACGTATACCTACACCATCCGCGAGGTACAGACGCCGGTAACGAGCGGCCAGATGATCTACGATGACGCGCTCTATACGATCACCGTCACCGTCACAGAAGGCGACCGCCAGCTGAATGCATCCGTCAAATCCTTCACCGTTACCCGCAGCGGCGAAACAACGAATCCGCCGACTTCCGACATCCCGCTCTGCACCTTCGTAAATTCCTATACCCCGGCCCCCACAACCGGCACGCTCACCGTGACAAAGAAAGTCGAAACCGCCCCGAATTCCACCGCACCGGACGCGGACCAGATCTTCCCAATCCAGATCACGCTGAAAAACGCGGACGATACTGCCTACACCGGCGCGATCGGCAACTTGACCCTTGACGGGCCAGGCCAAGCCACCTGGAAGGCCAAGAATGGCGAAAGCCTCACGCTGACGCTCCCCATCGGCACAAAGTGGGACGTCACGGAACTGACTGACAACCTGACCAACCCGGCCCGCTGGAGCGTCACGGTGAACGGAAACGCGGTCAATACCGCAAACGGCACGATCTCCAAAGAGGCCAGCACGGTCAGCGTGGTGAACACCTATTCCTACATCCCGGATCCCACGTCGGTCAACGAAACCATCACCGTCTCCAAGACCTATGACCAAACTGCAGATGGCATGTCCATCTATTCCGGCGAGATGGAGTTCACCATCAAAGGCATCGAAGGAACCGCCACCCCGCAAACTGCATCGGCCTTCGTCCGCGGAGCAGGCCCGGCCGACTTCCATCTGGCCTTCTCTCAGCCGGGCTCTTATACCTACCAGATCACCGAGCGCAAGCTCCCCGCGATCTCCGGAATGACCTACGATCCAGCGACCTATACCGTCTACTTCAGCGTCGAACGGGATCCGGCCACCGGCCAGCTGATCGTCAACAGGCAGTGCCAGAAGGACGGCGAAACCTATGAAGGCAGCAACCTGGCCTTCGAAAACACCTATCGCGAGCCGCCCACAACCGGCACCCTCCGCCTGGAAAAAGCCATCGGCGAAGGCGTCGAGGAAAGGACCTTCCAGTTCAAAGTCGCGATTTCCGGTCTCCCGAACGGAACCTACGGCGACGTAACCTTCGACAGCGGCGAAGTCACAGTCGACATCACCGCCGGCACCCCGGTTGATATCACGAACCTCCCCGCCGGCGCGCACTACACCGTCACAGAGCTGAACGCCGACAACTACGCCGTGTCCTACCAGGGCGCGGGCGGCAGCATCCCCGAGGACGACACCGTCACCTGCACCGTGACTAACAACAAGAAGTCTTCCGAGCCCAAAACCGGCACCCTCCGCCTGGAAAAAGTCACCGGCGAGGGCGTCGCGGAAACCAGATTCCAGTTCGAAGTCACCATCCCCACCCTCGCAGACGGCACCTACGGCGGCGTGACCTTCACCGACGGCAAAGCCACGGTCGACATCACCGCCGGCACGCCGGTTGAAATCCCCGGCCTGCCCGCCGGCGCGCAGTACACCGTCACAGAGCTGAACTCCGACAACTACACCGTGACCTATCAGGACGAAACCGGCAGCATCCCCGAAAACGGTGTGGCCACCTGCACCGTGACCAACGCAAAGAAGGGCTCCAGCGGTGAAGAAGACCCGAAAATGGCCTCTCTCACCATCTGCAAAACCGTCGGCGACGGCATCGACATGAGACTCAGCTTTAATTTCGCGGTCGACCTGCTCCGGCCGGACGGCACAACCGACACATTTGTGATCCCCGTCCCGGCCAACGGCGTCCGCATGACGCCCCAATTCCCCGTCGGCACGATCTACACCGTGAACGAGCTGACCACGGGCTATACCGTGACCTCGACGGGCAGCCAGGGCGTCATCACGGAAAACGGCGCGGAGGCAAGATTCCACAACAGCATCGGAAATTTCAACCCGATCCCCGGCGGCGATGACGGCGGCACGCCCGCGCTCAACCGGCGCGACCACTACGCCTACATCATCGGCTATCCCGACGGCAATGTCCGCCCGCAGGGCAACATCACCCGCGCCGAGGTCGCGACGATCTTCTTCCGCCTCCTGCGCGATCCGGTGCGTACGCAGTACTGGTCGCAGACAAATTCCTATTCCGATGTCGCAGGCGATAAATGGTACAATAATGCCATCTCCACGCTCTCCAACATGGGCATCATCTGCGGCTACCCGGACGGCACCTTCCGCCCCGACGCCCCGATCACCCGCGCCGAGCTGACCAAGATCGCGGCAAGCTTCTTCGCCGACCCGCGCGTGGCGCGCGAGTACGACGGCCGCTTCTCCGATGTAAAGGGCAGCGAATGGTACATTGCCTACCTCATGAAGGCCATCGAGGAAGCGCTGATCTACGGCTATCCCGACGGGACTTTCGGCCCCAACCGGCCCATCACCCGCGCCGAGACCTGCGCGATCGTCAACCGCACGCTCGGCCGCAAGCCGGATAAGGATCACCTCCTGCCGGAGCTGGTCATGATCACCTGGCCGGATAACCTCCGCCCGCTGGCCTGGTATTACGCCCACATGCAGGAAGCCACAAACTCCCACGACTACAGCTGGCTCTGGCAAAACGGCGAACAGATGGAAAACTGGACCGGCAAGCTTCGTGAGCGCGACTGGGCCGCGCTGGAGCGCACCTGGTCCCACGCCCACTCCGCCCCCGGCGGCGAAGTCATGCAGTAAAAGCAAACCCCAAAAACGTCCCCTGACCCCGGATGGGATCAGGGGACGTTTGCTATGTGCGGCGAGTGCCCGGCCCGCCCGCGCTTTCAAAAACATCTTAAAATATGGAAGAAAAATATCGTTCCGTTGGTCAAAGCGTTTGCTGCAGCAGGCAATAGAGCAGCTGCGCATGGCGCCCTTCATCCGCGGCAAGGGCTTCAAAAGTGCAGCGGCGTTCTCCCGCACGGGCGGCAAGCGCCTGATACTGCGCCTGCCCGGCCAGCTCTGCCTGATAGCGCTGCCGGATGGTCTCGTTAAAGCAGGCCGTGCAGACCGGCTTCACCGGCTCCGGGCAGAGCTTTTTCCCGGTCATGAGAAAATAGAGCGCGCCGAGCTGCCGCGCATGGCAGCGCTCCTCCTCCGCAAGGCACAGCAGCCGCTCCCGCGCGCATTTCGGTGCGCGCGCGGCAAGTGTGCGGTATGTGGCGGCGTCCTGCCATTCGGCCTGTGTCAGCGCGGCGACGGTTTCGGCGGATAGCTGCGCGCCCTCCGTGCCATTCTTGGCGGGGCAGGGGGCGGAGACGTTCATCACCCGGCTCCAAACCTGTTGCGCTTTTTGTTCATCCATGGAAATCATTCCCGATCCCTCCTTCCCTCCATCGTATGAAGGAGGTGGCATTTTTGCGCCCCGCGCGGCCTGAGCAGGCCGCGCGGGGCAGCGCTTACCCGTTCGAGGAGCAGCAGCTGCAGTGATTGCAGCCACAGCAGGAGCAGGAATTGCAGCGCCTGCAGGAAGTAGAAGTGTTGCTGCCGGACGTCCCGGCGACGGAGCCGCTCTGGTTGCACTTGCACGAGCAGGCGCAGTTGCCGGAGGGATTGCTGCTGCTCGTTCCGCCGACGGAGCCGGAGGAGTTGGCGCAGCACGGATTGCAGCAGGAATTCTGAACGAAGCTCGGGAAGATCATGCCGCCAAAGCAGCCGGAGTTACAGGAATTGCACATAGAGATTCCTCCATAAAAAAGATGTCACGGAGCATCGCGCTCCATGACATCTTATGTCGAACTCTGCCGTGGTGTTACGAAACCGTCCGCCCGCCCGGGTGGAAAACCTGCTCCGCGCCCTGCACAATGGGCACCGCCGGATCCTTGATCTCGTGCGGCTTCGGCTCCTGTTCCTGCTTTTTCAAATAGATCACCTCACAGCTAGTGTGTGAGGTCGTTCGCCGCTTATTCGCGGATCAGCTCCACAATTTCCTGAAAGCGTGCCGTGATCTTGTCATAATTTTCCCGCTTGTGCGGGAACTGACAGTTTGTGCAGTCCTTGATGCCGGACTCGGTGTAGCGGAAATTGCCGCCGCACTTCCGTCCCAGCGCATAGAGCGGACAGTAGCAGAACAGACAGTTGAAGTTCTCCTTGTCCGCGCCCGCATGGCAGGGGAAATACTCACATTCCCGGTTTTGAAAAAATGCATAGTGCCGTTCGCTCATTTTGTTTCCTCCCGTAACCGCTCCACAAGTGCTTCATCCGGCGAAACCATGCCGGTCTGATACCGGTCGTAGACCACCATGCCTGGCTTGGCTCCGGCGGGCTTTTTTACGAACTTCACCGGCGTATAATCCACCGGCACATTCTGCCCCGCCCGTGCCTGGGAATAATAGGCCGCGAGCGTCATCGCTTCCGTTACGGTCTCGTCCGACGGCTGCGCGCCGTTCGTCTCGATAATGACGTGGCTGCCGTGAATCTTCTGCGCGTGCAGCCAGAGATCGCCCTTGGCCGCCTGCTTCAGTGTCAAAAGGTCATTTTGCCGGTTGTTCCGGCCCACCCAGATGACAAAGCCTTCCGTCGAGCGGAAGCGCATCGGACGGCTGGGCGGCAGCTTCATGCGTTTTTTGCCCTGACTGTCGCGGACATAGCCGCCCTCGACAAGCTCCTGGCGAATTTCCTGCACGTCGCGTTCCGATTCCGCGCGGGCCAGCTCTTCCAATACGCTCTGGAGATAGGCCAGCTCTGCCTCGCCTTTTGCGATTTGCTCGGTGAGAACCTTTTCGGCGGTTTTGGCCTTCTGATAGTTTTTATAGTATTTTGCCGCGTTTTGCTGCGGAGAGATGGCGGGGTCGAGCGGAATCGTGATCTCACGCATCTCCGGGTCGTAAAAATCAACGGCCTCCAGGCGGGCCTGGCCGCGGGAAATCGCGTGCAGATTTGCCGTCAGGATATCGCCGAGGCGGCGCAGCTGCTCGCGGTCATGCGTTTTAGACAGCTCAAGCCGCTGATTTTCCAGCTTTCGCGCCGTCCGGTTGCGCAGGTTCGTCAGATTCTTGCGCAGCGCCTGCGTCTTTTGCTGGATGCGATCCTGTTGGTCGCGCTTGCCGTAAAACCCGTCGAGCAGCTGCGAAAAGCTCTCCGCCGTGCAAAGCTCCACGGCGCCGCCGTACTGCGTGATGGGAATGCAGGAAAAATCCCAGGGCCGCTCCGCGCGGCGCAGCAGAACGGGCGTCTTCGGCTCCGCCTCCAAACCGGAGAGCTGCGCGAAAAGCTGCGCAGCCAGCGCAGCGGAATTTTCGGGCCGCGGCGCGTCAAGCCTGCCGAGCAGACGCACAGCCACCTCCCGGCACACAAGCGGCGAGAGGCCGCCAAAAGTCTCCAGCAGCCACTTGTCCAGCGGCTGCCCCTCCGGCCAGGTGCCAAGCAGCGCGCGAACCGACTCCGGCGTCTGCGCAAAGATCTCCTGCTTGGCCTGCCGGGGCGGCTCGTGGTAGTAGAGCCCGGGGAGCACCTGCCGCTCGGCGGACATTTCAAAGTCAACGCGGCGCAAACAATCCAAAATCCGCCCGTCGCCCCCCGTGAGGATAAGGTTGGAGTTGCGTCCCATGATCTCCAGAATCAGATGCTTTTGTACGGGCGAACCCATCTCATCCGTGCAGTCGAAGGCCAGATCAACCAGCCGCTCCATCCGGGGCTGGCGGATCGCGGCGAGCTTGCCGCCGACGAGGTGCTTGCGCAGCAGCATGCAAAACATCGGCGGCTGCGCCGGGTTTTCCTGTGCAAGTTCGGTGAAGTGAATGCGCGGCTGATTCGGCGAGGCTGTGAGCAGCAGCCGCCCGCCGCCGCCCGCCCCGCGCAGACTGAGCAGCACGGTGTCCCGCGCAGGTTGCTGTACCTTGTCTACACGGCAGCCCAGCGCGCGCGGTTCCAGTTCGCTGCGCAGCGCAGTCAAAAATAAGGCATCAATCGGCATACTCATCCTCCATGGTCAGGTTGAATAATTCGTTGGCGCGGGCCTTTTGACCGGTCAGATACAGCGCGCCGAACAGGCACTCGAGCCCTGTAGCCTTGGCATACTGCTCATGCGTGGCATTTTTCGGGATCTGCCGGACGTGCGCGTTGCGCCCCCGGCGGTAAAAGGCCATCTCACTCTCCGTCAAAAGCGGCAGCATCCGCTCCGCGCGCGCTGCCTGCGCGCCGGCACAGACGTAAGACACGGTCGCCCGGTGCAGATTGTCTACCCGCGCCCGCCCGGACGCGCAGAGCCAGCTGCGCACCAAAAGCTCAAACACTGCGTCGCCGCAGTGTGCCAGCCCCAGCGCGCTGAGCTGGTTGACCTCGCGAACCGTCATCGAAAGGGAAAAATAATCCTGCACGGCATGCGTCCTCCGTTTTGCGCTCAAAATTCTCAGCCTCTAGTATAACACATCCCCACCGCTTTTTGTCGCTAAAATGGTTACAAAAATCACAACAATCAGTTGACAAAATGGTTACAATCTGTTACAATCGAAGCATGCTTTTTGGAAAGGACCGTGGCCATGAGACGAATTTGGACCAGAATCGTGCTGACGCTGTTGCTTTTGGCGCTGCTTGCCGGAAGTGTATTTGCCGGAGAAGTGACACTGGGCCTCCGCTTCCGCCCGATCGAGGGAGGCGTATTCGCCACCGACTCGATGTACGGCGTAAGCGCAAACTACCAAAACGGCGGCACGATCTATTGTTCCGAACTCATCAGCCGCTTCTATCAAACCCTCTACGGTGTCGACGTCCTGGTTGGCGACGGTCCGTATGTGGTGGATAACGATACATACTGGTTTGAACCGACTGCCACGCCCACCACGGGCGACGTGGTCTACGCTTCCCCGGCCAGGCGCGGAAAGAGCTACGCCCACTTTGCGCTCGTCAAATATGCCAACGCCGAGGACAACATCGTCACCCTTATGGAGCAGAACTGGAGCTGGAACGGCGGTGCGGCCTACGAGCGCAGCATCCCCTACAGCGACGACTGCCACGTCTTCTATACCCTCCGCTGCAAAACCGGCAAGGCGAAAATGAACCTGCCGGAGGCCGATACCGTCTCCGCCTGGGCGGAGGACGCAGTCGCGAAGGCAGACCGGCTTGGCATCACGAACGGCCTGGTCGCCGGCTACCGCCGCACGATCACGCGCGGCGTGTTGGCGCGGCTCTGCGTCAACGCGGCGGAATACCTGGGCGCCAAGGTCGACCAGAGCAACCCCTATGGTGCCGCCTGCGCCCTCGGCATCATGGAAAAGCGGGCCGACGGCGAGTTCGCCCCCTGGGAGCCCATCACCCGGGCGGACGCAGCCCTTGTCTTTACCCGCCTTCTGGAGTACGTCGGAACCGTTCCGGACGTCCGCCAGACCGTGCTGCAGGCCGTCTCGGACGCGGCGGACATCCCGGCCGCCGCAAGAAGCAGCGTCGCTGTCATGACGGCAGCCGGCCTCATGCAGACAGAAAACGGCGCCTTCCACCCGAACGCGGAGCTGACCACAGAGCAGGCCATTACCGTCCTGGTGTCCCTGGTGGAAAACCCCGCGCCCCGCGACCTCAGCGCCTCCGCCGAGGCCAAGGCGCTGCCCCTCGGCCTCGAGAAGACGGCCGTCCGTGCGGCATCCAACCTGATCTGAAGTTCCGGCCTCCCCGCCCGGCAGGGGAGGCTCTTTTGCGCCCCGCCAACTGATGCTTGCATGTTTCCGCCGCAGCTGTTAAAATACTCTCAAAAGGGGGTTGGCCGATGAAACAGACCACGCTTTGCTATCTCGAGCGGGACGGCTGCTATCTGATGCTGCACCGCATCCGAAAGGCGCACGACGAAAATCACGACAAGTGGATCGGCGTGGGCGGCAAACTTGAAGACCGTGAGAGCCCTGAGGACTGCGCCCGCCGCGAAGTTCTGGAGGAGACCGGCCTGACGCTGACGGACTGGCGCTACTGCGGGCTGATCACCTTTGTCTCCGACCGGTGGGAGACGGAGTATATGCACCTGTTTCACGCGACGGGCTTCACCGGCGCGCTGCGGGACTGCGACGAGGGAGTGCTCGAGTGGGTGCCGGTCGAGCAGGTCAACGCCCTGCCCGCCTGGGAGGGCGACAAGATTTTCCTCGCTCTGATGCAGCAGGGGAGGCCGTTTTTCTCGCTGAAGCTTGTCTACGAGGGCGAGCATCTGACCGAGGCCGTCCTGGACGGAGAAAGGATCCGATGATGGAGCATTTACTGATCAGCGCGTGCCTGCTCGGCGCGCAATGCCGCTACGACGGGCAGAGCAAGCCGGTGTTGGAGATGGTGGCCCTTTCCGAGCAGTTCGACCTCGTACCCCTCTGTCCGGAGCAGCTCGGCGGCCTGCCGACGCCGCGTACCCCTGCTGAGCGCAACGAAGACCGCGTCATAACAAAGGACGGGCGCGACGTGACGGCGGAATACCGCCGCGGCGCGGCGCAGGCGCTCCACCTTGCGCGTATCTGTGGCTGTAAAATCGCCCTTTTGAAGGAGCGCAGCCCCAGCTGCGGTTCTGGCACGATCTACGACGGAACGTTTTCCGGCGGTCTGACTGCGGGCGACGGCATCACAGCCGAGCTCCTGCGCCAAAACGGCATCGCAGTCTACGGCGAGAGTGAGATCGGCCGCCTTCTGGAAGAACACGGCTGCCCCGAGCCCGGCCAAACTACGCTTTTTTAGTCAAAAACCGCGCGCCCTGAATCATTTCAGGGCGCGCGTCTGTTATTTCATCGCCTCGAGCGCCTCCTGCGTATCGCAGTCAAACAGCTCCTCGTCTCCGGCCTCCACCAGAAGAAACTCCGCCTCATGCGCGCGGATGACGCTGCTTCCGCCGTGGTCGCCGGAAAGGGCCATCAGCTCGCCGAAAAACTTCGCCGGGAAGAGATTCGGATTGCCGCGCCGTCCGCCGTGCCCCGCGCCGACAATCCTGTCCGGGTGCTGCCGCCAGACATCCACAATCCGCGCTACCGTCTCCTGCCGGAGCTTCGGCTGGTCAGCCACCATGTATAAAATGCCGTCGCAGCCGCGCATCGCCCCGGTGCCGAGGCGGATGGTGTGGCTGAGGCCGAGATCGGGACGGTCATTGTGGATCGCCGTGAAGCCAAATTGCCCGGCCAGCCGCTCGATCCCCTCATATTGGCTGACCACCGTGACGGCGGCGAACTGCGCCCCCGGCACGGCCTCGAGCGCCCGCCGGATGAGCGTCTTTCCATCGAGTTCCGCCTCCAGCTTGTTCCCGCCGAAGCGCCGCCCGCTCCCTGCGGCCATCACCAGACAGCCGATTCTGTGTGCCTCCTGCATATCCGCCCTCCTTGTCGTTTTCTACAATTAAGTATACCCATTTTTGGTCATAACTGCAAGAAAGCAACAAAATTTTCGACGATTCCGAAAAAATACGTTATTTCCGAATTAAGATAACGCTTTTGCTTTGCGTTCCATTTTACTTGTGATACAATGAGAACAAATCAAAAGAGGAAAACGCACATCCGGTGCGTTTTTTGGCATCTGTGAAACATATGGAGGTTGAGCAGCGATGGCAATCACGGGCAAGAGTGAAATTCGTGTCGACGCCTTTGACAAGGCGACCGGCCGGACGAAATACTACGACGATCTGGCCCCCAGTGATGCGCTGATCGTCCGCATCAAGCATTCGACGATTGCGCATGGTTTTGTCAAATCCGTAGATACGTCGGCAGCGGAGCAGATCCCGGGTGTGGTGAAGATTCTGACGTGCTTTGACGCGCCGGACCGTCCGTTCCCCACGGCGGGCCACCCGTGGTCGATGGATCCGCACCATCAGGACGTGGCCGACCGGCACCTTTTAAACCGCCATGTGCGCTATTATGGCGACGACGTCTGCGCGGTCATTGCGGAAAATGAGGTCGCGGCCATGCAGGCCGTGCGGGCCATCCAGGTGGAATATGAAGAGCTGCCGTTCGTGCTGGACGTGCAGGAAGCCATGAAAGACGGCGCGCCGCAGCTCCACGAAAAATACCCCAACAACATCTTAAACCATACCACGGCCGCCGCGGGCAACTATCAGGAGGCCATCAAAGAGCCGGGCCTCATCCGCGTCGAGGGCTGGTACAATACCCCCACCGTGCAGCACTGTCACATCGAAAATCACGGCTGCTTCTGCTACGGCGAAAACGGCCGCCTGGTTCTGACCAGCTCCACGCAGATTCCGCACATTGTCCGCCGCATCGTCGGGCAGGCGCTCGGCCGCCCCTGGGCGGATATCCGCATCATCAAGCCGTATATCGGCGGCGGCTTCGGCAACAAGCAGGATGCCCTTTATGAGCCGCTGTGCGCCTGGTGCTGCGAGCAGGTCAACGGCCGGCTGGTCAAGCTCGACTGTTCACGCGAGGAGACCTTCGTCTCCAACCGCGTGCGCCATGCCATCCGCATCCACATGATCTCCTGGCTGCGCAAGGACGGCTCCATCGCCGCGCGCAAGGTCGAGTGCTTCTCCAACCAGGGCGCCTACGCCTCGCACGGCCATTCCATCGTGGCGAAAGCGCTCGGCTCCTTCAACCAGCACTATCCCTGCCCCAATTTTGAGGGCGACGCCTATACCGTATTCAGCAACATTCCGGCGGCGGGCGCCATGCGTGGCTACGGCATGCCGCAGGCCTCGTTTGCCGATGAATCGCACGCCGACGAGTGCGCTAAGGCCGTCGGCATGACGCCGCTGGAATACCGCTGGAAGAACCTGATGCCGAAGGGCTATGTCGACGGCTTCTCGAAGAACGAAAACCATACTGACTCCTTCCGCGAATGCCTCGCACAGGGCATGAAGGAATTTGACTACGAGAAAAAACGCGAGGCCTACGCCCACGAAACCGGCCCTATCCGCCGCGGCGTCGGCGTGGCGACGTTCTGGTATAATACGGCAGTCTTCCCCATCTCGCTTGAGACGTCCTCCAACCGCATGCAGCTGAACCTCGACGGCACCGTCACCATGCAGTGCGGCGAAACGGAGATCGGCCAGGGTGCCGATACCGCCTACGCCCAGATGACCGCCGAGGCGCTCGGCCTTTCCGATTATAAGAAGGTTCACGTCGTGTCCTGCCAGGACACCGACATCACCCCCACCGGCCTCGGCGCCTATGCCTCCCGGCAGACCTATGTTGCGGGCTTCTCCATCCGGCAGACGGCCGGGATGCTGAAGAAAAAAATTCTGGACTATGCCTGCGAGGTCACGCGGCAGACGGTAGACAACCTCGACATCATCGACTCCAATATCGTCCGCGTGCCGGATAACCGCGTGCTCATGAGCCTCTCCGAGCTGGCCATGACCGCGCAGTATAACCCCGTCCATTCCGAGCACATCACCGCCGAATCCACCTACACCATCCGCAACAACGCCTATTCTTTCGGCTGCACGTTCGCCGAGGTCGAGGTCGACATCCCGATGTGCAAGGTCAAGCTGCTGAACATTCTCAATGTCCACGACTGCGGCAAGCTCATCAACCCCGCCCTCGCCGAAGGTCAGGTTCACGGCGGCATGTCGATGGGCATCGGCTACGGCCTGTCCGAGCAGCTGATCTTCGACCCGAAGACCGGCAAACCGCTCAACAACAACCTGCTGGACTACAAGCTCTCCACCTTCATGGACCACCCGAACCTGCAGGCTTCGTTCGTGGAAAACTACGAGCCGACATCCGCCTTCGGCACCAAAGCCCTCGGCGAACCGCCCGCGTGCTCTCCGGCCCCGGCCATCCGCAACGCGATCTATCAGGCGACGGGCGTCGCCATCGACCGCTGCCCGATCACGCCGCATGTGCTCTTCGCCGAATTCACGACCGCCGGCCTCATTCAGGACTGAGAGGAGGAACCGCATCATGTATGACATCAAAGCGCTCTATGAAGCGACCAGCGTAGACCATGCCTGTCAGCTCCGCATCGAGCATCCCGAGGCGCAGATTATCGCGGGCGGCACCGACGTGCTCGTCCAGGTCCGCGAAGGCCGCCGCGCCGGAAAAGAGCTCATCTCCATCCAGAAGCTGGACGAGCTGCGCGGCGTAACGATGGAGGACGACGGCACCATCCGCATCGGCTCGCTCACCGTCTTCTCCCATATCACGCACGACCCCATCATCCAGAAGTATATCAATGTCCTCGGCGAGGCCGTGGACATGGTCGGCGGCCCGCAGATCCGCAACGCCGGTACCATCGGCGGCAACACCTGCAACGGCGT
>USLX01000025.1 GCA_900555665.1 uncultured Eubacteriales bacterium | reverse complement strand
GGCGGGGCTGGCCCCCCCAGTCTGCGCGGAGCGCAGACAGCCCCCGCTACAAGAGCGGACCTTTTGGGAGACTTCTGGAAGATCCGCAGGATGCCACACCGGTGACATCGGTCACTTACTTCGCAATGACGCCTCTTTTTGAAGGCTGGGGCGGAACCCCTCTCAGTCACTTCGCGCCAACTCCCCCGGAGGGGGGGGTAGCCGCTGCAGTAGTCTGGGCGGGGCGCAGACGGCTCCCCTTGATAGGATCAAGGGGAGCCGTTGAACCGACGAAGGCCGGCGTTTGGCATTATTCGGCGGAGATGAGATAATAGTAGATCGGCTGGCCGCCGGAGAGGAGGTTGATTTCGGCGTCAGGGGCGTAGTGGGCGAAGATGTCGCGCGCGGCCTCGGCGTCGGATTCGGAAATGTCGCAGCCGTAGAAGATGTTGATGAAGGAATGTTCCCCGGCAGCGGCCCTTTCGGCCATCTGCGTGAGCAGAGCGGAAAGATCCGGCGTGACGGAGAGCAGCGCACCATCGCACAGGCCCAGGTAATCGCCCTCGTGAATGTCATGGCCGTCAAAGTCGGAATTGCGGGCCGCATAAGTGATCTGCATGGTGGTGACGGTGGCGAGGCTGGCGGTCATGGCGGTGACATTCTCCTGCACGTCGAGCTCGGCGTCGAAGTTCAAAAGGGCGGTGATGCCCTGCGGGACGGTCTTGCTCCCGATGACGATGACGTCCTTTTCGGCCAGCTCCGCCGCGGCCTGTGCGGCAAGAATGATGTTCTTGTTGTTCGGCAGGACGAAGACGATCTCGGCGGGTGTCTTTTCCACGGCGCTGAGGATATCCTCGGTGGAGGGATTCATGGTCTGGCCGCCCTCGATGATCTGGTCGGCGCCAAGGTCGGTGAAGACGCTGGCAAGCCCTTCACCCGCGCAGACGGCGACGACGCCGTAACGCTTTTCCGGGGCTTGAGGCACGGACGGGGCGGCGGAGCCGGACTCCAGCTCCTGCTCGATGGCCTCGAGGTCGTCGGTGGAGCGGGCCTTACGGCCGGCGGCCAGATCGTCGTGCTGCATGCGCATGTTTTCGATCTTGGCAAGCTCGAGTGTGCCGTATTTCTGGGCCTCGCTGAGCGCGTCGCCGGGGATGTTCGTATGGACGTGAACCTTGAAGGCCTCGTCGTCCTCGCCGATAACGAGGCTGTCGCCGATGCCGTTGAGGTAGGCGCGCAGCGGCTCGAGCGAGACATCGGGCGCAGATTTGCGGACGATGAAGACCGTGTCAAAGGCGAAGGTGATATCCTCGGAGTCGAACTCGGCAAAGTCGGCCTGCTCGTTCACGGCGGCGGATTCGTCCGCGACGATGTCGTTGCCCTGGAGGCTGCTGAGCATGCCCTCGAGGATAACGAGGAAGCCCATGCCGCCCGCGTCGACCACGCCGGCCTTTTTGAGGACAGGGTTTTGGTTGACGGTGTTCTCCAGCGCGGCCTTCGCCACGGGGATGGCGGCGGAGAGGACGGACTCAATGCCGCAGTCCTCTTCGGCGAGATCGCGCGCGGCATCCGCCGTGAGGCGGGAGACTGTGAGGATGGTGCCCTCGGCGGGCTTCATAACGGCCTTATAGGCGGCCTCGACACCGGTGGTCAGAGCGGCGGCAAAATTGCGGCCGTCGGCCTCGTCCATGCCCTTGAAGGATTTGGAAAAGCCGCGGAAGAGCAGCGAGAGGATGACACCGGAGTTGCCGCGCGCACCGCGCAGCAAGGCGGAGGCGGCAAGGTCGGCCGCTTTGGTGAGCGGGACGTCGGGATGGCGGCGCAGATCGGCAGCGGCCGCGCCGAGCGTCATGCTCATATTGGTGCCGGTGTCGCCGTCGGGGACGGGAAAAACGTTCAGTTCGTTGATTTTCTGCTTTTTGAGCTCAATGGAAGCCGCGGCGGAGCAGATCATGCGGCCGAAGGCCGCGCCGTCAAAAGTTTGTCTCAAAAGGAAACACCTCCGTGATGGCGGACAGTTGCCCGCGGCTTAGTCAATGGTAATGGAGTCGACAAAGACGTTGACGGCCCGAACTTCGGTGCCGGTGGACTTCGTGACGAAATAGCGGACTTCCTGGATGATGGACGAGCAGATGGCGCTGATGTTGACGCCCTTGTCCATCATGATATGCAGGTCGATGGAGATCTGCCCCTCTTCGTGGAACGTGACTTTGACGCCCTTGCTCATGGCCTCGCGGCGGAGCAGGTGTACCAGGCCGTCGGTCATCGAGCGGACGGCCATGCCTTTGACGCCAAAGCAATTGGTGGCGGCATAGCCCGCGATATTGGTATAGACGGCGTTGTCAACGGTGATTGCGCCGTTTTCGGTTTTCATACGGATCATGGATAGAACCTCCCTTTCATCAGGATGGCAAACGTACAAAGTATTATAAACGATTTCAGGGCAAAAGACAAGCGCAAAATACGGTTTTTCCGGCGGTTAAACACCGAAGAAGCCCTCCGAAGAGGGCTTCTTGTGGCGCTTAGAGCGGGGCGCGCTGCCAGATTTTGCCGGTTTCGACGTCTTTCCAGCGAAATTCTCCGCCTTCGAGCGTCATGTAGCTGTGGCAGGAGCCGTTTTTGGGGATGGAGACGGAGCCGGGGTTGAGGTAGCGGAAGCTGCCGCAGGTTTCGCAGGCGGGGATGTGTGTGTGGCCATGGAGCAGGATGTCGCCTTCGGCGAAGGGCAGGGGATGGTCTTTGTTGATGACGTGGCCGTGCGTCAGGTAGATACGCCGGCCCTGCTCCGCCAGCACGGCGTAGTCGGCGAGGATCGGGAAGTGGAGCACCATCTGGTCGACCTCACAGTCGCAATTGCCGCGGACGCAGAGCAGCTTGTCCGCAAGGGGATTGAGCAGGGAGATGACCTCTTTGGGCGCGTAGTCCCGCGGCAGGTCGTTGCGCGGGCCGTGGTAGAGAATGTCGCCGAGGAAGAGGAGCGTATCGGCCTGTTCTTCCTCCCAACGCTGCAAGAGCAGCCTGCAGTAATACGCCGATCCGTGCAGATCGGACGCAATCATCCATTTCATTCAGTATTGCCTCCTTGATCGCTGATGTTGTCACTACTTTACCAGAAATCCGGGGGAAATGGAACAGCGGAGGCTGCGATTTGACGAAAAATTTCAAAGCGTTTGATTTCTTCTTGCCTTCAGCGTGGAAAAGAAATATAATAATAAAAAATTTCGAGGTAGGTGAATAGCTATGCACCGGGACGTGGATCAGATCCCCCACCTGTTTGGAAGCTATGTATTCAACGAGGAGGCCATGAGCCAGTATGTCGACGAGGGCGCGATGCGGGCATGGCGCTCCTGCCTGCAGAACGGAAAGCCGCTGACGCTGGATGTGGCGAACGCGATTGCAGACGGGATGAAGGTATGGGCGCTGGAGCATGGCGCGACGCACTTCACCCACTGGTTCCAGCCGATGACCGGCTTTACGGCGGAAAAGCACGACAGCTTCATCCAGCCCGTCGGTGGTGGGAAGATCTGCATGGAGTTTTCCGGCAAGGAGCTGGTGAGCGGCGAGTCGGACGCATCGAGCTTCCCGTCCGGCGGTCTGCGCGCGACATTCGAGGCGCGCGGCTATACGGCCTGGGATCCCACGGCCTATGCTTTTATCAAGGACGACAGCCTCTATATCCCGACAGTGTTTTGTTCCTATTCCGGTGAGGCACTGGACAAGAAGACGCCGCTGCTGCGCTCGATCGGGGCCGTCAGCCGGCAGGCCGTGCGCATTTTGCGCCTGTTTGGCGACACCGAGACGAAAAAGGTGACACCGCAGGTCGGCCCGGAGCAGGAATACTTCCTCGTGGATAAGCAGATGTATCTCAGACGTGAGGATCTGCGCCTTTGCGGCCGGACGCTCTTCGGCGCGAAGCCGCCGAAGGGGCAGGAGCTGGACGACCACTACTATGGATCCATTCGCCCGCGCGTCGCGGCCTTCATGCGCGACCTCGATGAAGAGCTGTGGAAGCTTGGCGTGCTCTCCAAGACCAAGCACAACGAAGTTGCCCCGGCGCAGCATGAGATGGCGCCGATCTATTCCGACGTCAACACCGCCTGCGACCAGAATCAGCTGACGATGGAGATCATGAAAAAGGTTGCCGACCGTCACGACCTCGTCTGCCTGCTGCATGAAAAGCCGTTTGCGGGCGTGAACGGCTCCGGCAAGCACAACAACTGGTCACTCGCCACGGACACCGGCAAAAATCTCTTTGCGCCCGGCAAGACGCCGAGCCAGTCGGCGCAGTTTTTGCTGTTTTTGACGGCATTTTTGGAGGGCGTTGACAACTATCAGGAGCTGCTGCGCGCAACTGTGGCCTTTGCGGGCAACGATCACCGTCTCGGCGCGCAGGAGGCCCCGCCCGCGATCATCTCCGTGTTCCTCGGCGACGAGCTGGAGGCCATCATCCGCTCGATTCTCGACGAAACCGACTACACCGACCGCAAAAAGGGGAAACTGCGCATCGGCGTCGATGTGCTGCCGGCCATTCCGCAGGACACGACCGACCGCAACCGCACGTCGCCGGTCGCGTTTACCGGCAATAAATTCGAGTTCCGCATGCCGGGCTCCAGCCAGTCCATCTCCGGGCCGAACATTGCGCTCAACGCCCTGATGGCCGAGAGTCTGCGGCGGTTTGCCGATGTGCTCGAGGGCGCCGAAGACTTTGACGCGGCGCTGCATACGCTGATTCAGGACTCGCTGCGCGCGCATCAGCGCATCATCTTCAGCGGCAACGGCTATGATCAGAGCTGGGTAGAGGAAGCGGAGCGCCGTGGCCTCGCGAACCTTGTGTCGTCCGCCGACGCGCTGCCGGCGTTCGTGCTGGAGAAGAACATCGAGCTGCTTACGCGACACGGCATTTTGACGCGCGAGGAGATGCTGGCGCGGCATGAGATCCACATGGAAAATTACTGCAAGGTCATCCGGATTGAGGCCTCGACGCTTATCGACATCGTGCAGCATACGCTGCTCCCGGCCGCCACGACCTATGTCAGCCACCTTTGCGAGGCCATCATGCGCAAAAAGACTGCGCTGCCCGGAGAGAGCTGCCGCGTGGAGACGGCGCTGGCCAGCTCCGTCAGCCAGCTGAGCGCCGCCCTGCTCGACCGCGCTGCCGAACTGAAGACGGCGCTGGACACCATGCCGGCGGACTATTGTGCGGAGGAGCAGCTGCACTATTGCCATGATGTGATTTTTGCCCGGATGGGGCGCGTGCGCGAGACCATCGACCACATGGAGACACTGGTGGCCAGCGAGTTCTGGCCGGTGCCGACGTATTATGATCTGCTGTTTTCTGTGTAAGAGAAGCCCCGCTGACGGCGAAGCTGTCAGCGGGGCCTTTTTGACATCGGGAAAAGATCAAGGTGCGCTCCGGCCCGCCTCCGCCTCGCGTTGCTCGGCACTGCCCCGGAGAGGGCGGCTTTCTGCGGCGCGCGGGGTTCTCTCCCGGTCTGTGCGGTGCGCAGACCGCCCCCTTCTAGCAGAGGGGGGGCTTTGGCTGGGGGATTGCGCGTCAGCGGATGAAGTTTGTTTTGGCGGGCGGTTCGGTAGGCGGGAGGGGAACGCCGGCAGCGCGGCCCACCGCAAGACAGTGCAGGAGGTAGGCCATGTTATGGCCGAGGACGCGCATCGTGCGCAGACCTTCTTTGTCCTGCTCAACCTCTTCTGCGTTTTGCCCGTGCACCATGTTCCAATAGCAGGACGTCACGATGGGCATTTGACAGATGCCGGGGTATTTAAGCAGCTGGTCGTAGGTGGCGGTGGTGCCGCCGCGGCGCGCCGAGACGACGACGGCGGCAGGTTTTCCGGCAAGCTTGCGGCCCTGGGAGTAGAACAGCCGGTCGAGGAAACTCGTCATATTGCCGGAGGCCGCCGCGTAGTGCACCGGTGAGCCGAACACGAAGCCGTCTGCGCTGTCCAGTTTTTCGGCGAATTCATTGACTGGACCGTCGAAGGCACAGCGGCCCAGTTTGGCACAGGCGCCGCAGCCGATGCAGCCGCCGATGGGCCGGTTTCCGATCCAGAAGATCTCGGTTTCGATCCCGCCCTGTTCCAGCGCAGAGGCGACCTCGCGCAGCGCGCGGTCGGTGCAGCCATGTTGGTGCGGACTGCCGTTCACCAGAAATACTTTCATTGTAAAAACTCCTTTCAGCGTTTTTTCTCAGTGTAGCGAAAAACGCGGGAAACGTCAAGCGGCTCCGGGCGAATTGCCCGGAGCCGCTGAAATTCTGATCTCAGATATCGAAGAAGCCAAGGAGCACAATGCCGACCACGACGAGCGCGATCATCGCGTAATGCTTCCACGAGAGCTTTTCCTTGAGGAAAATCCGGCTCCACACCACCGATGCCACGCAGTAGGCCGAAATAATCGGCGCGGCGATGGCGACGTGCGCCGTGTCGGCGAGGGCGAAGATGTAGGCAAACTGGCCAGCCGTTTCGAAGATGGCACCGAGATATTTCGGGCCCTCCTGCTTCGGGACGAGCTTCTGTTTACGGATGAGCACGACGTAGATGAAGCAGCAAACGGCCGCAAAAAGGAACGTCAGCTCATAGGCGCAGTTGGCCGCGGAGGCGGCATAGTCCGAGCATTCGTCGAATGTGGCAAACATCCCGGTGTCGAACGCCTGCGTGGACAGACGCTCGAGCACAAGAGAGTCGGCAAATGTGCCGGCGGCGTCGAGCAGGCAGTAGGCCACGGGCAGGCAGATGGCGAGCCACGATTTGGCGTATTTATAGTTGGAAGCCGCCTGACGGGCCTGGCGGAGCTCGTCATCCTCGCGGGATTCGACTACGCCGAGGCCGACTACGCCGATGCACACCAGCGCGACCGCGCCGATGACGGCGACGCGCATGCCGCCCTGGATGCTCTCGTCGAGCGTGCCGGTGATCAGGCAGAGCACCGCGACGAGCGCGCCGGAGGAATTGCAGATCGGCGACGAGATGGACAGCTCAATGTACCGCAGGCCAACATAACCGAGGGTCATGGAGCTGATGTAGAGCAGAGAGACGGGCAGATATGTCCAGATGACGTTCCACGTCACCTCCGTGCCCTGCACAAAGATTTCAAAGGCCGCGTGCAGACCCATGACCACGCCGACGGCGATGACCATCTTGAGGTGTGCATATTTGTCGTTGCCGCGGCAGCCAATCTTCGAAAACAGATCGGAACCGCTCCAGCAGAGAAGTGCGATGATTGCGAACCAGAACCACATAATAATTTTTTCTCCTGTAATGATGTTTGTATGGAATATGGAATGTTTTTATAGGGGCAGACAGCGGGCATCGGCCCATGCAATGCGTTCAGCAGGCCGGAAGCTGCGCAAGTCCCGCCTCGACGAGCTTTTGGACGCTCATCAGAATGCCGAGCTTGGCGTGATACCACGTCAGGCCGCCCTGGAAATAGACCGCATAGGGCGGGCGGATGGGGCCGTCGGCGGAGAGCTCGATGGAGGAGCCCTGCACAAACGCGCCCGCCGCCATCACGACCTCTGCGTCATAGCCCGGCATGGCCCAGGGGACGGGCGTGACGTAGCTGTCGACCGGGGCCGCCGCCTGAATGCCGCGGCAGAAGGCCAGCATGCGCTCGGCGCTGCCAAGCTCGACGGCCTGAATGATGTCGTGGCGGCTTTCGCTGCCGTTCGGGATGACGCGGAAGCCCATGCGCTCATAGAGATTTGCGGCGAAGATTGCACCCTTGAGCGCGCCGGAGACGACGTTCGGCGCGAGGAAAAAGCCCTGATACATGGACGGAAGCAGGCCGAGATTTGCGCCGACCTCCTGACCAAGTCCGGGCGCGGAGAGCCGATAGGCGCAGCGCTCGACGCATTCTGCCGTGCCACAGATATAGCCGCCGATCGGGGCGAGGCCGCCGCCGGGGTTTTTGATCAGGCTGCCGACGATCATGTCCGCGCCGACGTTTGACGGCTCGATGGGCTCGACGAATTCGCCGTAGCAGTTGTCTACCATGCAGATGATGTCCGGCTTGCACTGTTTGCAGAACGCGATAACCTCGCCGATCTGCGCGACGGAGAAGGACGGGCGCGTGGCGTAGCCCTTGGAGCGTTGGATGGTGACGAGCTTTGTTTTTTCATGGATTGCGTTTCGGATACCCTCAAAATCAAACGTGCCGTCCGGCAGCAGGTCGACCTGACGGTAGGAGACGCCATACTCTTTCAGGGAGCATTTTGACTCGCGGATGCCGATGACCTCTTCAAGCGTATCATACGGCGCGCCGTTCGGACTGAGCAGCTCGTCGCCGGGCAGAAGATTCGCGCTCAGCGCGACGGCCAGCGCGTGCGTGCCGCAGGTGATCTGCGGGCGGACGAGGGCGGCCTCGGTGCCGAAGGCGGAGGCGTAGACGCGCTCTAACTTGTCGCGGCCAAGGTCGTCGTAGCCGTAGCCGGTTGTGGCGGCAAAGCAGGTCGCATCGACGCGCTGGGACTGCATGGCACGGATCACCTTGGCCTGGTTGTATTCGGCGACGGCATCGATGCCGTCAAAGCGCTCCCGCAGGCCACCCAGCACGCTCTGCCCAAATTCATAGACCTCGCGGCTGATGCCAAGCGAGGCATACATTTCATATAGCTTGTTCATTTCTGCCTCTCCATCTGTTCAAAAATCTGTGCCGCCGCCGTCTCGATGACGTCTGGCTTGGTGACGATGATGCCGGTCTGCTCGTCGCCTAAGATCAGCAGCGTGTCGCCTGGCTGGATGCCGAAGAGCGTGCGCGCATCTTTCGGAATGACGATCTGCCCCTTTTCGCCGACCTTCGCGGTGCCGAAGATGTGCCGCTTCGGCCTGCCGAGCAGGTGCTTTCCTCCTGACATGGGCAGCGCCTCCTTCTGATTGGAAATTTTCATACTTGTATAACTTATATCAAAGTCCTCCGTTTGTCAAGTGCGGCGTCGACGGAATGGGGGTGCGGGGCATGGGAACTTGTGTTCTGTGGCGGGAGATGTTACAGAAAGTTCACACTTTTTTCTCTTGACTTTTTTAAGATGGGGAGATAAAATGTACTTTTCAAAAGAGCTTTTTTGTTTTTACCCATACAGAAAGAGGGGGCTGCGATGGAGCCTGTGTATGCCGTCGGCGTGGGCGGAGCAAATATCGACCTCTGCGGCCGGTCCTATGCCGCCATTGCGCCGCGCGATTCCAATCCCGGCGAAATTGAAATTTCTGCAGGCGGTGTGACGCGCAATATCTGCGACAATTTGGCGCGGCTGGGTGCGGATGTGAAGCTGGTGTCGGCGATTGGCGACGATCTGTTCGGCGAGCTGATCTGCCGTGAGAGCGCGGCGGCGGGCATCGATCTTTCGCATGTGTACCGTGCGGAGGGGCGCAAGTCCTCCATGTATCTGGCCATTTTGGATGAGAGTGGGGACATGCATGTGGCCCTTTCGGACATGCATGTGCTGCAGACAATGCCGCTGGAGTATCTGGAGCGGGAGAAGGCACTGATTGCGAACGCTGCCGTCGTCACCACCGACCCCTGCATGCAGCCAGAGCGGTTTGAGCGGGTGCTCTCGTACTGCCGCCCGGGGCAGATTGTCTGCGTCGACCCGGTTTCGACGGCCTATGCGCGGACCCTGATTCCGTATCTGGGCAGGATCCATACGCTCAAGCCCAACCGGCTGGAGCTGGAGATTTTGGCCGGGCGGCCGGTGGAAACGGACGCGCAGCTGGAAGGGGCCTGCGAGGCACTGCTGAAAAAAGGCGTGCAGCGCGTGTTTGTGAGCCTCGGCGCGGAGGGCTGCTTCTATATGGATGCGGCGGGACGCGCGCTGCGGCGGAAGCTGCGGCCTGTGACGCACATGGTCAACGCCTCGGGGGCGGGCGACGCCTTCACCGGCGCGATGCTCTATGCCACGATGTGCGGGATGACGCCCGAGGAGATTTTGGACTGGGCGCTGGCCGCCGGGATCGCGGCCATTTCACACAAGGACACCATCAATCCCGCGATGAGTCCATCGCTCATTCATACTATATTGGAGGAATATCGTGATGAATCTTGAGAAATATCTGTCCGTTACGCCCGAAATTCAGGCCGCACTGGCCGAGGGCAAACCCGTTGTCGCGCTGGAATCCACCATTCTCAGCCACGGCATGCCGTATCCGCAGAATCTCGACTTCGGCCGCAAGGTTGAGCAGATCATCCGCGATGAGGGCTGCGTGCCTGCAACGATCGCTGTGCTCGACGGTAAGATGAAGGTCGGCCTGAACGAGGAAGAGCTCGAGCGGATGTGCCACGCGGACGGCATCGGCAAGGTCAGCCGCCGAGACCTCGCAACCTATCTCGCCACCGGCATGCCCGGCGCGACGACCGTGACCACGACGATGATCATTGCGGCCTATGCGGGCATTCGCTTCTTCGCCACCGGCGGCATTGGCGGCGTACACCGCGGCGCGGAGAAGACCATGGATATCTCTGCCGACCTGCAGGAGTTGGCGAACACGCCCGTCTGCGTCATCTGCGCGGGCGCGAAGAGCATCCTCGACCTCGGGCTGACGCTTGAGTACCTCGAGACGCAGGGCGTGCCGGTGCTCGGCCTCCGCACGGACGAGCTGCCTGCGTTCTACTGCCGCACCTCCGGTTTCAAGCTGGACTACAACTGCAAGGACGAGGAGACTGTCGCCAAGATCATGAAGACCAAGTGGGACATCGGCCTGAAGGGCGGCGCCATTGTCGGCAACCCGGTTCCGGAGCAGTATGCAATGGATCCCGTCGAGATGAACAAGGTCATCGACCGTGCTGTCGAAATGGCAAAGGAACAGGGGATTCATGGTAAGGCGACCACGCCGTTCCTGCTGGCGCACATCGTCGAGATGACCGGCGGCCATTCGCTGGACACGAACATCCAGCTCGCGTTCAACAACGCCCGCGCCGCGTCAAAGATCGCCAAGGCCTATACCGAGCTGTAAACTGCGTCTCCGGCCCTCCCAATTTGGAAGGGCCGGATTTTGCTTGGGGCACGTTTGCACAGAGAGGCGGCACATGGAGAAAAAATAATTATTTAGTAAAATACCACTTGATAAATCGCAAACAAACGACTATACTATGCGCATTCCGACAAAGGCGTCAGAGAAGGGTCTTCTCTGGCGCCGCTTTTGTTTTTCGGAGTCTGCAACACAAGGCAACGGCGTCTTGGGGGACGAAAAGTGTCCCGCGCCGCTGCCTTTTTCTTGTGCAAAACGGCGTATGACAAAATAAACAGAAATGTCGAAAGTAAATTATACAAACTTAACAAAAACAGAGCGCAATTGCATAAAAAGAAAAGAACAATGGGGGGCTTTGCACAGGCTGAACAAAAACCAGAAATATCGACCAAAAAAATTGACGAAAATGAAGAATAATTGTTGACAAACACAAAATATGAGTTTATTATTGACTTAACAAAAGATTAACAAAGCAAACGAAATTAAGCAAATGGTATTTTGCGCATTTGTGCGTACAAATAAAAAAGATTAAGGAGTTGGCAAAATGAAAAAACTGATCGCTCTCGTTCTCGCGCTGCTGATGATGTGCAGCCTTCTGGCATGTACAGCAAAAACTGACACGGCAAACGGCACCCCGGCCTCCACGGACACGGCGGCCCAGCCCGCGGCGGACGGCGATAAGTCCGACGATGCAGCTTCGGATACCGCCGACGCAGAACCCTATCGCATTGCGCTGATGGCGCCGATGACCGGCAACAACGCCCAGTACGGCATCACCTATCAGACCGCCTGCGAGATTTACATCGAGCAGTGCAATGCCGAGGGCGGCATCAACGGCCATCCGGTCGAACTGGTGGTCTATGATGACAAGGGCGACGCAAAAGAGGCATTGAACGTTGCCAACCTGATTGCAAGCGACCCGACGATCCTCGCGGTGATCGGTTCGCAGGCCTCGTCCCCGTCGCTGGCAGCGGCTCCGGTCTTTCAGGAAGCGGGTATCCCGATGATCTCCCCGCAGGCATCTCACCCGGATTTCTGCATGGTTGGCGACCACATCTTCGGGCTGTCCTGCCTGGCAAACTACGAAGGCACGGTTGTGACGCAGAGAATGATTGACGACGGCTTTCATAAGGTCGCCATCATCTACGCCAGCGATGACTATGGCCTGAACATCTATCAGACCGCGCAGGAGACTGTTGCAGCGGCCGGTGATGTGGAGATTGTGGCGGCTGAGACCTATGTCTCCGGGCAGACCACCGACTTCACCCCACTGCTCTCCAAGATCAAGTCGTCTGGCGCCGAGGCACTTTACATCTCCCCGAGCTACTCCGACGCGGCCATGATCATCACGCAGATGCGTCAGCTCGACTGCGAGTTCAAGCCCTACGGCTGCTCGATGCTCTACAAGCAGGAATTCCTGGACATCGCCGGTGAGGCGGCGGAAGGCGTGAACATCAGCAACTTCTTCAAGCCCGGCAACACCGAAGAGCCCTATGCTTCCGTGGAAAAGGCCTACACCGAAAAGACCGGCGCGATGATGGACGTGTATGTCACGCATGCCTATGACGCGATGTCACTCCTCTGCGGCGCGATCCGTGAGGTTGGAACGGACGATCAGGCAATCTGCGATTGGCTGGCAAACGTGAAGGATTGGCCAGGCTGCGCAGGCCCCATCACCTTTGACGAGCAGCGTCGCCCGGTGCGTCAGCTGTTCTGGTTTGAGGTTCAGGACGGCAAGTTCGTCTCCATCGACTGACATAAGAAGGACAACACAGGAGGAATACCATGAAGATCGATCTTTCAGGAATCCCAATGATTGACAACCATTGCCATCCGTTCCCCAAGGGACGGGAGCCGGAACACTTTGAGCGCAATTTCTGCACGGGCTTTTTGAACGTGTCGCCCGAGGATATGCGCAACACCCTCTATTTCCAGCAAACGGCCAACGAACTGCGCCGGATTTTGGGCCTGGGCCAGGATGCGAGCATCGATGAGATCATCGAAAAGCGCAACGAACAGGCGATAGGCAACCGCAAGGAATACTGCAAGAAGCTGTTTGAGGATGCGGGAATTGTGGCGTTTTTGAGCGATTTCGGCTTCCCGATCAGCCGCAAGCATCATCCGGAGCTCGCGCTGCGGCAGGAGGAGATCGACGAATATTATGAGTTGTGCGGCGATGTGAAGGTCGGCAGTCTGGATCGCATTGAGTGGATCGCGAACCGGCTGCTGGACGAAGAACTGCCGTTTGACGAATTCGAGGCGCGGCTGGTCAAAGAGACGAAGGAAATGATCGAAAAGCGCAATCTGATTGGCCTGAAGTCCGTCGTGGCTTATTATACCGGCACAGACGTCCGGCCGCTGTCGCAAGACGAATTCCGGAAGGGGTATTATCTCTATCTCTATGACCGCAAAAACTGGGGCTATGAGAAGATGATCCGTGACTTCACGTTCATCAAGGCCTGCGAGATCTGCCGCGATCTGGATATTCCGCTGCAGGTACATACCGGCCTGGGCGACACGCCGGATTGCCACATTGTCCGCGTGAATCCGGCGCTGCTGACCGACTGCCTCAACGACCCGCGCTGCAAGGACACCACCGTCATCCTCATCCACGGCGGCTATCCCTACTGCGAGGAGCTCGGTATGATGACGAACCACTATCCGAATGTCTACGCCGACATCTCCGCCGTGTTCCCGTTTGCTTCGATCGGCGGTGAGGAGAAGCTGCGCAACATGCTGGAGATGGCGCCGCTGAACAAGGTGCTCTTTGCGACCGACGGCGGCTTGATTCCGGAAAATCTCTGGTTTGGCGCACTGAATTTCCGCCGCGTGTTCACCAAGGTGCTGCAGGATCTCGTTGACGCGGGCTATGTGCAGTATGACTTTGCCATGCAGAGCGCGGAGAACGTCATGCACCGCAACGTGGAGCGGATCTATAAGCGCTACGCGAACTGCGGCCGGTATACGCTGCTTTAAGCTCGGAGAAAGGTCTGTAACAAGCTGATCCGGAAACGGCGCTGGTTTCCGGCGCCGTTTCCGGATACTGCATTCTGAATCATACAAAAACGGGGGATTTTCTATGAAAAAGCTCATCAACCGGCCGGAGGACGTTGTTTCGGAGATGCTGCAGGGGCTCTCGATGTCCAATCCGAAACTGGAATATTTTCCGCGCGAGGAAGTCATTGCCCGCAAGCGCGACACGGAGCTGAAAAAGGTCGGGCTCGTATCGGGTGGCGGGAGCGGGCATGAGCCGGCTCATGCGGGTTATGTAGGGGCAGGCATGCTGGATGCAGCGGTTGCGGGCAACGTCTTTGCCTCGCCGAGCCCCGACCGGATTATCTGCGGTATCCGTCAGGCCGACCATGGACAGGGCGTGCTGCTGATCATTAAAAACTACTCCGGCGACATCATGAACTTTGAAATGGCGATGGAACTGGCGGAGGACGAGGGGATCGAGGTCGACCGCGTGGTCGTGCGCGATGACGTTGCCGTGCCGAACAGCACCTATTCCAGCGGACGGCGCGGCATTGCCGGCACTGTATTTGTCCATAAAATCGCGGGCGCGGCGGCTGAGGCCGGTTATCCGCTCGCGGAGGTGAAGCGCGTGGCGGAAAAGGCCATCGCGGGGCTGCGCACGATGGGCATGGCACTCACGTCCTGCACGCTGCCCGGCGCGGGCAAGGTCGGCTTTGCGCTCGGCGAGGAGGAGATCGAGATCGGCATGGGCATCCATGGCGAGCCCGGCGTGTCCCGCGAGCCGATGAAGAGCGCGCAGGAGATTGCCGCGGAGCTCTTTACACACATCAATGCCGACTATGACTACACGGGCAAGGAAGTGGCCGTGATGGTCAACGGGCTGGGCGGAACGCCGCTGATGGAGCTCTATATTATGAACAACGAACTGCAGCAGCTGCTTGAGGAAAAGGAGATCCGTGTTTACCGCACGTTTGTGGGCAACTATATGACGTCGCTGGAGATGGCTGGCTGCTCGTTTACACTGCTCGAGCTGGACGATGAGCTCAAGCAGCTGCTCGATGCGCACTGCGACACGACGGCGCTGAAGGTATAAGGAGGACGGAATGGCATTTTCGATCGGCCCTGCAGGTTATGTGGAATACATCAAAAGAACCGCGGAGAAAATCGCAGCGGAGAAGACCTATATCACCGATTTGGACGCGGCCACCGGCGACGGCGACCACTGGATCAACCTGAATATGGGCTTTGAGGCGCTGGTGGCGATTGCCGGAGAGCTGGAGGCGCTGCCGCTGGCGGAGCTTTTTAAGAAGATCGGCATGACGCTGATGAGCGTGGTTGGCGGATCTTCCGGTATTCTCTATGGGAGCGCGTATCTGGCCATGGGCCGGGCGTGTAAGGAGGAGACGGCAGTGACGCGCGAGAATCTTGGCAAACTGCTGGAGGCGATGATGCAGGCGATGATGAAACGTGGCAACTCTGAGCCCGGGCAGAAGACGATGATCGACACGCTCTACGGCGCGACGCAGGCCTATGAAAAGGGCCTGGAAGCGGGCCTTTCGGACAAGGCCCTGCTCGAGGCGCTCGCGCAGGGCGCGCGGGACGGCGCGGAGAGCACACGCCAGATGCCCGCCGTCCGTGGACGGGCCTGCTATCAGGCAAACAAGGGCGTGGGACATCTGGATCCCGGCGCGGTGACGATGTGTTTCCAGATTGAGATGCTGTCTCAGGCGATTTTGGAGACACTTTGCTGACAAATTCGCGATCTTCTCGCATATTTCATTGAAAACAGGCTGAAAGAGGAATATAATGGATATCAAACATCCATGCGGCCGCCGCGCGCGGCCGCGCTAAAACCGGCCTGCGGAAAACGGAATTGAATTGTCAGCGACAATGGAAAGGACATCATGGCACAGAAAAAAAGCGTGACGGTACGGGAGATCGCAAAACTGGCGGACGTGTCAACGGCGACGGTCTCTTTGGTGCTCAACGACAAGAAGGGCGTCTCGAATGAGACGCGCGAACGCATCTGGAAGCTGATGCGGGACAACAACTATGTCAGCCGCCGCCCGGCGGAGACGCCGGTTCAGACGCAGATCTGCTATCTGCGCTACATCGACAGCGGACTGGTTGTTGAGGTAAATCAGGAGGGCTCGTCCTGCCTGCTCGACGGCGTTTCGGCCTACTGCGGGGAGCACAATATTGCGCTCATGATGCACAGCGTCAATGCGCAGAATCTGGACGGCGTGCTTGCCGCGATCCGGAGCGGAAGCGTCAACGGAATCATTCTGCTTGGCGTGGAGATCGACGATCAGGTCGTGGAGAAGGTTCGGCAGACAGGGCTGCCGTTTGTGGTGGTAGACAATTCAATGCTGCTGCAATCGGTTTCGGCGGTGACGGTTTGCAACAAGATGGCGACCTATGATGCGGTGAAGCACCTCTATGAGCTGGGACACCGGAAGATCGGTTATCTGAAAAGCAACGTGCCGGCGGCGAATTTTGCCGAGCGCAGCCAGGGCTACAGCGATGCGCTGCGGCTGCTGCATCTTGAGGGGCGCCAGCCCGTGATGGTTTCTCCGACGATGACCGGATCCGTGTTTACGCTGCAGCTCTGGATGAGCCAGCGGGGGAAGGATGAAGATTTTCCGACGGCCTTTGTCGCGGACAACGACTGTATCGCCATTGCGGCGGTGAAGGTATTTCAGGAGTTCGGGCTGCGTGTGCCGGAGGATGTGTCAGTCGTGGGGATTGGCGGGATCGCCTTTACGTCCATGATGACGCCGCCGCTCACAACGGTCCACATTCCTTATACGCAGATCGGCAGAAAGGCTGTGGTGCAGCTGCTGTCCATGATGGAGCACCCGGAGGATGCGACGGAGACGCTGTGGGTACACGGGACGCTGATCGTGCGCGGGAGCACGGCAAAGGCCCCGGACGGCGCCGGAGGCTCGGAATAGAGGGGGCCTATACGGAAGGAGAAATTGCCTCGTGTTATTGCAACAAATTGTAAATGGATTGACGATCGGCTGCGTGTATTCCCTGGTGGCCATCGGCTATTCCCTGGTATTCGGCGTGCTGCGGCTGATCAACTTCGCAAACGGCGCGGTATATATGCTGGGGGCTTATATGATGTATATCATGCTTTCGCTGGCCACGGCGCCGCTGGCGCTGGCGATGCCGCTTTGCATGATTTTGGCGGGTGTGGTCGGTTGGCTGGTGGATTTCATCGGGCTGCGGCCGCTGCGCGCAAGAAACGCCCCGAAGATGTCCGGCCTGATCGCAACGCTCGGCATTGGCACGTTCATTGAAAACGCCATCCAGATCTGGGTTGGCACGGACACAAAATCGTTCCCAAACTTTTTGAATTTCGGAAAGATCAGCATTGGCAATGCCGTTATCAGCTATACACAGATCATTATTTTTGCCATCTGTGCGCTGTTGATGCTGGCGCTGTCACTGGTGGTGTACAAGACAAAGGTCGGCAAGTCAATGCTGGCAGTTTCGCAGAATACGGAGTGTGCCAAGCTGATGGGCATCAACGTCAAGATGGTCATTGCGGGCACGTTCGTGGTGCAGGCCATGCTGGCCTGTGTGGCTGGCGCGCTGGTTGGCTCGTACTATCAGAATATTGACACGACAATGAGCTTTACCGTGGGTATGAAGACGTTCGCAGCGGCGGTGCTTGGCGGCGTCGGTTCGCTGCCCGGTGCGATGGTGGGCGGCTTGATTGTGGGTCTGGCGGAGGCCATCGGCGCAAGCTATATCGCCTCCGGCTATCGCGACGCGATTGCATTTGCAATTTTGATCGTGGTGCTGCTGGTCAAGCCCAGCGGGATCTTTGGCAAAAACGTCGTCGACAAAATGTAAGGAGGGCAGGAAGATGCGGAAAAAGAATCCACTGCGGCGCGGTTGGGAATCCTTCCTGCGCTTTACGGCGATGCACAGTGGGATGATCATTGTGGCGCTGCTGGTTGTGACGGCGGCGGTACCGTTTTTGACGACGAACCGCTATGTGCTGCGGATTGGAACGCTCTGTCTTGTGAATATCATCCTCACACTGGGGCTGAACCTGGTGACGGGCTATATGGGGCAGATGTCGTTTGGCCAGGCGGCCTTCTGGGGCATCGCCGCGTATGCCGGGACGCTGCTCATTATGAAGCTCGGCTTTTCCACCATTCCGGCGATGCTGGCTGCGACGGTGATCTCGGGGCTGTTCGGATATCTGGTGGCGCTGCCTTCTTTGAAGCTGAAGGGCTATTATCTGACGATTGTCACGATGGGCTTCTGCGAGATTGTGCGGCTGGTGGAGCTGAACTGGACAAGCCTGACGGGCGGCCCGCTCGGCATTATGAACATCCCTCCGGTCACCATCTTCGGCCAGACGCTGCGCAGCCCACGGGCGATGTATCTGATGGCGCTCGTGATGGTGGTGATCGTGACGGTGATCGTGAAAAACCTGATCGATTCCAGCTTCGGACTGTCGATCAAGGCGATCCGCGACGATGAGGATGCGGCGGAAACCATGGGCATCAACATTGTGAGCATCAAGCGGCGCAATTTCGTCATCTCCGCGATGATCGCGGGCTTTGCCGGCGCGTTTTATGCGCAGTATGTAACGTTTATCCATCCCACGATCTTTACCACGGCGGCTTCGCAGGAGCTGGTTGTGATGATCATTTTCGGTGGCCTGGGCAGTTTGCCGGGCACGTTCCTTGGTGCGATTGCGCTGACGCTGCTGCCGGAGCTGCTGCGCGATCTTCTGCAGTACAGAATGCTGATTTACGGCGCGCTGATGGTGATTATGATGATCCTGAAACCCGACGGGCTGCTTGGCAACCTGAATCTGGGGCTGATCCGCCGCGTGGAGACAGAGCGGCGTGAGGCGGCCGGAAAGGGGGGCTCGCGCGTATGAGTGGAAACATGGTAGTAGAAAACCTGACGCAGAGATTCGGCGGGCTCACAGCGCTGAACCACGTCAGCATGGAGGTCAATCTCGGCGAGATCGTCGGCGTAATTGGGCCGAACGGCGCGGGGAAGACAACATTATTTAATGTAATCACCGGCGTCTACAAGGCAAGCGAGGGCGCTGTTTACCTCAACGGAGAGAAGATCAACGGTCTCAAGCCACACCAGATCACGCGGCTGGGCTTTGCACGGACGTTCCAGAATATTCGGCTGTTTGGAAAGATGACGGTGCTGGAGAACGTGCAGATGGGCATGTGCTGCCGGGCAAAGGCGGGATTGTTTGACGACATCCTGAACACGAAAAAGAAAACAGAAGAACGCAAGGCCCAGGAGAAGCGTGCGGAAGAGCTGCTGGGGATCATGGGGCTGGCAGACAAAAAATATGAGGCCCCAAAGAGCCTGCCCTATGGCGAGCAGCGGCGGCTGGAGATCGCACGTGCGATGGCGACTGACCCAAACATCCTGCTGCTCGACGAGCCGGCGGCCGGCATGAACGAGCAGGAGACCGGCGAGCTTTTGAGCACGGTGCAGCGGCTGCGGGAGATGGGGTATACCATCATCCTCATTGAGCACGACATGAAGTTCGTGATGAATGTGTGCGACAGAATCTATGTGCTCAATCATGGAGAGCTGATTGCGTCCGGGACGCCGGAGGAGATCCAGAAAAACGAGGACGTGATCGAGGCGTACCTTGGAAAGGAGGAGGATTGAGTGAGCGCGTTTTTATCGGTTGAAAATCTGGAGGTTCGCTACGGCGGCATCCAGGCGCTGCGCGGGATTTCGCTGCATGTGGAGCGGGGCGAGATTATCACGCTAATCGGCGCGAACGGCGCGGGAAAATCCAGCACGATGAACGCCATCATGAATCTGGTTCCCAAGGCTGGCGGCACGGTCAGGATGGACGGAACGGATATCACGCGCCTCGGCACGCGCGAGATCGTGAAGAAGGGATTGATTCTGGCGCCGGAGGGCCGGCAGATCTTCCCGACGTTTACGGTGCGCGACAATCTGCTTATGGGCGGTTACTTTAACACGCATGAGCAGAATGAGGAAGAGATGAAAAATGTTTTTCAGCTGTTTCCGAAGCTGGAGGAACGCATCAATCAGACGGGCGGCACGCTCTCGGGCGGGGAGCAGCAAATGCTTGCGGTCGGACGGGCACTGATGGCAAAGCCCAAGATTTTGATGCTCGATGAGCCAAGCCTCGGCCTCGCACCGCTGATCATCAGCGACATCTTCCACCTCTTTGACCGGATCCGAAGCATGGGCGTCACGATTGTGCTGGTCGAACAGAACGCGCGAATGGCACTGAAGTTCTCGGACCGCGGCTATGTCATTGAGTCTGGCCGGATCGTCCTGGAGGACACGGCGGACAATCTGCTGCACTCCGAAGCTGTGATCAAGGCCTATCTGAGCTGAACAAAATGCAAAAAGACCGCCGGGCGCAGCGCGCCCGGCGGAATCTTTTGCGGAAGGATGGAGTGTGCAGCACCGGGGCTGAGACTGCATAGGGCGACTGGCGGCTGTGTTTGCTGCTTTGGGAGACGGTTTCTCATGGAAAGGAAGCAATTTACCGCGGATGAGAGGGCTTTTTACTGTGCGAAGTTCGGACGGGCGGCGGGCGGAAGGACGATTCGGCACGCGGCGCCGCAGCGGAGCACGAGGGGGGATGGCAGATTTTGCAGAGTGACGAAATTTTACGGGATTTTTTGCGCGAATTGCCCAAAAAAGTTTGAAAATGTACTTGACAGAGAGAAGCGGGTATTGTATTATATAAAGGCGCGCGAAGGGAGCGGAAACAACGCGACCGTGCGTGTCAATGCGATGATGCAGGAGATTGCGTCGCAAGACGGTAACTTCTGCGGAGTATGTCCGGTCATCGGGCGGCTGAGGATCACGATACGGCGTATATCGCCGCAGTGAACGGGCCGACAACGTCGGCCCTTTTTCATGGTGCGGAGTGATACGCACGGCTTAGCGTATACAAGATCTTCGACCGTACCCAGGGCATCAAACACTACTGGATACGTTATCAAGGAGGAAACACACATGGCAAACCAGGAAATGATCAGAATTCGTCTGAAGGCGTATGATCATCAGCTCATCGACACGAGTGCAGAGAAGATTGTCGAGACCGCCAAGCGCAACGGCGCTGCCGTCTCCGGCCCCATCCCCCTGCCCACGAAGAAAGAAGTTGTCACCATCCTTCGCGCTGTTCACAAGTACAAGGATTCCCGTGAGCAGTTCGAGC
>USLX01000024.1 GCA_900555665.1 uncultured Eubacteriales bacterium | reverse complement strand
CCCCTTCGCGTTCAATCAAGCAGGTTTTTGAACTTTAAAAAGTTCAAAAACCTGGACGGCAGCGGGGCAAAAAGACTTTTTCGACACGCTGAGCCGCTCCACAAACATGTTGTGGAGCGGCTTTTTACAGTGTGAAAAAGGCGCGCGTTTCGTGCGCATCTCCATGTGGATAGGCGGTGTGACAGACCAAAATACACGAATCTATCGTTACGGCCCACGCTGCACGGCGGCAAGTCTGTTCCGCCTTTTTCAGCATTTCCGTATCAGCTTGGACGAGCTTTCTGACCGTATTGACGGAAACCTGACACGCCCGCGCGGCGGCGCGGTAGGTCCCCGTTTCCACATACGAAGCAATGATCCGCTTTTCCTGATAATCTGTGAGTCCCGGAGCCATCGCGTCACCTGAACTGAATATTCATAGCTGCAAGAGGCGGGAACGCCGGAGTTTTCAAGGAACATCGCTGCTGCAATGGAGTTCGGCTCCCGGCAAACGCCAGCTGCACGCACGGTATAGCCGTCAAAGTCGCGTTTTCTGGCGTTCGCGTCAGCGGTCGGTCTGCGTACTGGCAGAGCAGCGACAGCATCAGAGAATTGTCCTTGTGTTTCTCACAGAGCTGCTGGAACTGTGCCTGATTCATCGGAATGTCCAGCTTCAGGATCTCCGCGTCCGCATGAAGCTTTTCTCCATCCATCGCGTTCCAGGTATCCACTGCGGCGGCGCGGTCTGCTCGGATCTGCTCGATCTCCGTCAGCACGGCCCGGTAGGATTCGCTGCGCTGCTTCTGAGATTCTGCACGGCGTTCGTCCGCATGGACCCGAGAGATGGTTTCGCGCTGCTCTATCTGCCAAAGCTCGGGATCTATGAGAGCACGACGAAAACGGAGGACGCTGCGTACATTCATCTTCCACCCGAGACTTTGCAGCTCCTTCGGGAATACCGGGCATGGTACAACGAATTGAAGCTGAAAAAAGGCATGAAAAAAGCAGACTGTTTTCGGTCCGCAATATAATTTTGATATGGCTGTGCGGTAAAACGAAAACCGGGCAGGGGATTTGTGCGCAAAAAATAAGAAAAGCAGTTGGCTTCGTAATGAAATCAACTGCTTTTCTGGTACGCCGGAAGGGACTCGAACCCCCGACCTACTGGTTCGTAGCCAGTCACTCTATCCAACTGAGCTACCGGCGCATAGCGCGTTTCCTTAACGCCCTAGTATAATAGCACACGCCGGCAGAGAAAGCAAGCATTATTTTATCTTTTTTTACTCAGTTGGACATGGACTGGATGGCCTTTTCCGCTTCCTGTTTGATGGTGTTGGCCGCGTCGTTTGTAAACTGATAGGCCTCGCTGTTTTTCGGCAGCATCATCGCGCCCAGCGCGCCGACGGCGATGCCTGCCGACATGGTCAGAAGAAAACTTTTCACCTGCATTCTGCTCATCTCCTTTCCTCTTTAGTGTTCCACGGCGGGCGGGGACTAACCACGCCAGATTTTTCTGTTCTTTTTTGCCGGAATATGCTATACTGATAAAAATACAAAGGGGGAAGTGCTATGTCGATCGATGTATTGCAGGCAAAGATTCGGAAAACCAAAAATCCCAGCATGATCTGTATCGCCCCATCCATTCTGGAGCTCCCCGGCGCACTGAAAGACGCCGCCCGCGCGCAGTATGGCGACACGCTCCGCGCCGCAGCCGAGAGTTATCGGCAGTTTTCGTTCGGTATTCTGGATGCGCTGAAAGACATTGTTCCGGCAGTGAGCATTGTGAGCGGCGCGTTTGCCGCGCTTGGCTCGGATGGGGTCGCCGCGATGGAGGATGTGCTTGCGCGCGCGCGGGCGCTGGGGTATTATGTGCTGCTTGATCTTATGCGCGCCGACGTGGCACTCAATGCCGAGGCGATGGCCCGCGCCTGCTTCGGCAGCATTCAGGTTGGCGAGGCGTCGTTTACGCCCTATGCCTGTGACGGCGTGCTGATGTCCGGCTATCTTGGCAGCGACTCGGTCAAGCCCTTTACCGAATACTGCAAGGACGGAAAAAACGTCTTTATCATTGCCCGCAGTTCGAATAAATCCGCCCGCGAGGTGCAGGATCTGCTCTCCGGCGACCGTGTGGTCTATCAGGTTATGGCGGATCTTGCCATGCGCTGGAGCGGCGACCGCTTCGGCAAAAACGGCTATTCCGAGATCGGCATTGCCGCCGCGGCGACAAACCCCACGGTGCTGCGCACGTTGCGGGAAAAATATGACCGTCTGTTCTTCCTCGTTCCCGGCTATGGCACGCAGGGCGGCAGCGCAAAGGATGCGCAGTATGCCTTTGACAAGCTTGGCCACGGCGCGGCCGTGATGGCGGGGCGCAGTGTCCTCTATGCCTGGCAGCGGCAGGACGAGGGCGACTATCAGTCGTGCGCCCGCGAGGCCGCGCTGAAGATGCGTGAGCAGATCTTGGGTTATATCACAGTGTTGTAAGGAGCTTCTATGACCACGCTTTATCTTGTTCGCCACGCCGAGGCCGAAGGCAACGCCTATCGCCGCATCGACGGCTGGTATAATTCGCTCATCACGCCGAACGGTCTGCTTCAGATCGAGGCGCTTGGCCGCCGCTTTGCGGAGATCCCCATCGACGCCTGCTACGCCAGCGACCGCTATCGCACCTGCAAAACCGCAGGCGCGGTCTATCTTCCGAAAAAGCTTCCGCTGCAAACCGATCGACGGCTGCGCGAAGTGGGCTTTGGACGCTGGGAGAATCTTCCGTTTGGCTATCTCGAGCGCTTTGAGCCGGAGCGGCTCTGGCAGTTCAATCACGATACGGAGCATTGGCAGGTGGAAGGCGGCGAGTGCTGGCCGGAGTTTACATCCCGCTTTGAAGCGGCGCTGCGGGACATTGCATGCGCCAACGCGGGCAAGACGGTTGCCGTTTTTGCGCACGGCTCGGTCCTCCGGGCCTTCCAGCAGCGGCTGCTTCCCGACGGCAAGGCCCCTTATTGCGACAATACCGCTGTTTCCTGCCTGCAGTATGAAGACGGCGCGTTTCAGATTGATTTCTTGAACGACGCATCACACCTGACGCCGGAGATTTCGACATTTGAGCGGCAGAAATGGTGGCGCGAGGGTGGAGATCGCCGTGATTTTAATATGTGGTATCGCGAGACGGCGCCGGGCTGCTTTGAAGCCCTCCTGCACGATACCGTTGTCGGACGGGTATCTACGCGGCTTTGCACGCTGGACACCGGTGAGATCACGGATCTGGCCCTGGAGGAGGCCTACCGGGGGCACCGCCTCGGGGAACAGCTCATCGGCTGTGCGGTCTGTCATCTGCGCGCCAAGGGCGCAAAGCGCCTGATCGTGCAGCTTTCACCGGAACATCCTGCCCGCGGCTTTTTCCGCTACTTCGGCTTTACCGAACAGGGAAATGCGATTCTGGAACGTTCGATTGAAGTCCCAGCCCTGCCTTAAACGCGCAACGCTGCGGAAAGCCCCCTCGATCGAGAGGGGGCTTCCGCATCTGTTATGGCAGGACAGGAGAGACGCCCATCCGACATTTGGCGGATGGGCAGCTATTTTACCGGCCGCCGGCCATGCCGGTGCCGCGCTGGGGTGCAGTAGAGCTGCCTGTGCCGGTACGGCCGGTGGTCCCATTGTACGGCTGCGTGTTGGTGCCGTTGTAGATCTGCCCATCTGTGCCGCTGCCGGAGGGAGCGGCTGTCCTGCTGTGGGGGCGGTCATTTGTGCCGCGCTGCGTCTGGCTGCTCTCAACGCCGCCCGTCCGGCCGTTTGTTCCGCTGTGGGTTTGGCCGTTCATGCCGTGAAAACTGTCGTTCGTGCCGTTTACACGTCCGTCCCGCGTGGTCGATACGTTGCCGTACATCCCGTAGGGATCAACGCGCCCCGTTGCGCTGCAGCCCGCGAAGACCCCGGCCAGCATCCCGGCTGCCAAAAGACAAGCAAAGAGTCGTTTCATAAATCGGTTTCCTCCTGATTTCAAAATTCCGCTGTGTCCTCTAGTTTGCCGCGTTTTTGCAAAGCTATTCGCGAGAAAACGAAAAATCGCTATAAAAATATTGATTCTTGTCAAAAAGACGAGTATAATGATTAAACACAAAATGAGAAAAGGAGCCGTTCCCATGAAAAAACTCACCGCGAAAAAGGGCGTCCAGTGCATGGCCTGTCTGGAGTGCGTCCGTGCCTGTTCCAATGCCTTCTACAAAGAATTTGATCCCGCCAAGGCCTGCCTTCAGATCGTCGACCGCAAAGGGACTGCCAAGCCGATGCTCTGCGTTCAGTGCGGCAAATGCGCAGAAGCATGTCCCAACGGCGCCATCACGCAGAATGCGAAGGGCGTCTACACCGTCAACAAAAAGCTCTGCAGCGGCTGCGGCAAGTGTGTCGAGGCCTGTCCCTTCGGCCTGATGGTCAAGGCAGAGACAAGCGAATTTGCCTCCAAGTGCATTGCCTGCGGCATCTGCGCGAAGGCCTGTCCCATGGAACTGCTGGAGGTTGTCGAAAAATAAGGCAGGCGCCTTTTGCAGTGCCCGGCAGTTCCGCCCCATTCCCTGGCCCGGATACGCGCGGCGTTTCCCTGCGGATGCAGGGTTCCCAAAATGCCGCGCAGCGTAAAAGCCGCCGCGCACGATCCCAATGGTATGATCGCCCAGCAAAAGAATCCCGCAGGAGGGCCCTGCGGGATTCTTTTGCGTGTTTGAGGTTTGGGAGGCCGGTGTGCTTGGCGCACCGGTCAGATTTTTTCGTATTGGATGGGCCGGGAGCCGTCAAACTGGATGATATAGCCATGGCCCGGCGGGCAGGGATAGTCAAAGCGTGTCCCGCCGAACCAACGCGCGAGCAGGCCGCAGATGATCCCGCCGTGGATCACGCAGAGACTATCTGCGCCGTGCGCGAGAATGGGAGCAAGGGCGGCTTCGGCGCGGCTTGTCGCAAGATTGCCGCTCTCACCGCCGGGGCATACTGCATCTTCGCTGCCCTTTTCACACCAGGCTTGAAATTCCGGATCTTCCTTCAGATCCGCATAGCTGCGCATCTCAAAATGGCCGAAGTCAATTTCGCGCAGGCCGGGCAGGATTTCATGGGGCTGCGCACCAAACAGGATGGCAAATGTCTGCTCGGTACGCCGCATGCCGCTGGTATAATAATGCAGCGCCTGCGGTGCGGCGGGCGGATCGCTGCGCAGCGCGTCGGCACCGGTTTTGGTGAGGGGCAGGTCGGTGCTGCCGTAGTAGAGATTACGGAGATTGCCCTCCGTTTGGCCGTGGCGGATCAGAGTAAGCTGCATGTGAGATACCTTCTTTCAGGGTTTGAGCGGTTGGGGGAGGGAGCAGAAGATGCGGGTGACCTGGCGAGAGCTGCGGGCGAGCTTCTGCAAGAGTGCGCCATGACGCTCGCGCCAGGCACGCTCACCGGCGTCCATTGGGACGATGCCGGAGCCGATCTCCCGCGAGATGATAATGGCGTCTTCCGGAAAAAGCTCCGGCGAAACTGGCGCGGCGCTTGCGCGGGTGAAGGCTTCCAGATGATAATAACAGCGCTTTCCGGGGACAAAGCCGGCAGAAAGATCGCAGAGGGACTCCTGCGGGAGGTGGTAGGTCTCTACAGCCCAGCTGAGCTTCCCCTGATAGGCGCCGCCCAGGATTAAGTGCATAAGTAATACCTCGTCAAACATAAAAATAGAGTTCCGGCCAGCTCACCCAGCGTGAGGGCGAAGCCGGAGATGTCGCCGGACATGCCCTCCAGCTGGCGGAAGGCAAAGCGGACGGCGAGGCAGTAGCATGCCGCGCCAGCCAGAGGCGCAAGGCCGGCCAGTCCGCCGAATACAACCGGCAGAACGCAGGCCGCCGAGAGCATCAGCACAAGCGCGGCGGTATGCCCGGCGGGCATGGCGGGGCGGCCGGAGTATTGGCTGGTCTGCATGGGGCGCAGATGCGACACGGCGAGGGCTGCGCAGGCGCGCACCGCGCAGGGGAGCAGCGCGAGCGGAAGGAGCGGCAGCCCGGCAAGGGGGACGCTCTGCCAGACGCTCCACTGCACAAGCGCCAGCAGCACCATGCAGATTACGGCGAAGGCCCCGCAGTGGGAGTCTTTCAGAATTTTTTGCCGCACTGCAAGATCGCGCCGGGAGAGCACGGCATCGCAGACGTCCATAAAGCCGTCCAGATGCAGAAAACCCGTCACAAGCCACGGAAACGCGGCGAGAAGCAGCGCGGACAGGGCTTCGGGCAGGCGCAAAAGCGTCAGCAGCCAGACCAGAAGCGTCCAGAGTCCGCCCTCCAGGAGCCCAATCAGCGGCAGGCAGACCAGCATCCGCCCGCGGGATTCCTCCCGCCAGCGCGGAAACGGGCAGGGGAGAGAGAGAAACATGCCCCAGGCCATAAAAAATGCGTAAAACCAGTTTTTCATGGGAAATCCTTTCTGTGGGAGAGTCGGGAAATGCAGCGCAGGAGGCTTTGAAAGCTTGGAAGGCAGGTGTGCCGACACGGCGAGAGCGCTCCGGAAGAGCAGCCTTTCGCGGTGGGCGGGATTCCCGCAGCCAGCCGTTGACGGACCGCCTCCGCTACAAGCGGGAGGCTGTGGGTGCTTTGTAGAATTTTGGGATGCCGCAGATGACCTCAGCTACGGCGTCGAAGTTTGCGGCGAGCGTCCGGCAGATTCCGGCGAGCTGGCGGCGGTATTCCTCCGTCCAGGGGTCGTAGTGCGCGCCATCGCGCCAGAGATCGTCGCAGACGCAGACGAGGTGGCGGCAATGCGCGGCGAGGGAGAGAAGCTCGTCCGCGCTCCGTGCGCCGGCGTGGGGATCGAGCGTCCCGTCCGGGCGGAACATTTCGTTGGCAAGCAGCGCTGTTGCGCTGTCGAAGAGGACGGCAGCCCGGGGTGGAAGGCGGCCGAACGCAGCGGGCAGATTGCGCGCGCACTCCAGCGTTTCAAAGCCCCAGCCGTCGCGGTCGCGCAGGTGATTTTGAATGCGGACGCGGTCTTCTTCGTCCGTGGGCTCCATCGTTGCCCAGTAGATGCGCGGGGTGCCGAGGGAGCGGCAGAGCTCCTGTGCGAGGTGGCTCTTACCGCTTTTGCTGCCGCCGATGAGAAGATAGGTCATGATTTGGTTACCGTAAATGCGTCCGTTTTTCGGATTTCGTCCAGATAATCGTCACAGATTGCGGCCTCTTCAAACGTGGCCATATCGCAGAGCACTGCACAGGCAGCGCGCAGGATCTGGAACATCAGCGGACAGCCGCTGCCCTCACCGAGGCGCATGTTCAGCAGCAGGCAGGGCTCCAGGGCGAGCTCCTGCGCGGCAAGCTGATAGCCGATCTCGTAGGAGGCGTGCGAGAGGAAGAGAAAATCGCGCGCGGTGGGGCAGAGCCGCACGGCGCACAAGGCCGCGACGATGGAGATAAAGCCGTCGACCACGGCGGGGATGCGCTGCTCGGCGCAGGCGAGGAAGGCGCCGGTCATGGCGGCAAGATCCAGTCCGCCGACCTTGGAGAGCACGTCGATGGGGTCGCTTGCGTCGGGGTGGTGCAGCGCGAGGGCCTGCGTGATGACGGTGAGCTTTTTGCGGTAGCCCCCGTCGGTCAGGCCGCCGCCGCGGCCGGTCACGTCCGCGACGTCCGCACCGGTGAGCGCGCAGAGGACTGCGGCGGAGGTTGTTGTATTGCCAATGCCCATCTCGCCGATGCCGACGGCGGTGAGACCGGCGGCTTTGGCCTCGCGCACGGTCTCGATGCCAACCGAAATGGCCTGCAGCGCTTCGCTTCTCAACATGGCGGGGTGGATGGCGAGATCATCCGTCCCGTACCGGATTTTTCGGTTGCGCACGGCGGGGCAATGTGTGTCGGTTGAAATTCCGACGTCGGTGACGAGAACCTCGTCGCCGAAATACTGCGCGAGCGTGGACATGCCCGTTTGGTGCCGCGTCATATTGATGGCCTGCGAGCGTGTGACGGACTGCGGCGTGCAGCTGACGCCCTCGGCGACAACGCCGTTGTCGGCTGCGAAGACGAGCACGCCGCTGCGTCCGATGCGGGGCCGCGGTGTGCCGTAGACGCCGGCGAGGCGGACGGAGAGATCCTCCAGCCGGCCGAGACTGTGCGGCGGCTTGGCAAGACGGGCCTGACGGAGCTCGGCTTCGTGCATCGCGGCGGTGTCGGCCGGACGGATGGCGGATAAAAATGTGAGAAATTCCTGCTTTGTCATGATATGCCTTTCTATGCTTATACCCAGCCGCGGGCGCGGAGCGCGCGCAGGGCGGGCAGGGCGTTTTGATTTTCAAGGGTGACGCTGATCTCCGGGTGCTGCGTGAGGAAGGAGAGGATGGCGGGGGCGTCGAGCGTGCCTTCCGGGAAGGGCAGGTGCTCGTCCAGGCTGCCATGGCTGCTGTGCAGGTGAACATGGCGGAGCCAGGGGAGCATGGGAACAAGCCAGTCCTGCGGGGCGGTTTTGCTGACGACGGTATTGGCGTGGCCGACGTCGAGGCAGAGGCCGAGGCGCGCGTCTGCGACGCCTTTTGCAATCTCGACCAGGGTCTGCGGCCCGGGCTCCATCACATTTTCCACCGCGAGGAGCAGATCGTCCGGCGCGTCGGACAAAAGCTCCTGCCAGAAGGCGATAGACTGCTCCACATACCACTCGGGATAGTAGACATAGGGGATGAAGCCGCCGTGGACGACGATTTGATGTACGCCGAGGCGCTGCGCGGCGGAGAGGGTCTGGCGGAAACGAAAGAGCGCGTTGGCGCGGACATTCGGGTCGATGGCGCAGGGGATGAGCTCGGCAAACGGCGCATGCAGCCAGAGCCCGTCCAGTCCCTCCAGCGACGCGGCGACGGCGGAAAAGACGTCCTCCCGCTCAAGATTTGGGGCGTAGCTGAAGGCGGTAATCTCATATCCGCAGTGATATTCTTTCGCCAGCGCAGCGGCCCGGGCGTCCATGCCGGAAACATGAATCCTTGGGGCAGAACGTGGACTTGTCTGCATAAATGGCCTTCTTCCTGCGCCATCCGGCGCGAAAAACGGTGAAATCCGGTATGCTAGATTTCATATGGATTTGCACAGAAAAGAGAATTTCACATTGGCGAAGAATTTGATATAATAAAACAGAAGGCTGCGCCCGCCGAGATGGGAACGGCGGCGGTGCAATCCTCGCGCTTATGTATCCTCTATCTGCCGCGCGGCATGCTGCCGGCCGGCACCCCCGGAATCCGCTGTTTGGGAACCAGCGGATTCCGGGGGTTTTTCTGTTTTCTGCGCTATAACAATACCATAGTCGACGCGGTTTTGCAAGAAATACAGAGAGGATTGCACAAAGAGAAAAGCTGTGATATAATCAACCTTCAGAGTATATTCTATATTTACTATAAGAGGGATTTACCATGGAAACGAAAAAACGTATTTTTTCCGGCATTCAGCCAAGCGGCGATCTGACGCTCGGCTCGTATATGGGCGCGATCAAAAACTGGGTTGCGCTGCAGGACGAGTATGACTGCATTTACTGCATCGTCGACATGCACGCGATTACGGTCCGGCAGGTTCCTGCCGATCTGCGGCGGCGGAGCCTGGAGCAGCTGGCGCAGTATATCGCCTGCGGCCTGGATCCGCAGAAGAACATCATGTTTATCCAGTCGCACGTCCCGGCGCATGCGGAGCTTTCCTGGGTACTGGGCTGCTACACACAGTTTGGCGAGCTGAGCCGCATGACGCAGTTCAAAATGAAATCACAGCAGCATGCCGACAATATCACGGCGGGGCTTTTCACCTATCCGGTGTTGATGGCGGCGGACATTCTGGTCTATCAGGCGGATCTTGTCCCGGTCGGTGAGGACCAGAAGCAGCATGTCGAGCTTTGCCGCGACATCGCAACGCGGTTTAATAACAGCTTCCCGGATACGTTCACCCTGCCGGAGCCGTTTATCCCGAAGATGGGCGCGCGGATTATGAGCCTGGGAAATCCGGAGAACAAGATGTCCAAGTCCGAGCCGGACGGCTGTGTGTTCCTGATGGATCGCCCGGAGGACATCATGCGCAAATTTAAGCGCGCGGTGACGGACTGCGAGACGGCGGTCAAGTATGATATGGTCAATAAAAAGGGCATTTCGAACCTGCTGACCATCTACTGCGCGGCCACGGGCAAGACGATTGCGGAGGCTGAGGCGGAATTTGAAGGGCAGGGTTACGGCATCTTCAAGCCTGCCGTCGGCGAGGCTGTGGTGGAGCTGGTGCGCCCGATCCAGGAAGAGGCGAAAAAGCTCCTCGGCGACAAGGCCTATCTCGAGAGCATCTACAAAGAGGGCGCGCAGAAGGCGAGTTATTTGGCCGAGAAGACGCTGCGCAAGGTCTATAAAAAGGTTGGCTTCGTCGCCCGCTAAGGAGAGTGTTTCGGTTTGACAACCAGAACGGTGATTTATATGCTGCTGGCCATGGGGCTGGCGGCGGTGGTGTCGTTTTTGGCGACGCCGCTGGTGAAGACGCTGGCCTATAAGGTCGGCGCGATCGACGTGCCGAAAGACAACCGGCGCATGCACAAGGTGCCCATTCCGCGCCTTGGAGGACTGGCCATTTTCCTGGCGTTTTTGCTCTCGACGCTGGTGTTCACGGACATCGACCGACAGATGCAGGGCGTTTTGCTGGGCGCAATTATGATCGTGGTGCTCGGCGTGATGGATGACATCATGGCGCTCAAGGCGCTGCCGAAGTTGTTTGTCCAGATTGCGGCGGCGGGCGTGGCGGTCTACTATGGCTGCCGGATTCAGTTTTTGTCGAATCCCAATGTGTTTTCGGACATGACGTATGTGAATCTTGGCTGGCTGTCGGTGCCGATCACGATTATCTGGATCGTGGCAATCACGAACGCGGTCAACTTCATCGATGGACTGGACGGCCTTGCCGTCGGCGTGTCGGCCATTTCGACGGCGTCGCTGATTGTGATTGCGCTGATGGTTGCAGAGACGAATATTGCGATCATCCTCTGCGCGCTGTTTGGGGCGTGTTTGGGGTTTATTCCGTACAATTTCAATCCCGCGAAGATCTTTATGGGCGACACCGGCGCGACGTTTTTGGGGTATATCCTGGCGACGCTGTCGGTGACGGGGCTGTTTAAAATGTATGCGATCATTTCGTTTGCGGTGCCGTTTTTGATTCTTGGTGTGCCGATTTTTGACATCTGCTTCGCGGTGCTGCGCCGCGTGGCACACGGGCAGAGCCCCATGCACGCCGACCGGGGGCATATCCATCACCGGCTCATCGACATGGGCTTCTCGCAGAAGCAGTCGGTTGCAATTGCGTATATGCTGACGGCAATTTTGGGTCTGGCGGCGGTGCTTTTAACCTCGTCGGGCGAGCTCAAGGCACTCATTTTGATCGGCGCGGTGTTTGTGGTGAGCATGATCGGTTTCCGGCTGATTTTCTCGAAGCAGGAAAAGGGAGCGAAGGAAACCGGGGCGAAGGAGCCTGCACCGGAAGCGGAGGCAAGTGCAGCGCCGGCGGCAGAGCCGGAACAGGAGGCAAAATCGGAACCGGCAGAAACGCCGGAGCCCGATGCGTCCAAGGAGGAACAAGATGGAGAAAATTAAAGTGATGTCCGTGTTCGGCACACGGCCCGAGGCCATCAAGATGGCACCGCTGGTCAAGGCGCTGGAGGCCTGTGAGGACATTGACAGCCGCGTCTGCCTGACCGGGCAGCACCGCGAAATGCTCGATTCCGTCATGCAGATTTTTCAGCTGCACGGCGATTTTGATCTCGATATTATGGAAAAGCGGCAGACGCTCTCCACCATCACCTGCAAGACCCTGCTCGGCATGGAAAAGGTGTTTGAGCAGGACAAGCCCGACCTGATTCTGGTACACGGCGACACGTCGACGACGTTCGCCGGGGCGCTGGCCGCGTTTTACCACCAGGTGAAGGTGGGGCATGTGGAGGCGGGGCTGCGCACATGGGACAAGTACTCCCCATTCCCGGAGGAGATGAACCGCACGCTTGTCGGCGACATTGCCGATCTGCATTTTTCGCCGACGAAGGCCAACGCCGAAAACCTTCGGCGGGAGGGCATTCAGGGCGACATCTTCATCACGGGCAACACGGCGATTGATGCAATGCGCTATACGGTACGCAGCGATTACCGGTTTGCGACGCCAATTCTCAACCGGCTGGATTTCCAGAACAAGCGGATCCTTGCCGTGACGTGCCACCGGCGCGAGAACTACGGCGAGCCGATGCAGAACATTATGCACGCGATTTTGCAGCTGGTGGAGGAGAATCCAGACATTGAGGTGGTCTATCCGGTGCACCTCAGCCCGGTGGTGCGGGAGTGTGCGTTCCCAATTTTGGGGAATCATCCGCGTATTCATCTCATCGATCCTATCGACGTGGAGGAAATGCACAATCTCATCGCGCGCTGCTTCTTTGTGCTGACCGACTCCGGCGGACTTCAGGAGGAGGCGCCCGCGCTTGGGAAACCCGTGCTCGTCATGCGGCGGGAGACTGAACGGCCAGAGGCGATTGCGGCCGGGACGGCGAAGCTCGTCGGCGTGGAGCAGGAGGAGATCCTGCGCGAGGCAAATGCACTGCTGCACAGCGAGGCGGCCTATGCAGGCATGGCGAAGGCTGTGAATCCCTATGGCGACGGCCAAGCCAGCGAGCGCATTGTGCAGGCGATTTTATGGCATTTTGGCCGCGCGGCGGAACGGCCGAAGGATTTTTGCGCAGAATAAAAAAGCGCCAGCTGTCGGATGATACGGCGGCCGAGGCGCAGGGAAACATAGAAGACGGCGGTGTGCCTCTGTGCATCCGGCGGAGCGCAGTCCCTGCGGCAGGATTGGAAGGGCGCGGACAGACTTTTGGCAGTTCGCATACCGGAAGATGCGGCGGCTGGGCAACGAGACTCCGTGAAAGAGGGGTGCGCACAGGGTGCGCGGCGGTTGACAGAAAAAGGACGGTGACGACAGTGGAGGAAAAGCGCAGGAATCTTCGGATGCTTGCGGCGGCGTGCGCCGCGGCTTTGCTGGTCGTCGCCGTTTTGGTTTTGCTGTTTCTCTCCGGACGGAGCGGGAGAAACCATGAGCAGATCATCCTTCCAGAGGCCAGGACGGAGCAGGAGCAGCCGCAGCCCGACCAGACGCAGGAGGAGGCGGTGCTCTCCGTGACGGCGGAGAATGTGCAGGTCGTGCTGCAGAGCATGGTGCGCCTGACATCCTACCACCAGACATTTGCGGTGACGCGACGATCCGGCACGCACACGCGGACAACGGTTGTGGATATCTGGGCATCGGACGGGCGCATCCGCGCCGAGCTGACGGACAGCTTTGAGACCCGGTATCTCTTGACAGATGGGGAAACGGTGCTCGTCTGGTATGAGGGCGAAACGCCGACGGGCCTTTCCATGCAGGAAGGCGCGACGTATGAAGATCTGGCAGGACTGCCGACCTATGAGGAGATTCTGCGCCTGCCGGCGGACAGAATCCGAGAGGGCGTCTTTCTGGCCGATGCACAGCTGGACACGGGGATGATCTATGTTCGCGCGCAGACGGACTCCGGTGAGCTGCAGTATTGGGTCGGCGCGGACTCCGGCCTGCTCTTCCGCCAGACGACAACGGTTGACGGGACGGTGGTCTACGAGGCAGAGCAGACGTTTTTGGAGACGCTAGCCGCGGGCGATGAGACGCTTGCGGAGCGGTTTTTGCTCCCGGATGGCTCGGATCCATTCGCGGACTAAGGTGTATCTGAAAACTGCCGGTGAGGCCGTGCAGCGGGGCGTTTTGCGCTGAGTGGCACTTGCAATACCCAAAGAATCCTTATAAAAAATGCCTTGTTCCGCGAATGATTCCTTGTTGCCGCGTGTATGCTCCGGTTTCAGATACGCCTTAGAAGAAAAAGCAGGCGGCGAGGATCAGAAGGATTGTACGCGGGTCGTCTTCCTCGCTGTCGAGCAGGAGAAGCAGGAGAATCAGAACCAGGAGCAGATCCCCCACATCAAGCGACTCCGGCAGAAGCTCCCGCAGCGAAAACCGATGCGGCTCTGGTCTGCATTCCGGCGGCGGACAAGGCGGAGGCGGCGGGGGAGGCCCCTGGGGCGCGGGCGGCGGAGAGGGCTCCGGAAAATGCGGGATTTCTTCGACAATGGTTTTGCGAAACGTGCCGTCGGGATTTGCAATGTAGCGTTGATACATGACGGGTCTCCTTTCATGGACTTCGGAAACCACCGACTATGTTGGTGGAGGTACCCTATAAAAAAGCTTTTGCTTCAAGGATCGAGCGAAGCGGGCCAGGAACAACAATCCAACAAATTCGTATGCGTTTGATAAAAACGGCGAATGCCCGTTAACGGGCGGCGTAGCATTGGGTGCAAGCGAAAGATCATTCGGTGTATCTTTAGATGCCAGCCGGCAAAAAGCCCTTGTGGGGCTTATGCAAGCTGCCGGCTTAGTCGGCGGTCATGACTCGCCGCCGCGCAGCGCGCCGCCAGCCAGGTGGGTCAGGCGTGCAAGGCGCAGCGCCCGGTCGAGCTTTTGCTGGCGGGATGGCTTTAAAAACGGCTTGAGCGCCAGGAGCAGCCGCTCCTGCCGGCCATCGAACGGACTGCCAGGAATGGATGGCGGATGGGGCGGCGACGGCGGCGGGGGAGGCTCCGGTGGAGACGGCTCCGGCGGAGAGGCGACCGGCGGCGCTGGCGCGTCCGGCGGGTGGATTCCAAGCGAAGAGGCAAGCGCAGCAAGCTCGGAGAGCTGCTTCGGGTCGGCGAGGAGCTTTTGCAGGGCGTCTTCCAGGCCGTCCATCGCTCAGCCTCCACCGAAGAGCGCGGCGGCTTCCGGGGATTGCAAAAACGGCCCCAGAATCCGCTGTACGGCCACATAATCCCCGGCCTTTGCCGCGCGCGCCGCGTCGCGCAGGGCGGCTGGATCTGTTTTTTGCAGTAAAAAGAGCAGTTTGCGCCCCGATTCCGAGGCAAGGATGGCGCGCAGCTGCGACTCACTCAGCGGAATGGATGCCATTCCGTTTTGATTGGACTCCATAGAATTCCTCCTTCAGACGGTCTCTTTCAGTCTATGCAGGAGGAGGGGAAAAGGTGAACACGATTGAAGATTCTGATCTTTTCAGACTCACACCGTGCACTTGGCACGATGTATGACGCCATCGAAGCGGCCCGGCCGGACGCCGTGATCCATCTCGGCGACCATCTGGAGGACGCCGAGAGCATGGAGACGGTTTTCTCCACGGTCGATTTTTACCATGTGCCGGGCAACTGTGACTATGCGCCCGGGATTCCGGAGGGATTGACGGTGGAATTGGACGGTGTGCGCGTTTTTTTGACGCATGGACACCGGTTCGGCGTCAAGGCCGGCCTGGAGCGTCTGACGGCGCAGGCACGGCAGGTGGGCGCGCAGCTTACGCTCTTTGGCCATACCCACCGCGCACTGCTCGAGCGGCAGCCGGACGGACTTTGGCTGATGAATCCGGGGGCCTGCGGTGCAGGCCGGGCGGATTACGGAGAGATTATCACGGACGGCGGGGGCGGATTTACCGCGCAGCTGCTGCACGCGGAATAGGAGGAACATATGCTCTTACTCATCGATATCGGCAATACGAACATTGTGCTCGGCTGCTACGAGGACGGAACGATCATCCAGGAGGCGCGCATTGCGACCGACCTCATCAAGACCTCGGATCAGTATTGCATGGATCTGAAAAATTTGCTCTCGCTCTATGAGATCGACCGGCATGCGATTGAGGGCGTGATTATTTCCTCGGTGGTGCCGCCGGTTTTGAACTCGGTGCGCACGGCGGTGATGAAGCTGACGGGGAAAAAGCCGCTGGTGGTCGGCCCGGGGCTGAAAACGGGGCTGAATATTCTGCTTGACAATCCGGCTTCTGTCGGTAGCGACCTGGTGGTCGGTGCGGTGGCGGCACTGCGGGAATACAAGCCGCCCATCATCCTCATCGACATGGGGACGGCGACGACCATCGCCGTTGTGGACGCGAACGGCGCCTATATCGGCGGCTCAATCTGCACGGGCGTCAAGGTCGCAACCGAGGCGCTTGCCGGGCGCGCGGCGCAGCTGCCGGGGATCAGCCTGGATACGCCGAAAAAGGCGATTGGCCGCAACACCATTGACGCAATGCGCAGCGGCATTATGCTTGGCAACGCCTGCATGCTCGACGGCATGATCGAGCGCATGGAGGAGGAGTTGGGGCAGAAGGCGACGGTGGTTGCGACGGGGGGAATTGCGCGCTTTGTGCTGCCTATGTGCCGCAGGGAGATCATCTACGACCGCGCTCTGCTGCTCAAGGGTCTGGTGATTCTCTACGAAAACAACCGGCGGGATGCACGATGACAGAGGGCGTATTTCTGCCGGACCGGGTTTTGCGTCAGGCGGCGCAGCGGTTCGGTACGCCGTTTTATGTTTATGAGGAGGCCGGCATCCGTAGACGGGTGAAGGCTGCGCAGGAAGCGTTCGCTAGCTGCGGCGGGCTGGCGCTCTTTTTCCCGGTACGCCTGAATCCCAATCCGGCAGTTTTAAACATTTTGCGCGAGAGCGGCTGCGGGGCAGAATGCGTTACGGCGGAGGAACTTCGCCTGGCCGCCCGCTGCGGCTTTTCCGGTGCGTCTGTTCGCTATGCGCCTCTGATTCCGGAACCGGAAGGGGAGGCGCTCTGCGCGGCGCTGGATGCCGGGCTTGTCCTCGACGATCCGGCCCTGCGGCCCGGATTTTTGCCAAGGCGAGTTTGGATCCGCATCCATCCGTGCGGAAAACTTCTTTGGAGCGGCCACGCTGCGGCGCAGTGTGAGAAAAGCAAATTTGGCATGGCGAAGTGCGAGGCCTTTTTGCTGGCAAACTACTATCTGGCTGAGGGTGTGGAGACCGGGCTTTCCGTCCGGCTGGCCGAGAACAGCTGCGAGGCGGAGCTCTGGCCTGCGGCGCTGCAGGCCATGCTGGCCTGGGCGCAGGAGCTTTGTGAGGGCTCCGGTTATCGTCTGCGCTGCTTTGATCTGGGGCCGGGGCCCGGAATTTCCAGAAGGTCCGGCTTACCGGATGCGGATCTTTCGGCCGTCGCTGCGCTTCTCCGCAAGGCGGCAGGTGAGGATGAGATTGCGCTTTCCGGTGCGCCGGGAAGCTGGCTTGTGGGCTGGCAGGGGAATTTGGTGACGCGGGCTGTGATGGTGAAAAAGCGTGTGCGGCCGCTGGTCATTCTGGATGTGGACGGTGATGCGATTTTTACCAACCGCGCCGGGGAGCAGGAGGTGCGCGTGCTCGGAGCACGCACGGATAACCTGCGCACGCTCGCGCTGACGGACGTCTGCGGCTGCGGCCCCACGATGCGCGACCGGATCGCCGAGCGGCGCGTTTTGCCGCCGGTGAAGGCAGGGGATCTTGTGGTTTTGCTGGCGCTCGGCGCGCATGCGGCGGCAGGGATTCCGGAGCTTTTGTGGGGCGAGGACGGCGCGCTTTATCGCACACAGGAAGAAGCGCCCTTCCGCGTCAAAGCATGGTGAATACCAGCGCGAGGCATGCGGCAAAGCCGACGCCGATCAGGCCCGTGACAATGGTTTCAACGGCGCTGAGCAGATTCCGCCGGCGCTCTGCTGCGCGGAATCGTGCTTCGGCGCGGCGGTTGACGGCAGGATAGTCCAACGCGGCGGGACGGGACGGATAGAGTTCGATCACATTGTGCATCATAGGAATACCTCCTTTTGTTTCTGAGCACAGTATAGCAGAAAGTATGTCCAATAAAACGTACATTTAGAAAGGGGCAGAAAACATGCAGGAATTTCAGATTCAATCGCAGGGCGGCGGCCAGCTTCGCTGCGGCCTGTGGACGCCGGAGGGCGAGGCAAAAGCCGTGGTGCAGATCATCCACGGGATTGCAGAGCATATCGGGCGGTATGACGATTTTGCGAACTATTTGGCCGCGCACGGCTATGTCGTTGCGGCGGATGACCACATGGGGCATGGCGGCTCGGTGACGGACGGGCTTTATGGCTACTTCCGGGGCGGCTGGATGAGTGCGGTGGCAGATGAGAAGACGCTGCACGACAAAATGGCGGCGGATTATCCGGGGCTGCCCTATTATATTCTGGGACACAGCATGGGCTCGTTTTTGCTGCGGACGTATCTCTACACCTATCCGGATGCCTTGGATGCGGCGGTGATTTCCGGCACCGGCTGGGAGCCGATGGCGAAGGTCAAGGCCGGGCAGCTGGTCTGCAAGCTGGAGGCCAGGCGCGTCGGCGAGAAGAAGACGAGCAAGCTTGTGACAAAGCTGATGTTCGGCAGCTACAACAAGCCCTTTGAGCCGGTGCGCACGAAGAACGACTGGATCTGCAGCGTGGATGACGTGGTGGATGCATATACAGCGGATCCGTGGTGCGGATTTGATGCAACGGTTGGTCTGGCACGCGACCTGCTCTCGGGTGTGGAGCGCAACGAAAAGATTGAAAATCTGGAAAAGATGAACAAGGAACTGCCCATTCTGTTTGTCTCTGGCGGAAAGGATCCGGTCGGCGGGATGAGCAAGGGCGTTTTGCAGTGCATTGACACATTCAAACGGCTCGGCATGAAAAATATCAGCATCCGAATCTACCCGGAAGGACGGCATGAGATGCTCAATGAGAGCAACCACGAGGTGGTTTACGCGGACATCCTGCGTTGGTTGGAAGCCCGATAACTGTCCATTCACCTTCAGAGGGAGGGGGGCGAAGTGCCTCCTTCACGTTCCATCAAACAGATTTTGCGTGGTTCAACGTTCAAAAACCGGATGATATGAGGTAAAAGGCCTTTTTCGATATGCTGCGGCCCGGATGGAACACCATCCGGGCTTTTTGCGTGCGTCAGAGAGGGAGCTGCGGCGGGGATAGAGGGGCGGCACAGGCGGTGCCTGTTTGGCACGCGTCGGAGAGGCAGGATTTGCATGGTTGCAATATGAATCTTTTTTTGCTATAATAGATACGATTTTGTAACCTTTTTGGAAGGGTGAAGCGTATGAAGAAACAGATTCTGCGGGCGTTTGCCGTTGGCGGTCTGCTTGCCGGCTTGCTGCTGAGCGGCGTTTCGGCGACGGCCTGGGAGGACGACAATTACGATCCGTTTGTGGAGATTCCGGCGGCGGCCTCGGAGGAACAGGTGACGGAAGAGGAGCCGGCGGAGCAGCGCTTTTCGGATGTTGCGGCAAGCGACTGGTATTATCAGGTTGTGATGCAGCTGGTGGAAAGCGGCGCGATCGATGGCTTCCCGGACGGGAGCTTCCGGCCGCAGAAGACCGTGACGACCGGGCAGGCGCTGAAAATGATTCTGCTTGCTGCAGGCTATCCGGAGCCGGAGCGCGTCGCGTCGCACTGGGCGCGCGGGTATCTCGATCTGGCCATTGAGCATGGCTTTGTGACGCGATTCCGGGAGATTACGGATCTCGATGTGCCGATCAGTCGCGCACTGGTTGCGCAGATTGCGGCGCGGGCGATGGGGCTGCAGCGGCCGGACACGCTGGAGTCCCGCTTTACAGACACGGATGACGACAACGTTGTGGCGCTGGCGGCGGTTGGAATCGTCGACGGCTATAAAGACGGGACGTTTTTGCCCAACAAATCGCTGACCCGTGCGGAGCTGGCGGCCATTACGGCCCGGATTGAGAACTATCTGGCGCCCACGATCCCGTCGGATTCCGACAAGACCACGGAGGACGACAACACGCCGATCGTGCTGCGCACGACGGAGAGCGGCGTTTCCTTCATCAAGGCCCGCGAGGGCTTCCGCTCGACAGCGTATTGGGATTATTCGCAGTATTCCATCGGCTATGGCTCGCGCTGTGAGGCCAACGAATATCCGAACGGTATTACGCAGGAGCAAGCTGACCGGCTGCTGCGCGTCAAGCTGAAGGAATTTGAGACAAAGCTGGATGCGTTCCTCACCAAAAATAATCTGACGGTCTCCAGCACACAGTATGATGCGCTGATTTCCCTTACATACAACATCGGCGCGACCTGGATGAACGGGACGCGGCTGGCTAACTATCTGGCCAGCGGACAGCATACGCACAACGAGCTCGCCTCCGCGATGGGCGTCTGGTGCCATGTCACCGACAAGACGGGGACGTCCATTCACGACGGCCTCATTGCGCGGCGGATTTTGGAGATCAAGCTGTTCCTCTACGGAGACTACAGCGGCACGAGCTCGCCGGATTTCCACTATCTGAAGTTCCGGACGGAGCAGGGAAAGCTGGAGGTGGATATTGCCTTCTACGAGGCCGGGAGCGGCTTTACGCCCTATTTCAAGGCCTATTGCGACACGGACACCTTCCTGGGCTGGTATCGCGCAGACGGAAGCGAGCTGCGCGAGGGTGAGACGGTTACGCAGGATGCTGAGCTGACAGCGCGCTGGGCCGGGCTTACGGAAACGGAGCCGGGCACAGGGGAGAGCGGCGAGGAGTTCAATTTTTGGGGATAGGGTATAAGAGTACGAATTATTGGACATAGCGCGTGCTATACTATGCACAGATCAACCGGAAGGGGCGTTTGTGCAATGGAGATCAGAATGCACTATGTGAGAGGACATGTTGAGGTTTATGATGCGCAGGGGCAGTTTTTGTTTTCGGCCGACAGCGAATCCGAGGCCGAGCGCATGTTGGAGGAATAAGACTTGAATATTCAGATTTTCGGGAAATCCAAGTGTTTTGATACGAAAAAAGCCGAGCGGTGGTTTAAGGAACGGCGGATCAAATTTCAGAGTATCGACCTGGTGAAATACGGCATGTCGGGCGGCGAATTTGACAGTGTGCTGCGCGCGGTTGGCGGCGTGGACAAGCTGATCGACTGGACAGTGAAGGATCCGGAGATTGACCTCATGCGCTATATGGACGACCGGCGCGCAAAGGAGGACAAGGTTTTCGAAAACGTCCGGCTGATGAAGACGCCCGTCGTGCGGAACGGAAAGCAGGCGACGGTGGGGTATTGCCCCGAGGTTTGGGAGAACTGGGAATAGGAAAAGCGGCAGCGGAAACGGGCCGCGGAGAGAAATCAGAAAAAGTGCCCACCGGATTGATCCGGTGGGCACTTGGTTTTTCTGCGGCGCCGGAGTTGGCGTGCAGAAGATTATTGGTTGGGGGGATTGGGGATTTTTGCATCCTTGGCGAGGCCCTGGGCGATGGCGGGGAAGAAATTTTCGGTATCTGCCGTGCGCTGAATGTTATAGGTGCCGTACTGATTGACGAGATCAAAACAGTCCTCCGGCTGGCCGGGGAAGGGATGCGTCATCGGTGCGGGATCGTAGGGGAAGCCGGGCTTGTCCGGAAGCTGGATGGGGATGGGCGGCTCTTTTTTGGACATATTGAATCACCTCAGGGCTAGTATGTGCAAAGGAACGGGAAGAATATGCGAAAAAGCACAGCGCAGCGCTGTGCTTTTTCTATCACACACCGGACGAAAAGGGGAAGAAACGACCGGCAGGGAAGGGGAAATCGGGGATTAGATTCTGGCGACGCCGGAGGCTTTGGCGGCTTCGGCGACGGCTTTGGCGACG
>USLX01000023.1 GCA_900555665.1 uncultured Eubacteriales bacterium | reverse complement strand
TTTCTATACTATAAAACAATCGCGAAAAAAGATTTTTACGGGACGAGACCCGAATTGGGAGAGGAAACGAACCGAGTGAAAACAGAAAAGAGGACTGGCCTCGGACTCTGCGCGGCAACAGTTTTTGAAGCGATGTTTGAAGAAGGATAGTACAAAGGGCGGCTGGCTGCAGCCGCCCTTTTGCTGGAAATTTTTTAAGGACAGCGGAACAAAATGGTTTGTGTATGCGTCCAAGAGACACAATAGGAACAGTACGAAACGGAGGAATTTTCGATGAAACGCATCAAACGGTTTGCGTCGCTGCTTTTGGCGCTCGCGCTGGCGTTTTCGCTGGCTGTGGGCTGCTTCGCGCAGGACGCGGTGATCACAAGAGGCGAGGCTGCAAAGCTGCTGCTTACGGCGGCGGACGATTATTGCCCCGATCTCAAAACGGAGGACATTTTAAAGGGCTATCCGGATGGAACGCTGGAAGAAGACGGACCTCTTACCTACGCGCAGGCGCTCATCATGATCGACCGCGCGTTCGGAGGTTTGCCCGTGCCCATTGGCGACAGCGCAAGAACGGCGGCAGGCGCGCAGGGCTTTGCAGACACTCCCGCATGGGGCGGAGAAGAGCTTTCGCGCGCGCTGGCAAGCGGCATCGTGACGGGCGAGGCAGACGGCCTGATGCATCCCGGAAAGCAGCTGACGAAGCAGGCGTTCCAGACGCTTCTGGCAAGAGTCTACGCGCTTAAAGGAACAAATCTGAAAGATGATTTTTATGCCGCGGTCAACAAAGCATGGCTCGATCGGTCCGACATTCCGGCGGGTCTCACACTCAACGGCCCGTTCTACGGCCTGAGCCTGACGGTCACGCAGCAGGTGGCAAAGCTGATCGCGGACATCGCCGCCAAGCCGCAAGCCCCCGGCACGCCCGAGGCCAAGATCAAGGCGCTCTACGACTGCGTGATGGATGTGGACGCGCGTGAGCAGGCGGGCGTATCACCCATTCAAGAATATCTCGACAGCATTGAAAACGCGAAGACGCTCAAAGAACTCATTGCGGCCGACTGCCGGATGCAGAAGGAGCTCGGGATCTCGACGCTTCTGGGCTTCGGCCTCACGGCGGACTTCTCTGACTCCGACCGCAAAATTGTAGCCTTCTCAACCTTCAGCGCGTCGATGACGAAGGATTTCTATGAAAACGGCACGCAGGAGCAGACGCAGGCGTATCTGAATTATTTAGCAAAGCTCCTGACGCTCTCGGGGCTTACGGAGCAGGACGCGCAGACGCGTGCGAAGCTGGTCTACACGGCGGAGAAGGCTGTGACAAAGGCTTCCTATGACCTGCAGGACTATGGCGATGTGGATAAGATCAACAATATTTATTCGTTCAGCGCGATCGAAAAGCAGTTCCCGAACGTAGACCTGCGCGCGGTGTTTGCCGCGAGCGGGCTTGCGGCGACAGATCGGGTCCTTGTGCTCGACCCCGGCGCGATGCAGGCCGCGGCAGGCTTCTTTACGGACGGAAATCTTCCGATGCTCAAGGCGCTTTCCCGTACGGCAATTTTGATGAGCGTTGGCGGCTGCCTCAATCCGGAATTTACGGATGCAAGCTTCGATTTTAACGAACAGTACCTCGGCATTGCGATGCGCCAGTCGACCGAGCAGCTTGCTGCCCAGCAGGTGCAGGCTCTGCTTGCTGACTATCTCGGAAGAGCCTATGTGACGGCGCATTTCTCCGAAAAGGCCAAGCAGGACGTGGAGGAAATGATCGGCGAGTTTATCACCATCTACAAAGCGCGGATCGAGTCTCTTGACTGGATGTCGGATTCGACGAAGCAGAAGGCAATTCGAAAGCTTGATACAATGAAGATCAAGGTCGGCTATCCCGACAGCTGGGATACCTATCTCGATCAGGCGGACATCAAGAGCCCGAGTGAAGGCGGCTCGTTCTTCTCGAATGTGATTTCCATCCAGAAGGCCGCGACGCAGAAGGCGATTGCCGAGCAAAATGAGCCCGTGGATAAGGGCGCGTGGGCAATGCAGCCGTTTACGGTAAACGCATGCTACAGCGCGACCTCCAACGACATCACCTTCCCGGCAGCCATTTTGCAATCGCCGCTTTACGATGTGAACGCCTCGAGAGAGGAGAACCTCGGCGGCATCGGCTATATCATTGCCCATGAGATCACGCACGCGTTCGACAACAACGGCGCGAAATTCGACGAAAACGGCAACGCCGCCAACTGGTGGACGGAGGCTGACTACGCGGCCTTCCAGCAGAAGTGCGCGCAGGTGGCTGCCTTTTACGACGGACAGGAGGCCTGCCCGGGCGTTGCGTGCAGCGGCGTGCTGACGATCTCGGAAAATGTGGCGGACCTTGGCGCGGTGCAGTGCGTGCTCGCGGCGGCAAAGGAGCTTCCGAATCCGAACCTTGACAAGCTCTTCCGTGCGATCGCCAACACGTGGGCCTCGACCACGTCCCGGCAGATGCGCGAGTATCTGGCCGTGACCGATGTGCACGCGCCCGACAAGCTCCGCTGCAACCGCGTGCTGCAGACGCTGGACGAGTTTTATACGACCTACGGCATCCAGCCCGGCGACGGCATGTGGACTGATCCGGCAAGCCGCGTGACGGTCTGGTAAGTCTATTCGTGCAAAACGCTTCTTTGCGGAATTTGACGCAAAAAGGGGTTGACGCGCGGGCTCTTAGATGGTAAAACATTGGGGCTAACGTAAAACCTTAGAAAGAGGCGATTTCCTATGAATCGGGACCTGACGGTCGGAAAACCGGCGCGCGTGCTGTGGCAATACTGCATGCCGCTGTTCGGAAGCGTGATTTTTCAGCAGCTTTACAATCTGGCGGACAGCTTCGTCGCCGGTAAATTCATCGGCGAAGAGGCGCTTGCCGCCGTCGGCAACAGCTATGAGATTACGCTCATCTTCATCGCCTTTGCCTTCGGCTGCAACATCGGCTGCTCGGTCATTGTCGCGCAGTTGTTCGGCGCGAAGGAATACCGCGATATGAAAACGGCGGTGTCGACGACGATGGTGCTGAGCGCGGCGACCTGCGCGGTGCTGATGGCCATCGGCCTTGGACTCTGCACGCCGCTTCTTACGCTCATCCACACGCCGGAAAACATCCTTGCGGACTCGCGGCTCTATCTGCGCATTTACGTGCTCGGTCTTCCGTTCGTCTTTTTCTATAATGTTGCGACGGGCATTTTCTCGGCGCTGGGCGACTCCAAAACGCCGTTCTGGTTTTTAGCCGCATCGTCGCTTTCCAACATCTTTGTCGACATTTTGTTTGTCACGACGTTTCAAATGGGCGTAGCCGGCGTTGCGTGGGCGACGTTTCTGTGCCAGTGCGTCAGCTGCGTGCTGGCGGTCACGGTGGTCTTCCGGCGGCTGTCCAAGGTTGAGGGTGCGGAAAAAGCGCCGGTCTTCTCCGGCAGGATCTTGCAGCGGATCTTGCGTATTGCGATCCCGAGCGTTTTGCAGCAGAGCTTCATCTCTGTCGGCAATATCATTTTGCAGGGTGTGATCAATACGTTCGGCTCCGGCGTCATTGCCGGATATTCCGCAGGCGTAAAGCTCAACAACCTCGTTATTACGTCCTTTACGACGCTCGGAAATGGCATTTCGAACTACACTGCGCAGAACATTGGAGCCGGGAAGCTTCTGCGCGTCAAAGAGGGCTTTCGCGCGGGGCTGAAGCTCGTCTGGGCGCTGAGTTTGCCAATGATGCTTCTTTACGTCTTTGGCGGCGGGACGCTCATCCATATTTTCATCGACGCGCCGACCGAAACGGCCTTGCAGACGGCGGTGACGTATCTGCGGATTTTGTCGCCGTTCTACTTTGTCGTCTCCGCGAAACTTGTGGCAGACGGCATTCTGCGCGGCGGCGGCGTGATGGGGAAGTTCATGATCTCGACGTTTACCGACCTCATTCTCCGCGTGGTGCTGGCCGTGGTGCTCTCGAAAACCGCGCTTGGCGCGACGGGCATCTGGTGCGCGTGGCCGGTCGGCTGGTCGGTCGCGACGGTGCTTTCGGTGCTCTTTTATAAGCAGGGCTACTGGAACCGTATGGAGGAAACATCCGAATAAACTGCTGCGGCAGCCGCAGCTTTCTTTACGGGAAGCAGCGGCTGTCGTTTTTTATGCCGGTTTTCCGGAGAAAAAACGTGAAAATCCGGGAAAGCTATGGTATGATAATAAAAAACGAGCGGGAAAAGAGAAAGGAGCGGCGGCATGGACAAACAGAATCTTCTGAGCGTTGTGGTCGCGGACGATGAACAGGAGCTGCTCGGCGCGGTCTGCCAGCTCATCGACTGGGAGGGTATCGGCTTCAAGCTTGTCGGCAGGGCCAGCAACGGGCTCGATGCACTGCAATTGGTAGAAGAATTGCAGCCCGATTTTCTGCTGACGGATATCCACATGCCCTTCATCTCCGGGACGGCGCTGGCCGCGCAGGTCAAGGCCGTGCAGCCGCTCATTCAGGTGGCGTTTCTGAGCGGGTACGACGAGTTTGAATACGCGCAGCAGGGCATTGCCAGCGAGGTCATCGCGTATCTTCTCAAGCCGATTTCCATGGCGCAGCTGACGCAGGAGCTCATCGAAATTCACCGGAAGATCGAGAAAAAGCAGGCGGATTTTTCTGCCGCGCGGCAGGATGCCTCCAACTATCAGGCTGTCGCGGCGGCGATGCTGCTCGACTGCTATTTCTATGCCGGCCGCGAGGAAAATCTCAAAGCACTTTCTCGTATGGGTCTGGCCCCGGAGAGCATTCGGAGCGTGACGGTGGCGGCGCTTTCATGCGCTGATGCGGACGCGCAGGCCTGCCAGACGGCGCTCGGTGCGGCGGAAAAATTTCTCTCGCGGCAGTATCCGTGCCGGGGCTTTTGCAGCGCCGGGCGGATCGTTCTGCTGCTCACGTCGGAAAACGGCTTTTTGCAGCTGCACGCGGCCATCGACGAGCTGCGCCGGGCGCTCAAGCGGCTGCTGGATCTGGACGTAAGCGCCGGCATCAGCAAGGAGCACGCGCCGGACGCGGATTTCCATGAGGCCTATAAAGAAGCCATGGAGGCGCTTAAAACAGCGGAAACGGAAAGCGGCTTCTGCGCGGCCGACGGGCAGAGCGGCATTGACCAGCTGTGCGGCAGGGTGCTGCAAATTATCGACAAGGAGTATATGGACGAGACGCTGACGCTCCAGTCGGTGAGCGAACGGCTTCATGTGAGCGCGAGCTATCTTGGCCCCAACATCAAAAAGAACGCGGGGGACACGTTTATCAACCTTCTCATCCGCAAGCGCATGGCGGTGGCCCTGAACCTGCTTCAGAGCAGTGACAGCCGCATCGCGGAAATCGCCCGCCGCTGCGGATACTCCGACCAGAGCTACTTTGGCTACTGCTTTAAAAAGTTTTATGGCGTTTCCCCTGCCAAAATGCGGCAGGAGCGCGAGCAGAAGGGAGCCCGCGCATGAAAAAGCGAAGCCTCAGCATGAACCAGATCATGATTTTGTCTCTGACAGCGATCGTGGTCGGGATTCTCGGGTGCGCCATCGCGTTTTTCCTGCAAACGTACCAGCGCTCTCTCATCCGTAACGCGCAGACCGACGGCCGGCGCACGATCTCGCAGGTGACCAGTACCGTAGACGGCTATCTCAGCGATATGAACAACGTCATGGAGCTGCTGGCAGACGAGCTCGTCACGCCGTCGGACGACCGCGAGCACTTTTTTGAAACGTTCCTTAAAATCCGCTCCGACGTGGTCGCTGTGACGATCTATGACGAGGCGGGGTACCTCATGAACTGCTACAGCTTAGGCCACGAGGTGCGGCCGGTCGTGCGGGAAAATCTGTCCTTTGACCGGACGATGCTGGATGTATACGCAGACGGCTATGTCTCCGCGCCGCACGTGATGTCGCTTTTTGAGGGGTACTATCCATGGGTCGTGACGATCATCCGCCCGGTGGACGCGGGCAAGTGGGAAAAATGGGTGGCGGTCGACATCAGCTGCACGAACATTTCCTCCTATATTAACGGCATCGGCATCGGCCAGCGGGGCTACTGTTTTCTCGAGGACACGAACGGAAACATCGTCTACCACCCCCAGCAGCAGCTGATTTATTCCGACCTCAAGCAGGAGAATACCGCGCTGATTTCGAACCTCGACGACGGCAGCCACGTGATCGGCACGATGATCTACACCGTGCAGACGCTTGCAAGCGGCAGCTGGCGCGTGGTGGGCGTGAGCTTTGTGCAGGAAATCATTACGGATAACCTGCGCGAGATTGCGCGGCTTCTGGCGCTGGCGGCCATTGCGATTGTGGCGGCGACGCTCGCGGTGAGCTTTCTGTTTTCAAGAGTCCTCTCCCGGCCGATCCACGACCTCATTTCCGCGATGGCGCAGTTTGAGAAAAACGCGGACAATTTTGTCTATGAGCCAGTCTCCGGCGTGCGCGAGGTGCAGAATCTGTCTTCCTCGTTTGCGCACATGGTGCGGAAGATCCAGCAGCTGATGGCGACCGTGCGCGCCGAAGAGGTGAACCTCCGCAAAACGGAGCTCAGAGCCTTGCAGGCGCAGATCAACCCGCATTTTCTTTACAATACGCTCGACTCCATTTCGTGGATGTGCGAGCGGGGGAAGAACCAGGAAGCGGTTGTGATGGTAAATGCGCTGGCGCAGCTGTTCCGCATCAGCATCAGCAAGGGCCATGAGCTCATCCCCATCCGAAGTGAGGTGCAGCACGCGAAGAGCTACCTGCAAATTCAGTCCGTGCGCTACAAGGACCAGTTCTCCTACCGCTTCGAGGTTGACGAGAGCTGCCTCGATTATCTCTGCAACAAGATTACCCTCCAGCCGATCATTGAAAACGCGATCTACCACGGCATCAACGGCCTGGTCGACGAGGGCGAGATCGTCATCCGCATCGAGTCGCAGGGGGACGATATTCTGGCGACCGTCGAGGATAACGGCGTTGGCATGGAGAAAGAGCAGATTGACGCGATTTTCCACCGCAGCGACTCCAAATCCGGCATCGGCATCAAAAACGTCAACGACCGGCTCAAAATCTGGTTCGGCGAGGCCTACGGCATCACCATCGAGAGTGTCCCCGACGAGGGAACGCGCGTCATCGTGCGCATGCCGAAGAAGCAGAAGGAGTGAGACGATGAAAAAACGAATACTGCCGCTTGTTCTCGCGCTCCTGTTGGCCGCGTCTCTGACCGGGTGCGCCGGACGGACGGTTTCCGGCGAGCCGTATAAAATGTATATGATTGTCAAATCGACCACGACGGAGTTCTGGAAGTCCGTCTTCGCGGGCGCGAACGCGGCAAAGTCCGAGTACAACGTCGATCTGACCGTTCTCGGCCCGGAGACGGAGGAGGACTACGAGGCGCAGAACGAATACATCCGGCAGGCCATCCGCGACGGCGCGGACGCAATTGTCTTTTCCGCCATCAGCTACACGAAAAACGCGCAGGCCATCAACGACGCGGCGAGCGCGGGCATCAAGGTCGTCGTCATCGACTCAGATGTGAACTCTGATGGCGTGGTTGCGCGCATCGGAACGGACAACGTGCAGGCAGGAAAAATGTGCGCAAAGGCGGCGCTCGAGACGGATTTGGAATCCATCGTGGTCGGCATTGTCAACTGCGATGTGGAGACGCAGAACGGACAAGAGCGCGAACGGGGCTTCCGGGCAGGACTGTCGGGCGATGCGCGCGTGCAGGAGATTTACACTGTAAACGTGCCGACGGACGCGGAGCTTGCCCGGCAGGCGGCGCGGGGACTTTTATTGGAGCACCCGGATATCAACGTGCTGGCGGGGTTCAACGAGCCGCTTGCGGTCGGAACGGCGCTGGCTGTCGACGAGCTGGAGCTTGGAGACCGGGTGATTGAAATCGCGTTCGATACGAACCCCATCTGTGTCGAGCTTTTGCAGAAGGGCACGGTGTCGGCGCTGATCGTTCAGAATCCGTACGCAATGGGGTACCTCGGCGTGGAAAAGGCATGGCAGAGTCTACAGGGCCAGCGCTTTGACGCAAATACGCTCATCAACACCACAACGACCACTATTACGCGAGATACGATGTTTACGATCGAGAGCCAGAAGGCGATTTTTTCCTTCGGCTGATGTAGATTTTGAATTGTGACCGTGAGGTGCGGACAGTTGGCCGCGCCTCAGTTTTCTGCGTTTCTTGGGAAAAGAAGGGACAAATTCGGCAATTTCGAACCAATTAGAATGAACTGGATGCGAAACGATGAAATGCTGTGAAAAATGCACAAAATGCTGCATCCGTTTTCGGCACGCGAAAAATTTTTCAGAAAAATGAAGTCCAAAATTCGATATACGGACGCGGACACGCCTGCTACAATAGGGGTGTACTTGAGGTGCGGGCAAACCGCGCCGGATGGTAAAATTTATGAATGGAGGATTTTTCCGAGATGAAAAAGATCATTGCTTTGCTTCTTGCGCTGACCATGGTATTTGCTCTGGCGGCATGCGCCAAGCAGACCACCGAAACCCCGGCTACGGAGACCACGACGACTCCGGAGACCACCACGACCGAAGAAAACACCACCACTGAAGAGACCCCGGCTGCTGAGACGACCGAGGCTGCCGACCTGAAGGTTGGCGTGTTCTACTACACGTTCGCTGATACCTACATCTCCAGCGTCCGTACCGCGCTCGATGCCGAGCTCAACAACCTGGGCGTGACCTACAACAACTTCGACGGCAACAACAACCAGACCACCCAGAACGAGCAGATCCAGACCGCTGTCACCGACGGCTACAACCTGCTGGTTGTCAACATGGTCACTTCCGGCTCCCCGGACGTTGCCAATGAGATCATCTCCCTGGCCAACGGCACCCCGGTCATCTTCTTCAACCGCGCCATCGAGGCCGACGGCGACGAAGGCACTGTCCTGAACGCCAACTCCAACATCTGCTTCATCGGCACCGACGCTCCGGAAGCCGGTCACCTGCAGGGCAAGATGGTCGGCGAATACCTCCTGGCCAACTGGGACACCGTTGACCTCAACGGCGACGGCAAGATCAGCTACGTCATGTTCAAGGGCGACGAGGCCAACGTCGAGGCCATCTACCGTACCCAGTACGGCGTGGAAGATGCCAATGCGGTCCTGACCGCTGCCGGCAAGCCGGAGCTTGAGTACTTCGACACCGCTGCCACCACCAAGTATCAGGTCGACCTCGGCGGCGCATGGTCCGCACAGGCTGCTCTGGACTACATGAACACCAACCTTTCCCAGTACAACGAGGCCAACGGCAACATGATCGAGCTGGTTATCTGCAACAACGATAACATGGCCGAAGGCGCCATCTCCGCGCTGGAAGCTGCCGGCTACAACACCGGTGCTGACGGTGCAACCGTCATCCCCGTGTTCGGTGTTGACGCGACCGACGCTGCCAAGGAACTCATCGCTGCCGGCAAGATGACCGGTACGGTCAAGCAGGACGCCGAGGGCATGGCTGCCGCCATCGCTTCCGTTGTCAAGGCTGACGGCGAAGGCACTGCCATGGCCGACGCCATCGCGGCCGCCGCTGCGACCAACGCGGACATGTACTCCGTGGCTGACGGCATCGCCAACAAGCTGTTCGTGGCCTACGCTGCCTACACCAAGTAAGTTCGCACAGACGCAAGGGAGCAGCCGCTGCTATACGGTGGCTGCTCCTTTCATGAAACGGCAGATCAGGAGGGGAACAGATGGAACAAAACGTATTGCTCCGCATGACGGATATCACGAAGAACTTCCCCGGCGTAAAGGCGCTGGATCATGTCAGCCTCGAAGTCAAGGCGGGGACAGTTCATGCGCTGATGGGCGAAAACGGCGCGGGTAAATCCACGCTGATGAAGTGCCTGTTCGGCATCTACAGTAAAGACAGCGGCCACATCTATCTCGAGGGCCGCGAAGTGAATTTCTCCAGCAGCAAGGAGGCGCTGACCAACGGCGTCGCCATGGTGCACCAGGAACTCAATCAGGCGCTCAAGCGGACGGTCATGGACAACCTCTGGCTCGGGCGCTATCCGAAGGTTGCGGGCTTTATCGTCGATGAGGCGAAGATGTACCGCGATACCAAGGCCATTTTCGAAGAGCTCGGCATTGATGTCGACCCGAAGCGGGTCATGAGCACCATGCCGGTTTCCCAGAGACAGATGGTGGAGATCGCCAAGGCTGTCTCGTATCACTCGAAAGTCATCGTATTTGATGAGCCGACGTCCTCGTTGACGGAAGAAGAAGTGGAGCATCTGTTCAAGATCATCAACATGCTCCGCGACCGTGGGATGGGCATCATCTATATTTCGCATAAAATGGCGGAGATCAAGCGGATCTCCGATGAAATTACGGTCATGCGCGACGGCCAGCATGTGGCGACGCGCCCGGCCTCCGAGCTCGAGATGAGCGATATCATCCGACTGATGGTTGGCCGTGAGCTCGGCAACCAGTTCCCGCCGAAGACCAACCAGCCCGGTGAGGTCTTCCTCGAGGTCGAACACCTGACGGGCCAGTACAACAACCTGCGCGATGTCTCCTTTACCGCCCGTCGTGGCGAGATCGTGGGCCTGGCGGGCCTCGACGGCAGCGGCCGTACCGAGACGCTGGAAACCATGTTCGGCGTGGCCACCCGCAAGGACGGCGTCATCAAGCTCGACGGCAAGGTCTGCAAAAACCTCACGCCGCGCCAGTCCATCAAAAGCCATTTCGCGCTGCTCACCGAAGAGCGCCGCGCAACCGGTATCTTCGGTATCCTGAACATCCGTGAAAACACCGTCATCTCCAGCCTTGACAAGCATAAGCGCGGCGGCATCTGGCTGAGTGAAAAGTCGATGAAGCAGGACACGCAGTGGTCCATCGACGCAATGCACACCAAAACTCCCTCGCAGGAGACGAAGATTCGCAGCCTTTCCGGCGGCAACCAGCAGAAGGTCATCATCGGCCGCTGGCTGCTCACCGATCCGGACGTGCTGCTCCTCGACGAGCCGACGCGCGGCATTGATGTCGGCGCAAAGTATGAGATCTATCAGCTGATCCTTGATCTTGCCAACAAGGGCAAGACGGTTTTGATGGTCTCGTCTGAAATGCCGGAGCTGCTCGGCGTCTGTGACCGGATTCTCGTCATGTCCGGCGGACGGCTGGCCGGCGAAGTGGATGCAAAAACAACGACGCAGGAGGACATCATGCGTCTGGCGGCAAAGTATGTATAAGGAGGCAGCGGTATGGCAAAGACCAATCAGCTTCAACGGAAAAGAGAAGAATATCAGAAACTTGACAAGCGCGACCGTCGCCGCTATTGGACGGACGGCATTCTGAATAACGCGCTCTATATCCTCATGGTCATCTTCATCGTCTATACGGCGATCAAGAACAAGAACTTCCTGTCCGCGGGCTCCATCGCGAACATCATCTCCCTCGTGGCCGCGTCGCTTCCGATGGCGCTCGGCATCGCAGGCTGCATCGTCCTGACCGGTACCGACCTGTCCGGCGGCCGTGTCGTCGGCTTGACCGCGGCAGTCGCGGGCGCGCTGCTTCAGGACCGGACGATCTCCCGCAAGCTGTTCAGCAGCCTGCCGGAGATCAGCACGGGCTGGATCCTCCTGACCGTTCTGGCCGTCGTGCTCATCGGCGCGGTCATCGGCCTCGTCAACGGCTTCTTTGTGGCGAAGTTCAGCCTGCACCCCTTCATCGTCACGCTGGCGACGCAGCTCATTACCTACGGCCTGATCCTCATCTTCTTCATGCTCAACGGCAACAACGGACAGCCCGTTTCCGGCCTCTCGCAGGAGTATAAGAATGTCGTCTCCGCGCCGCTGATCCAGTTCACCACCGGTTCCGGTGCAAAGATCTCCATTCCCTGGTATGTGCTCTATGCGGTGCTCTTTGTGGCCCTGATGTGGTTCGTCTGGAACAAAACCGCCTTCGGCAAGAACATGTTCGCCGTTGGCTCCAACGCGGACGCAGCGAAGGTTTCCGGCGTCAACGTCTTCTGGACGACGGTCATGGTGCATACCCTTGCGGGCGCCATGTACGGTGTGACGGGCTTCATTGAAGGCGCCCGTATCAGCTCCATCACCCAGGGCGCCGGCCTGAACTACGAGTGCGACGCCATCGCGGCCTGTGTCATCGGCGGCGTCTCCTTCGTCGGCGGCACCGGCAAGATCAGCGGCATTGTCCTCGGCGTATTCGTCCTGCGTATCATCTTCGTGGCCCTGTCCATGCTCGGCATCGACCCGTCCATGCAGTATATCATCAAGGGCGGCATCATCCTCGCGGCCTGCTCGCTGGATATGCGCAAGTACCTTGCCAAGAAATAAGTATCCACCCTTTAGCGGCAGATGGAAGCCATCTGCCGCTATTTTGGAGAAAAGAGGTTCCATTTTATGAAAACGATTCTGGTATTGGGCGGTGCCGGCTACATCGGCAGCCACACCGTGTATGAACTCATTGACAATGGCTACGACGTGGTCGTGGCGGACAATCTGGAGACGGGCTTCCGCAAGGCCGTGCATCCGAAGGCGCGGTTCTATCAGGGCGACATCCGCAACAAGGAATTCTGCGACCACGTCTTTTCCAGCGAAAAGATCGACGCGGTCATCCACTTTGCCGCGAACTCGCAGGTCGGCGAGAGCATGGTCAATCCGCTGAAATATTACGACAACAACCTTGGCGGCACGCGGACGATGCTGCAAAGCATGATCGAGCACGGCGTGAAGTACATCGTGTTCTCGTCCACGGCGGCCACCTACGGCGAGCCGGAGCGTGTGCCGATCCTCGAGACTGACCCGACGCACCCCACCAACTGCTACGGCGAAACCAAGCTCTCCATGGAGCGGATGTTCTACTGGGCGTCCGTCGCGCACGGGATTCATTTTGTCGCGCTGCGCTACTTCAACGCCTGCGGCGCGCATATGTCCGGCAAGATCGGCGAGGCGCATAATCCGGAAACACACCTCATCCCCATCGTCCTGCAAGTCCCGAACGGGCAGCGCGACCATGTGAGCATTTTTGGCGACGACTATCCGACAAGAGATGGTACCTGCGTCCGCGATTACATCCACGTCACGGATCTTGCTTCCGCACATATCTTAGCGGCCGAATACCTGATGAACGGCGGCGAAAATAACGTGTTCAACCTCGGCAACGGCGTCGGCTTTACGGTCAAGGAGATCATCGACACGGCGGAGAAGGTCGTCGGCAAGCCCATCAAGTGCGAGATGGCGGCAAGACGTGCGGGCGACCCGGCGCAGCTCGTCGCGTCCTCGGAAAAGGCAAAGACCGTGCTTGGCTGGAAGCCGAAGTATGACGATATTGAGACGATCATCGGTTCTGCCTGGAACTGGCACAAGGAGCATCCGCATGGCTATGAAGATTGAAACCGTGTACGCGGCTATTGATTCGCTGCTCGATTACGCGAAGAATTGTGACCTCCTGCATCCGCTGGACGAGACATTCGCGCGGAACAGTCTGCTTGCGGAGCTGAAGCTGGAAAGCTATGAAAAGCAGGCCGAGCACTACAATTTCCCAGATTGCCTGAACCTTCTCTGCGACTACGCCGCAGAAACCAGCCTGATCCACGACACGATTGCGGAGCGCGATCTGTTTGACACGCGCCTGATGGGTTGTGTCACGCCGCGGCCGTCGGAGGTTGTGCGGAAGTTCTGGTCACTCTACGCAGAATCACCGAAAGCGGCAACCGATTATTTCTATAAGCTGAGTCAGGACTGCAACTATATTCGCAGAGACCGCATCGCGAAGGATGAGCACTGGACGGCGCAGACGAAATATGGCGAACTCGAAATTTCCATCAACCTCTCCAAGCCCGAAAAAGACCCGCGCGATATTGCGGCGGCGAAGCTGAAAAAAGCGTCTGGCTACCCCAAGTGCCTGCTCTGCGTCGAGAATGTTGGCTATGCGGGCACGATCTCGCACCCGGCGCGGCAGAATTTGCGCGTGATGCCCGTGACCGTGAACGGCCAGCCGTGGGGATTCCAGTATTCGCCCTACGTCTATTACAATGAACACGCCATCGTCATGAACACCGAGCACACGCCGATGGTCATTGACCGTTCTGCGTTCGACAAGCTGTTCTCGTTCGTCGAGCAGTTCCCGCATTATTTCCTCGGCAGCAATGCCGACTTGCCCATCGTCGGCGGCAGCATTCTGGCGCATGAGCATTTCCAGGGCGGCCATCACACCTTCCCGATGGAGAAGGCCGAAAAAGAGTTCGGCTTTGAAGTGCCGGGATTTGAGAATGTGGACTGCTGCGTCGTGAAGTACCCGATGACGGTGCTGCGCCTGAACAGCGCGAACAAGACGCAGCTCTGCGAGCTGGCGGGCAAGATTCTGGCGAAGTGGCGCAAGTACAGCGACCCGGACGCGATGATCTTTGCGGAAACCGACGGTGAGCCGCACAACACGATCACGCCGATCGCGCGGATGCGGAACGGCAAGTATGAGCTTGACCTCGTACTCCGCAACAACCTGACCACGAAAGAGCATCCGATGGGCCTTTACCATCCGCATGAGGAGCTGCACCACATCAAGAAGGAAAATATCGGCCTGATTGAGGTTATGGGTCTTGCAATTCTGCCGGGACGGCTGAAAAAAGAGATGGCTGATCTGCGTTTGGCGCTTTTGAACGGCGAAGACCTGCGCGAAAACGACGAGCTTGCCAAGCACGCGGACTGGGCAGAGGAATTCATGGGCAGACATCCGGAATTCAATGCGGAAAACGCCGAGGGCATCATCCGTGATGAGATCGGGCAGGTGTTTGCCAAGGTGCTCGAATGTGCGGGCGTCTACAAATGCACGGTGGAGGGTCGCGAACACCTCAAAAAGTTCCTGACGGAGGTTCAGAATGGATAAAACGTATCATTTTTCCGCGCCGGGGCGCACGGAGATTGGCGGCAACCACACCGACCATCAGCACGGCTGCGTGCTGGCTGCGGCGGTCGATATGGAGACGACGGCGGAAGTACGGCTCAACGGCACGAAGGTCATCCGCGTCGATTCCGAGGGCTACAAGCCGGTTGAAATTGACCTCAGTGACCTGAAAATCCGGGAAGAAGAAAAGAATACCACGGCGGCGCTGATTCGCGGCGTGGCGGCGGCGTTTGCCCAGCGTGGCTACAAGCTCGCCGGTTTTGACGCGAAGGTCAAGTCCACGGTGCTGCCCGGTTCCGGCCTCTCCAGCTCGGCGGCATTTGAAGTGCTGATTGGCAGAATCCTGAACGGCCTGTTCGCCGACAATGCGGTTTCCGCCATTGAAATCGCGCAGATCGGCCAGTACGCGGAAAACGTGTACTACGGCAAGCCTTCGGGTCTGATGGATCAGATGGCGTCGAGCGTCGGCGGTCTGGTGTTCATCGACTTTGCAGATCCCCAAAATCCGGTTGTGGAGAAGGTCGATTACGACTTTGCGCACAGCGGCTATACGCTCTGCACGATCGATTCCGGTGCAGACCACGCCGAACTGACCGACGAATATGCGGCGATGCCGATCGAAATGAAGAAAGTTGCGAAATTCTTCGGCAAGGAAGTGCTCCGTGAGGTCGATGAGCAGGAGTTCTACGCAAAGATTGCGGAAATCCGCAAGGAAACCGGCGACCGCGCGGTGCTGCGCGCCATCCACTTCTTCAACGAGAACCGTCGCGTCCAGCTTCAGGTGCGCGCACTGAAAAGCGACCATTTCGATGCCTTCCTGCACTACGTCAACGAGTCCGGCATGGCGTCGTGGACGCTGCTGCAGAATGTGACCCCGGCGGGCTACATCGAAAAGCAGGACATGGCCTTCACCATTGCCCTCTGCCAGCAGCTGCTCGGCGGCGAGGGGGCCGTCCGCATCCACGGCGGCGGCTTCGCCGGAACGGCACTGGCGTTCGTGCCAAACGCCCGGTTGGATGCCTTCCGCGCCGGGCTGGAATCCGCGCTCGGCGCCGGGTGCTGCCATTTGCTGAAAATTGTCTGATCCCGCACCCCCGGCCCCTGGCCGGGGGCTTTTTGTATAAATGCGGAAAAATTGGGGATCCTCTCCACAAATCAGTGTGGAGGCAGCTTGGATGAAAGTGAAAGACTGTATGGCGGCGCATGCCGTGAGCATCGCCTGCGAAGAACCGGCTTCGGTCGCCGCGCGGCTGATGGCGCGCTATAATCTCGGTATGCTGCCCGTGACGGGGCCGGGTGGAAAACTCGCCGGCGTGGTAACGGACCGGGATCTGGTGCTGCGCTGCGTCGCCGCCGGGCGCGACGCGTCCACAACGCCCGTGGCGCAGGTGATGAGCAACCGTGTAATCACCACCGCGCCTGACGATCCGCTCGAGCGCGCCGCGCGCTGCATGGCCCGCGAGCGCATCCGCCGCCTGCCTGTGGTGGAGGACGGCAGACTCGCCGGCATCATCACGCTCGGCGATCTGGCGCGTCAGGGAGCTTATGCGATGGAGGCCGGAACCTGCCTCGGCGCCATTTCCACCTCCGTGCGGCGCTGGGAGTAGAAAAAAGTTCGAAAGGCACAGATTTTCTGCGAAAAAAGGTTTGACAGGAGCCATCCGGACTGTTATAATAATCAGGCCGCGTCGAAGAGGCAGGACAAGCTGCGCACTGGCGCACGCCTCCAGAGCGAGACTACAAAAAAGGTAGGTGCAATCCACTATGCAGGCTATTATCGTTACCGGCGGTAAGCAGTACAACGTCAAAGAGGGCGACGTCATTTTCGTCGAAAAGCTCGGCGTTGAGGCTGACGAGACCGTGACCTTCGATCAGGTTCTGGCAGTTGTTGACGGCGCGAACTCCACGTTCGGCGCTCCGACCGTTGCCGGCGCTAAGGTTGAGGCGAAGGTGCTGAAGAATGGCAAGGGCAAGAAGATCCGTGTCTTCAAGTACCGTTCCAAGAAGGACTCCAAGTCCCTCAAGGGCCACAGACAGCCTTACACCAAGGTGCAGATCGAGAAGATCGCTCTGTAATGACCAGAGTCGAATTTTTCGATCAAGACGGCAGGATCTCCGGATTTTGCTGTTCGGGCCACAGCGGCTATGCCGAGGCGGGCAGCGACATCGTGTGCGCGGCCGTGTCGACAGCCGTGAAATTCGCGGAGACCACACTTTCCGAAGTGCTGGGCGAACGTGTGAAAACCAAGGTGAATGAAGAAGAGGCCCGCATCACCTTACATCTTCCCGCGACATGCGAGGATGAGGACGCCGCACAGGCGGTGCTCACCGGCATGATGCTGACGCTGTGCAGTCTGCGGGACGAATATCCTGATCATATCGAAGTTTTGGAGGTGTAACAGATGCTTAAAATGAGTTTCCAGTTCTTCGCGCATAAGAAAGGCGGCGGCTCCACCAAGAACGGTCGTGATTCCGAGTCCAAGCGCCTCGGTGCCAAGCGCGCAGACGGGCAGTTCGTGCTCGCCGGCAACATTCTCGTTCGCCAGAGAGGCACGCATATCCATCCGGGCAACAATGTCGGCATCGGCAAGGACGATACCCTGTTCGCGCTGATCGACGGCAAGGTCAAGTTCGAGCGCATGGGCAAGGATCGCAAGATGTGCTCCGTGTACGCCGAGCAGTAATGATGGTATGAAAACGTCCCGAACGCCACGTTCGGGACGTTTTTTCGAAATTTGACGCAATCTGAAATAGAAGCGTCATTCTGATCCGGTGACATCGCTCACTGGCTCGCAATAACGCCTCTATTTGAGGCCTTCCTCGCCGCGGCAAAAACGGTCAGATTGGTGCGGCAGAAATGTCGGTTACGAGATGAAAGGAGCGGGACTCCATGTTTATCGATAAAACAAAAATTTACGTTAAGGCCGGCAACGGCGGCAACGGCGCGATCGCGTTCCACCGCGAGAAATACGTCGCGGCGGGCGGCCCGGACGGCGGCGACGGCGGCCACGGCGGCTCGATCGTGCTGCGTGTGGACGACAATCTATCCACGCTGATGGACTTCCGCTATAAGCGGAAATACACCGCGCCGAACGGCGAGGATGGCAAGGGCGGCCGCTGCAAGGGCAAGCGCGGCGCCGACCTGGTCATCAAGGTTCCGCGCGGGACAGTCGTGCGCGACGCCGAGACGAACGAGGTCATCAAGGATATGTCGGACAGCGAGGACTATGTCCTCTGCCGCGGCGGCCGCGGCGGCTGGGGCAACCAGCATTTCGCAACGCCGACGCGCCAGCTCCCGCGCTTCGCGAAGGCGGGGCTCCCGGGCGAGGAGCACGAGGTCATTCTCGAGCTGAAGCTGCTCGCGGACGTGGGCCTTGTCGGCTTCCCGAACGTCGGCAAGTCGACGCTGCTCTCTGTGACGAGCAACGCGCACCCGAAGATCGCGAACTATCACTTCACGACGCTCTATCCGAACCTCGGCGTCATCTATGTGGCCGACGGCGTCTCGTTCGTGATGGCGGACATCCCGGGCATCATCGAGGGCGCGTCGGAGGGCGTGGGCCTCGGGCATGATTTCCTGCGGCACATCGACCGCTGCCGCCTCCTGGTCCACATCGTGGATGTCTCCGGCAGCGAGGACCGCGACCCGATCGACGATTTTGACAAGATCTGCGCCGAGCTCGAGCAGTACTCACCGGAGCTGGCCCAGCGGCCGATGATCGTCGCGGCCAATAAAGTCGACCTGCTCCCACCGGACAGCGACAACCTCGAACGCCTGCGTGCCTATGTCGAGGGAAAGGGCTACGAATTTTACACGATCTCCGCGGCCACCACGCAGGGCACGCGTGAGCTGATGCGTACAATCGCGGGAAAGCTCGCGACGCTGCCGCCCGTGATCGTCTATGAGCCAGAGTACGTCAAGCCGCTGGCTGAGGCGGGCGACGCGCAGGAGTTGAAGATCGAGCACTATGACGACCTCTGGCTGGTGTCCGGCCCGTGGATCATGAAGCTGCTGAACGACATCAACTTCGACGACTATGAATCGCGCATGTATTTTGACCGCCAGCTGCGCAAGTCCGGCCTCTTTGAACGCCTCGAGGAGCTCGGCATTGAGGACGGTGACACCGTCAGCATCTACGATTTCGAATTTGAATACACGAAATAAGTCCGCGCCCGCACGCGGAACAGACCAAACCCGCTGCAAAATCTGGGATTTTGCAGCGCGTTCGTGCACAGGAAAGCTTACTTCATGTTGCGCTCGTAGGCCTCGATCATTTTCTTAGACATGTGACCCATAGAATCGTCAGGGCTGGAAACCCTTGCGGCGTCTGGCTTTTCTGCTTGTTCAGTCAAATCGCGGGTGATGTGACCCGTGCGGCTTTCGAGTTTCCGGAGGTACTTTTCCGTCGTTTCCCCCGTGAAGATCTTGACCTGAAGCAGCATGGTCGTGTCGTCCTTCGGTGTCACGAAGATCTTGCTGATATACTTGTCGATGAACTCCTTTGTGATGAGTCCCTGCGCTGCGTCGCGCTGAGCGTTTGTCAGGACTCTGCGGATCTCATCGATCTTCTGCTTGAAGGCGTCGCCCTCGGCGGCTGTCTGCTCTAGTTCTGCGATTTCCTTTTCGGCTTCTTCAATTTCACGATTGCAGTCAGCGGTCATCTGCTTGAAATCCGCGTTCGTAATGCTGTCGTCTGCGGCAAGCTGCAGGAGCTTGTTCTTCTTCCGATTTGCCTGATCGATGATGTTATTCTGCTGTTCGATCTTTTTCCGGAGCAAGCCGTGCTGCGTCAGCTCGTTATACATACGGATGTATTCTTCGACCATCGCATCGGCATCGGCAGACGTATCGCGGAATACCTCGAACAGAAGCGGTTTGATCTCGCTTTCGTAGATGGCAAAGGATTTACAGGAATCCGCGCCGTTTTTGATCTTGCCGGAGCAGAGCCATTTGCTGTTCTTTCTCCCGCGCTTGTCCTCGGATTCGCGGCGGTAGTAGGGCTGCCCGCACTCCGTACACCACAGCTTTCCAGTCAGGAGATTGGCGTGGTTGCAGACGCCCTGCCGCGCTTTCACGTCCTCGCTGCGCTTTTTCAGGACGGCGTTCGCCGCATCCCAGATCTCCTCAGACACGATCGCCGGTACGATCTCGCCTGTTTCGTCCTTGAACATGACCCATTCCTCCGGCGGGAGGAATTTCTGCTTCTTCGTGAACATATCCACGACCTTGACCTTGTTGCCAACGTAGTAGCCCTTGTATTTGGGATTGGAAATCAGGTTGGACATGGTGGTGTGCGCGATTTTTTTGCCGTTGTGGTTGCGATAGCCTTTTTCCCAGAACAGCGTCTCTAACTGCTTCATCGAGTATTCACCGGTCGCGTAGAGTTCAAACAGTTCCCGCACCATCGGCGCTTCCGTTTCGTCAATGACCAGCTTTCCGTCTGCTTTTGTGTAGCCGAAGATGCGGCTGTTGCCGAGTACGACGCTCGACTTGATGGCTTGCTGGTGACCGAATTTCACACGTGAGGACAGCTTGCGGAGTTCATCCTGCGCGATGGAGGACATGATGGACAAGCGCAGTTCGGCATCCTCATCGAACGTGTTGATGTTGTCGTTCTGGAAGAATACACCGACACCGTAGCTCAGAAGCTGGCGCGTGTACTGGATAGAGTCGAGCGTGTTTCGGGCGAAGCGGGAGATTTCTTTGGTGATGATCAAGTCGAATTGGCCTTCGGCGGCGTCTTCGATCATGCGGTTGAAGTTTTCGCGCTTTTTCGTAGAGATACCAGAAAGCCCCTCGTCAATGTACCCCGGCACGAATGTCCACGGGAGATTCCTTCGGATCAGATCCTCATAGTAGGAAACCTGATTGCCCAGTGAGTTCAGCTGCTCGTCACTCTCAGACGACACACGCGCATAGTAGGTCACGCGCAGCGGCAAATCGTAAATGGACTTTGTTCTTAACTCCATTCTGATCGTATGTATGTCCATTTGGTGCGCTCCTTCCAGAACCTCTGAATCAATCGCCTGCGGTCTTCGCCGGATCTTTTGCCCCAATTCTGCGGTTTGAAAATTTGAAATACATACAGTATTCCTGCATTTTCAAACCTTGCCTTGGAACAAAATCTCTCGCCGAATACTCTTGCCGATTGAATCAGATCTTCTTTTCGTTATATCATGTTTTATCTACCATATCACACCTGCGCGAAACAAGCAAGTGTGAGTTTTTGACAGGAACATCACGCCTGGATGTTCCTGCCAACCTCATTGGAGGCGGACGGCGCCAATGCACTGATTTTGTTCTTCATGCGGTTGCGTTCCGTCTCCGTAATCAGTCCGGCTTCAAACAGAACCTGATTGTAGTAACTCAGCCAGAGCTGTTCGGCAAGCTCTTTCTTTGCCTGCTCCGGTGACGGTTTCCTCTGCGTGCTGATGCTGTCCACCTCCTTTTTTGTTGTAAGTATTCCCAGCGGGAATTGGAATCATGCAGTTCTTCTTCGCCACCCCCAACGTCTACATCGTGTCCATTCGCATTTCTTCATGGTCGTCCTCGGCATGACCGAGGGCGGTTTTCTTTTGCCTGAGCTTCTTGCGGCGCTTGCTGTCGATGTGCAGCGCTAGTATGGAGATTTTTCTGATACACTCAGAGTAATAGCAGACAAATAAAAATCATTTGTGGACAGGTTTCCAAAGGAGAAGCGAATGTTTCAGTCCATCACATTTTATATCGGAGGGAAAACGCTCGGTATTTACGGAGAAGAATTTCCGCTTGGAGCACTGACAACGGAGGTTTTGAACATCACGCCAGCGGAATATCAAGCGCTTGACAGCCGCTTGCAATCTGCAATGGAAGGTATGGCGCGTTATGAAAAAACACACACGCTGACCGACTGGCATCAGGCCAATGAGCAGATGCTCCGGCTGAATGAAGCGCTCTGTCATCATCATATTTTTCGCTTGGTTCAGACGGACGCATACATTCTGGCAGAGGCAAAGCAGCTCACAGAAATGCCGATTGCAGAGGGTGATCCACTTGAAATGGATGCGCACGACCGCGAGATTTTAAGCCAGATCTGTGCAATTGTATGAATTATGCGCAGGTACTTAAAGATGTTGCCTCTGTCTGTCAGACGCTGCGCGCATTTATTCGGGAGGCGCTTTCCACGCTCGAACATCTGTCACCGAACCAATATATTGCGGCCTTGAACGGATTTCTCTTTCCGG
>USLX01000022.1 GCA_900555665.1 uncultured Eubacteriales bacterium | reverse complement strand
TCAGCGCAAAAATTCCTCGCTGCCGGTCACATTGGGAGTTGGAAGAATACACCCTAAGTAATCTAAAAACCCGCTGTCCCGATCGGGGACAGCGGGCCTTTTTCGACTTAGCCCCAGAGGGCGGTAAGCATAGGGATGATCTGCTTTTTTCGGGACACCACGCCCGGCAAAAAACCGGTATGGTCGCGGAATTTGACGCCGAAGGCCTGCGCCATTGTGTCCTCGTCGCCGACATAGAGAATCTGTGTCCCCACCAGCAGCACGTCCGTCAGCATCAGAATCATCAGCTTGTATCCGCGCTCACGGCAGGTTTTTTCCATCAGCGCGAGGAACTCGTCTTTGCGCTGCATCATCCGCTGCGAGTCGACACAGGTGATCTGACTGACGCCGAGATCATGTCCTGCGATGTGGAAATCCTTGAAATCGGAAAACAGCAGCGACTCTGCGCTCTTGTCTTCACCGATGGACGCGGAGAAGATCTCTCGCCCCAGCTCATCGAGCGAGATGTTCGCGATGCGCGCCATGCGCTCGGCCATGCGGTGGTCGCGCGGCGTGGCCGTTGGGGATTTGAACATGACCGTGTCGGCCACAATGGCCGCCGCCATCAGCCCCGCGAGCTTTTGCGAGGGCATGAGCCCGCGCTCTTGATACATCGAGGCGATGATCGTCGCCGTGGAGCCGACCGGCTCGTTCCGGAAATAAATCGGCGCGCCGGTCTGGATATCGGCAAGACGGTGGTGGTCAATAATGGCCACAATCTCTGCCTGCTCGAGGCCGGGGACAGACTGCGCTGCCTCGTTGTGGTCGACCAGCACAACGCGCTTGCGCCGCGGTTTGATGAGGTGGAAACGCGAGAGCGTGCCGACAACCTTGTCGTTTTCATCCAGAATCGGGTAGCTCCGGTGCCTGCTTTTCAATACGACTTCCTTCACATCGTCCACAAAGTCGCTCAAATGGAAGGCCTCGAGGTCGTCCGTGCGGCAGATCCGGGAAATTTCAATTGCGTGATACACCATCCGCGCCGCGCGGAAGGCGTCAAAGGGCGTCGCGATGATGCACGTCTCGGTGGGTAGATCACGCAGCTCCTCCGGCAGTCCTGCCTGGCAGACGATCAAACAGCAGACGCCCGCCTCAATGGCCCGCCGCGCCACATCCGGCTGCTCACCGACGATGACGATGGAGTCCTTTCCGGAAAACAGCAGATTTGGGTTGGACTGCGGCAGCGCAATCGTCACCTCACCGCTGACGCGGTCGACGGAATAGCCAGCCTCATTGATAATCTTTCCATCGAGTACGCTGAGCAGATTGAACACCGGAATGTCCTGCACGCAGGGCGTGCTGATCGTCTGCATGTCGTAGGCTGCAATCTCGGAAGGGGAGAGCATGCCAAACAGCGACCCGTCATCGTGCACGACCGGAATGGCCGGGATCGAACGGTCGGACTGCAGCGCGTCCCAGGCCCGCCCCAGCGTCACCGCGCAGCTCAGCGCGGGCGGCGTGTCATAGTCAAGGTCGCGCACCTGCGTGCGCATGGTCTGAACGCGCATCGGCGGCTCAAAACCGAAGCGGTCGAGCACCAGATGTGTCTCGTCGGAGATATGCCCGAGGCGGGCGGCGACGTATTCTCGATCCCCCGTGGCGTTGCGCAGCGCCGCATAGGCCATGGCAGAGACGATGGAATCGGTGTCGGGGTTGCGGTGGCCGGTCACATAAATCGGATCCATAAAAGCCTCCTCACTGCGCAGTCGGGAAGACCACGCCGTTTTGCCGCAGAATGAAGCGGATGGGATAGTAGCCGTCAAGATAATAGCGGCAGAACCAGTCATAGGTCGCGTCTGGCAGATGGACGAGCTCCGGTGCTTCGGTGCGGAAAAGCTTGAAGGTCTTCTCATCGCCCGAGAGCAGCGCCGCCGCCAGCTCTCCTTCGCCCTCGGCCATCAACCGGTCCAGGCAGCCATCCATAATGCGCACGCACGCCTGCTCGTCCGTAGAGCCGAGCAGCTCTCGGTTGCCGAGCCACGCGAGAAAGTCCTCCATCGAGAGCTCCGTCCGCGCCGCCGCGCGGGAGAGCGTACGGAATTCGCCCTCCGCCCCGCGCTGCAAAATGTCGATGAAATATTGGAAAAGCTCGTATTCCAGGCAGACGCTGTCGAGAAATACCTCAAAAATATCCCGCGTCTCGGTCTTGACCGGCGCGGATTCTTCTGCCTTCGGTGCTTCTTCCGGAGCGGATGTCCCGGCGGCCAGCTGCGCGACGGCGGCGTTCAGCTCTTCCGGGTCAAAGGCGTCGTAGTCGGCCTGCGGGATGTCCTCGCCGGTCTGCGCGGCGCAGCGGCGGACAAATTCCGGGATGCCCATGGCCTGAATCTGCGTCTGCAGCTCCACAGCCTTTTTCAAATCGTCTGTTTCCGTCAGCGTGAAACCGTCCGGCAGGGGACGGCTGCCCTCGCAGATCTCAGAGAGAAATTGCAGATAATGGGGGATCAGCGACATGATGTGCCTCCTTGGGCTTTTTTAGTGTAACTTCAGTGTATCATCGATGGAAGAGCTTGTCAAAGCGATTCCGGAAAAAAGTGGCGCTGTTACCGGAATCGTGTAATACTATTTTCTGATTAAATTCTTTCATCAGAAAGGTTCCGCCTTTGGCGTAACCGATTCCGTGATTTTGATAAAATCACGGAATCTCGTCTCATAATGATCTTCCTATTAAAAACTTCCATTCCATGAATGAAAGTTTTTAATTGAATATCAGTATAAAAATCCGCCCGCTGCAGCCATTGCCGGCGGGCGGCCGTGCGCTCAATATTCTCCCGCGCCGCCGTCTGCAAAATAACGGTGCAGGTCAAACGGCGAAAATACGCCCCGGTCGGTGACGATGCCGGAGATGAGATGCGGCGGCGTCATATCGAAGGCCGGATAGTAACCCTTCACGCCCTCGGCCGCGGTGCGGACGCCCATGGCTTGGAGCGTGAATTCCGGGTCGCGCATTTCAATGCGGACGGTGTCCTTCGTGGGATGCCCGCGATCCGGGTCGCCCGTGACGAACGTGGGCACACCGAAATGATTTGCACAAATTGCAATCTGCAGTGTGCCAACCTTGTTGACCACATACCCGTCGAGACAGATCGCGTCCGCCGCGCAGGTGAAAAGATCAATCCCCTCATGCTCCATCACAAACGCGGGCATGTTGTCCGTGATCACTGTCACGTCAAAACCCATGTCGCGGCAGACCGTCGCCGTCAGCCGTGCACCCTGAAAATAGGGCCGCGTCTCCGGGCAGAACAGGCGGATTTCCTTGCCGGCCTGCCGTGCATGCTTGAGCATCATTCCGACAATCGTCTCGCCGAAGCACTGCGTCATCACCGCCCCGTGGGCCGGAAAAAGCGCGGCCAGATACCCGCCGATCACGTCGATCTTGCTGTAGCGCCGGTCATTCGTGCGGACAACGTGCTCCCGGATCGCGAGATCCACGTCCTCCCTGCCCGCCGCCAGTGCCGCCTCCGCCGCCTGCAAACAGCCCTCGCAGATCAGCGCCATGCGCGAGCGGGTGGTGGGCCGTGCATCCGCGATTACTTCGGCGGCCCCACGCAGATACGCCAGCTGCGCTTCCCGCGTCCGTCCACGGCACTCCCAGGCCGCCAGCGCCATCCCCATCCCCGCAGCCGTATACGGTCCGGCGGACTGCGTCACCATGTCCCGGATGGCCTGCATGACGGCCACATGGTCGCGGCAGGTGACAAATTCAATCTTCGTGGGGTAAACACGCCGGTCAAGAATGCGGACAGCCCCCGCCTCATACCACGCGATATTTTCATATTGCAGCAAAAACGCCAATCCGGCATCAGCCCGTGCTTCCATGTTCAAAGCTCCTTGATGATTCGTTTGAGATACGCGCTGAACCGCGCGCCAATCGCCGCGCCGGTCTCGTTGACCTCCGCGCCGGAGAGCGCCGCGCCGGTCACGCCCGCGGCCATGTTTGTAATCACGCTGAGCCCCAAAACCGGCAGCCCGCAGTGCGCCGCCGTGAGCGCCTCGGTCACGGTCGACATGCCGACAGCGTCGCCCCCGAGCGTGCGGATGGCGCGAATCTCTGCCGGTGTTTCAAACTGCGGCCCCGGCATGAAGAAATAGACGCCCTCATGGACGCGCAGCCCGCTGCCTTCCGCGCAGCGGAGCGCAAGCGCGCGCAGCTCCGGCGTATACATGCGCGTCGTGTCGAAAAAACGTTCTCCGAACGCGTCCACATTCCGCCCGCGCAGAGGGCTGGCCCCGTTCAATTTAATGTGATCGGAGATGACCATGACGTCGCCCGGGCGGTAGCCCAGGTTCACGCCGCCCGCCGCGTTCGTCAAAATCGCCGCCCGCACGCCCAGCAGCTTCAAAAGCCGCACCGGCTGCGTCAGCTGCTCGAAGTCATAGCCCTCATAGCTGTGAAACCGCCCCGCCAGGCAGACCAGTTTTTTTCCCGCCAGCTCACCGAAGATGAGTTTGCCTGCGTGGTCGGCCACGGTGCAGCGTGGGAAATTCGGAATGTCCGCGTAGGCGATCTCTGTCCGCGCTTCCAGCTCCGCTGCAAACGGCCCGAGCGACGAGCCGAGCACCACGGCCAGCTCCGGCGAAAACGGCATCCGCGCGCGCACATAGTCCGCGCTTTTCAGATAGAATTCATAAGGATCGTTCATGGCGGCACCTCAGATGTTTTTGATGTGGCGGACGTCGATCTCACCCGGGTCATAGTGCTCCAGATATTCTATCAGCGCCCCCGGTTCGTCGAACAGACGGTAGATTTTCAAACAGACGGGCTTTGCAAAATGCGCCTCCACGGTGCGGTCCAGCATCGTCTGCATCGCGTCGTAATAGCCCAGCGTATTGAGCACCGCGAGCGCGGGATTGTGCCGCCCGAGCTGCTTGAGCGTCAGCACCTCGAAAAACTCCTCATACGTCCCGATGCCGCCGGGCGCCATAACGAAGGCGTCCGAGCGCTGCATCATCAGGGCCTTCCGCTCTGCCATCGTCTCGGTGTAGATAAATTCCGTACACCCGTCAAAGAGCACTCCCGGCGCGCTTTTGAAAAAGGTCGGCGCGATCCCGACGAGCGTCCCGCCGCCGTCCACCACGCCGCGCGCCGCCGCGCCCATCACACCCTGCGCCCCGCCGCCGTAGACCATCGTGTGCCCACCTGCGGCAATCCTCCGGCCAAGGTCATAGGCCGCGTCCAGATAGCGCGCGTCCAGCTCCGTGCTCGATGCACCGTAAAGACAGATCTTCATGCCCGTTCCTCCAAATCCCGAATCTGTTTGCCGATCTCGCAGACGTCGCGGTATGCGCACCCCATGTCATAATCGCAGTCCGCTTCCCAGCACCCGCGATCCTCTTCGCAGAGTACGATCCGCGCCGCATCCTGCGCCCGGCAATAGCCGCTGACGATCTTCTCCATCCGATCCGCCTCCCGAGTTTCGTTTCAGTTTCGCTTTTTCTTATAATGTTTCTATAATATAGCAGACCTTGTCCGAAAAATCCACTCCCCGTGCCCACCGGAAAACGGAACCACAGGCACAAAAAATTTTTTTGCGCCCCTCCGATGCCAGCATCCCCTTTCTCGCGCAAAATGTCAGATTTCTGCCGCGCCAAACCTCTGCGAAGTTGACCATTTTTCTGCGAAAATGGACAATTTTCAAGCAAATGTCCGCGCTTACGGAAAATACATGGTTTTTGAACGGAGATTGCTTTTTCCGGAACAGTTGTGCTATAATAATTCCAGTTCGGCTGTTTTAGAGGAGAGGTAGCCCATGCGGACATTTGAAAAATGGATGCGCGGCCTGGCGCTCGTCGGGCAGCTCGGCGTCTGCGTGATCACGCCGCCGCTCGTCCTGGGTTATCTGGCCCGCCTGCTCGTCACCCGGCACGGTTGGGGCTATTGGGTGGTTGTCGCGGCGCTCGTCATCGGCATTTTGTCCGGCCTTTCGAGCGCGTGGAGCCTTCTGCGGCCGAAAAAGCCGTCCAAGCCCCCGCGAACCACCGTCCATTTCAACGATCACAGCTGACAGGAGGTTTCCTATGCACCATCTCAGCAAAGACGTCCGGGCAGAGCTGCGCTATGTGCTGCTCGGTGAGGTCGTCTGCATCGCGCTGGTATGCGTGGTTTTCGCGCTTTTGCACCGCTTCAACTATACCGTTCCGCTCGGTGCGCTGTGGGGCAGCGTGTTTGCCCTGCTCAATCTCTATCTGCTCGCCCGCCGGGTGCAGCGGATCTCCGACGCGGGCGAGGCCGATCAGGCCTCCGCGCAAAAACAGCTCAAGGCGTCCTATCTTGGCCGCATCATGATCATGGCCTTCGCCATTGTCGTCGGCGTGATCGTGCCGTGGTTTCATTATATCGCCGTGCTGGTGCCGTTTCTGGTGCCGCAGCCGGTGATGCTGCTCCGCCGCGCGATGCTCTCTGCCCGCGCGCGCAGAGACGATACAGACAAAAAGGGGGAATCCTGATGGAAGTCGATATCCATGGCGCACCAATTTATTTTGAGATCCCGATTCTCGGCGGCATTCCCATCACGGCAAGCCTGGTGATCTCCTGGGGCGTGATGCTGGTGCTGACGCTGCTTTGCGTCTGGCTGACACACGACCTCAAGGTTCGAAATATCTCCAAGCGCCAGGCCGTTGCGGAAAAGATCGTCATGACGGCGGAAAATTTTGTCCGGTCCAACATGGGCGAGCAGTGGCTGGGCATGGTGCCGATGATCGCGGCGCTCTTCTCGCTCTCCCTCGGCAGCAGCCTCTGCTCCCTGCTCGGCCTCTGGGCGCCGACGGCGGACGTGTCCGTGCTGCTCGGCTGGGCGCTGGTCGTGTTCGTGCTTATTACTTATTATAAAATCAAAACCAACGGCTTTTTGGGCTACCTCAAGGGCTTTTGTGACCCCTTCTTCCCCATGGCGCCGTTCAATCTCCTCGGCGAGGTCTTTAAGCCGATCTCCATGTCCTTCCGTCACTTCGGCAACGTCCTCTCCGGCTACGTCATCAGTTCGCTGGTCTATGCGGCCCTCATCCTGGCCAACCACGCCCTGTTCGGCCTGCTTCCCGGCGTCCTGGGCGACATTCTCGGCAATATCCCGTTCCTGGCCGTCGGCGTTCCGGCGGTGCTCTCACTCTATTTCGACTGGTTCTCCAGTTTTATGCAGGCGTTTATTTTCTGCATGCTGACGATGATCTTCATCCGGACGGCTGTGGAATAAAATAAATCAGAAAAAACAAAAAGGAAAACATAGGAGGATTTTCAAATGACTGAACTCGCAAAAGCAATTATCCTGATGGGCTGCGCCATTGGCGCCGGCATCGCCATGATCTCCGGCTTCGGCCCCGGCATCGGCGAAGGCTACATCGCCGGCAAGGCCCTCGAGGCCATGGCCCGTCAGCCCGAAATGAAGGGCGATTTCACCAGCACGATGTTCCTTGGCATCGCCTGCGCCGAGACCACCGGTATCTATGGCTTCGTCATCGGCCTGCTTCTGATCTTCGTCGCGCCCGGCCTGTTCACCGGCTTGCTGTAAGCCAACTGATCTCTGAAAAAGGAGGACTGTAACATGAATTTTCAGTCCCTCGTCGAGCTGGCCCCGTGGACGACCATCGCGCAGATCTGCAACTTGCTGATCCAGATTGTCCTGTTCAAGAAATTCCTGTTCCAGCCGATCAAAAACATCATTGCCAAGCGTCAGGCCGAGGTCGACAGCCTCTATGACGAGGCCGGCAAGGCCAAGTCGGATGCCGAGTCCGCCAAGGCCGAGTACGAGACCCACCTGAAGAGCGCCTCGGAAGAGGCCAAGGCCATCACCACCCGCGCCATCTCGTCCGCCAACCTCACCAGCGAGCAGATCGTCTCGCAGGCGAAGGCCGAGGCCGACGCCATGCGCGAAAAGGCCAGCCGCGAAATTGAGCTTGAGCGCCGCAAGACCATGGACGAGCTCAAGGGCGAGATTTCGGGCCTGGCCGTCGAGATTGCCTCGAAGGTCGCGGAGAAGGAGATCGGCGAGAAGGAGCATGAGGCCCTGATCGGCAAGTTCATCGACGAATTGGGTGAATGATATGAGGAGTAAGACGTCCATCACCTACGGCGGCGCGCTCTACGATCTGGCGAAAGAAGAGGGCCTCACGGCCCGGATCCTGAATGACCTCGGCACGTTTGCCTCCGTCTTCCGGGAAGATCCGGACTACCGTAAGCTCCTGACCGAGCCGTCCATCCCCAAATCCGAGCGCGAAGCCCTGCTCGACGAAGCGTGGAAGCAGGCTCTGCACCCCTACACGCTGAATTTTGTCAAGCTCCTCTGCGCCAACGGCACCGTCTCCCAGCTGCCCGACTGCGAAGCCGTGTTCCATGACCGCTATAACGAGGACAACGGCATCCTCGCCGTCACGGCTGCCTCTGCGGTGGAGCTGCGGCCCGAGCTGCAGGAAAAACTCCGCGCAAAGCTCGAGGCCAAAACCGGCAAGCGCATAGAGCTGACGGTTTCCGTCGATCCCAAGCTGATCGGCGGCGTGAAGCTCACAATGGAGGGCGTGCAGTACGACGGTACCGTCCGCCACCACCTGGACGAGCTCCAGCGTATCCTGCAAACAAATAGTAACTGAAAGCTGGTGAAGCTATGGAATTAAGACCGGAAGAGATTTCCAGAATCATCCGTTCTCAAATCAAACATTACGAAACAAAGATCAACCAGTCTGAGACCGGCACCGTCACCCTCATCGGCGACGGCATCGCCCGCGCGGCGGGCTTGGACGGCTGTATGGCCGGCGAGCTGCTTGAGTTCCCCGGCGGCGTCTACGGCATGGCGCAGAATCTGGAGGAGAGCTCCGTTTCCATCGTCATGCTCGGCTCCGAAGAGGGCATCTGCGAGGGCGACACCGTCAAGCGCACGGGACGCGTCGTGTCCGTGCCGGTCGGTGAAGCGCTCATCGGCCGCGTGGTCGATGCGCTGGGTCAGCCGATCGACGGCAAGGGCCCCATCGACGCCGTCCGTTTCGACCCGATCGAAGCTCCCGCACCCGGCATCCTGCAGCGCAAGAGCGTCAGCGTCCCGCTGCAGACCGGCATCAAGGCCATCGACTCGATGATCCCCATCGGCCGTGGCCAGCGTGAGCTCATCATTGGCGACCGCCAGACAGGTAAAACTGCCATCGCCACCGATACCATCCTCAACCAGAAGGGCAAAGACGTCATCTGCATCTACGTCGCCATCGGCCAGCGCCGTTCGACGGTCGCGCAGCTCGTCGGCATGCTCGAAGCCGGCGGCGCGATGGACTATACCATCGTCGTCTCCGCCACGGCGTCCGAGCTTGCTCCTCTGCAATACATCGCACCCTATTCCGGCTGCACAATGGGCGAATACTTTATGCACCAGGGCAAAGACGTGCTCGTCATCTACGATGACCTCAGCAAGCACGCCACCGCGTACCGTGCGCTTTCTCTTCTGATCCGCAGACCGCCCGGACGCGAAGCCTACCCCGGCGACGTCTTCTACCTGCACTCCCGTCTGCTCGAGCGCGCGGCGCGTCTGAGCCCGGAATGCGGCGGCGGCTCACTGACCGCGCTGCCCATCATCGAAACGCAGGCCGGCGACGTGTCCGCCTACATCCCGACGAACGTCATCTCCATCACCGACGGCCAGATCTTCCTCGAAACGGAGCTCTTCCATTCCGGCATCATGCCCGCCGTCAACCCTGGTATCTCCGTGTCCCGTGTCGGCGGTGACGCGCAGATCAAGGCGATGAAAAAGGTTGCGGGCCGGTTGAAGCTGCTCTACTCGCAGTACCGCGAGCTGCAGAGCTTCGCCCAGTTCGGCTCCGACCTCGACCGCGACACGCAGGAGCGTCTGGCCCAGGGCGAGCGCATCGTCGAAGTCCTCAAGCAGGACCGCAATTCCCCGGTCGACGTGGCCCACCAGGTCGCCATCCTCTATGCCGTCATCGGCGGCTACCTCAAGGACGTCCCGGTCGCGAAGATCCGCGCCTTTGAAGCCGAGCTCTACCCTTGGATGGACGCCAATTACGCCGATTTGCTGAATCATATCCGTACCACCGGTAAGCTCAGCGATGAGGACGAGGCCGCGCTGAAGTCCGCCATCGAGACCCGCGTCGCGGAGTTCCTCAGAAATCTGTAACAAGGAGGCGCCCACATGGCCGGAGTATCCACAAAAGCGATCAAAACCCGCATCAAATCCATGGCCTCCACCCGGCAGATCACGAAAGCCATGGAGCTGGTCGCGTCCTCCAAGCTCCGCAGCGCGCAGTCCCGCGCCGTCGCCTGCCGCCCATATTTTACGGCGCTCTATGAGGCGATGAACGAGATTGCCGATTCCAGCCGCACATTCGATTCGCCCTACCTGCGCCAGACCGGCTCCGGCAAGACGATCTACGTCGTCATCGCGGGCGACCGCGGCCTTGCCGGTGGCTATAATAACAACGTTTTAAAGCTGGCCTACGCCCAAATGCCGCAGGATGCCGTCGTGCTTCCCATCGGCAAAAAGGCGGTGGAGTTCTTCCAGCGCCGCGGCAGCAGCATCCTCACCGAGGACTATCGCGAGGCGGCCTCCGTCTCGATCGGCGACTGCTATACCATTGCCCGTCTGCTTGCCGACGGCTTCCTCTCCGGCGACTATCAGAATGTCGCCCTCGTCTACACGAATTTCGTCTCGCTCCTCGCGCAGACACCCGCGGCCCTGCCGCTCCTGCCGCTGAAGATTTCGGCGCAGAAGGTCGACGACCCGCGCCGCTGCGGCATCCTCTACGACGGCGGCAGCGAAGCCGTCTTCAATGCCATCGTGCCGGAATACCTCGGCGGCGTACTCTATGGCGCGCTCTGCGAGTCCACCGCCTCTGAGCAGGCCGCGCGGCGCACGGCAATGGATGCTGCCAGCAAAAATGCCGATGAGATCATCGAAACCCTCAATCTCCAGTACAACCGGGCCCGCCAGGGTGCGATTACACAGGAGATCACCGAGATCGTCGCTGGCAGCGAGGCCTAGCGATCCCGCTCCCCGGGGCGCGCGGCGTCCCAACCCACCTGATTCAAAAGGAGAGTGAATCCTTTGTCAACCAAAAACATCGGCACCGTCGTCCAGATCACCGGCCCGGTGCTCGACATCCGCTTCCCGGAGGAGAACCTGCCGAATTTGCTGAATGCGATCACGCTGGAGCACAACGGCCAGACGATCACCGCCGAGGTGGAACAGCAGATCGGCGGCGGCGTGGTTCGCTGCGTCGCCATGAGCTCGACCGACGGATTGACCCGCGGTATGGAGGCCGTCGACACCGGCAGCCCCATCACCGTCCCCGTCGGCGACGCCTGCCTTGGCCGCATCTTTAACCTGCTCGGCCAGCCGCTCGACGACGCGCCGCTGCCCGAAAAGGTGGAGCGCCTCCCCATCCACCGCGAGGCTCCGTCGTTTGAAGAACAGGAATCCACCACCGAAATCCTCGAGACCGGTATCAAGGTTGTCGACCTGATCTGCCCCTATGCCAAGGGCGGCAAGATCGGCCTGTTCGGCGGCGCCGGCGTCGGCAAGACGGTTCTCATCCAGGAGCTCATCTATAACATCGCAACGGCGCATAACGGCTGCTCGGTCTTCACCGGCGTCGGTGAGCGCAGCCGCGAGGGCAATGACCTCTATTACGAGATGAAAGAGTCCGGCGTCCTGTCCAAGACGGCCCTGGTCTACGGCCAGATGAACGAGCCGCCCGGAGCGCGTATGCGCGTGGGCCTCTCGGGCCTCACGATGGCGGAATATTTCCGCGACGTCAAGCATCAGGACGTGCTGCTGTTCATCGACAACATCTTCCGCTTCACGCAGGCCGGCTCCGAAGTCTCGGCCCTGCTTGGCCGTATGCCCTCCGCCGTTGGCTACCAGCCCACGCTGGCCACCGAGATGGGCGCGCTGCAGGAGCGTATCACCTCCACCAAGGACGGCTCCATCACCTCCGTGCAGGCAGTCTACGTCCCTGCGGATGACCTGACCGACCCAGCCCCGGCCACCACCTTTGCGCACCTTGACGCAACCACGGTTCTCGACCGTTCCATCGCTTCCCTCGGCATCTTCCCGGCTGTCGACCCGCTGGACTCCACATCCCGCGTCCTCTCGCCGGACGTCGTCGGGCAGGAGCACTACGACGTTGCACAGTCCGTCATCCACATGCTCCAGCGCTATAAGGAGCTGCAGGATATCATCGCCATCATGGGCATGGACGAGCTTTCCGAGCAGGATAAGCTCACCGTCAACCGTGCCAGAAAGGTGCAGCGCTTCCTGTCCCAGCCGTTCCACGTTGCCGAGCAGTTCACCGGCTACCAGGGCAAATACGTTCCGCTGAAGGAAACCATCCGCGGCTTCCGTGAAATCGTGGAAGGCAAGCATGACGATATCCCCGAGTCCGCCTTCCTCTTCGCCGGCGGCATCGACGATGTCGTGGCCCGTGCGAAAGGCGGCCAGGCATGAGCACGTTCCAGCTGACGATCGTCACGCCGGACGGCGAGTTCTACCGTGGCCCCGCCGAATCGCTGACCGTCCGCGCCGCCAGCGGCGAACTGACGCTCCTGGCCCATCATATCGACTTTGTCGCCGCCCTCGGCATGGGCGAGGCCAGAGTCACCATTGACGGGCAAAAACGCCATGCCTGCTGCATCGGCGGCATGCTCGCCATGACGAAAAATGAGGCGCGCCTCATTGCTACCAGCTTTGAGTGGGCCGACCAGATTGATCTGGAGCGGGCAAAGGATGCCCTCTCCCGCGCCGAAACGGCGCTGGAGCGCCCGGATCTGACGAAAGAAGAGCGTAAGCTTCGCGAGGCCGCCAAACGCCGCGCCCAGGTTCGCATCTCCATCGCCGAGGCCAATCAAAAATAAGAAAAAGGAACCTCTCACCGAGAGGTTCCTTTTCCATAAAAGGCCCCTCTGCGTCAGAAGAAGTCTGCTCCATGGCGCTTCCGCCGGGTCGGCGAAAGCGCCATATCCGCAGACGCCTTCTGCCTTTCCAAACCGAAACCAGTTCATTGGGTTCCGGTTTGGTCTATCAATGGGCAAGTCTGCGCGCCGCGCAGACTTGCCCCGCATCATACCGCGGGGGATGCCGGGCGCACGTTCCTGACGCGCCCGGCGGGGGGAGCACCGCCGCAGCGGGAAAGCCTCCCCCTCTGGGGGAGGTGCCCCAGTGCGATCACTGGGGCGGAGAGGACCGGGACGTACCCAAATCATCCTCCACACCCAAAAACGCCGTTCCCCATCAAAAGAAAAACCTCTGCACCCAATCAAGAAAACGCCCCGGAGCCTTCTTCCAAGGCTCCGGGGCATTCGTTACAGAGGGGCTTTTTTGATTTTTGCGAAGGGTCTGGGATAGGATTTGGGCGTGGGAGTGGTTTTGCGGACGATGACAACACGGTGCACGGCGTCGCCGATGGGATACTCCGCAATCCGCTCGATCTTCCCGCCGAGCCTGCCGATGGCGCGTTCAGCCTCCTCGGCCTCGGCCTCGGCCATTGCACCCTTCATCGCAAGAAACAGCCCGCCCGGCTTCACATACGGCAAACAGAGCTCCGCCAGCACATTCAGCCGCGCCACAGCCCGCGAGGTCGCAACATCAAATTGCTCCCGGCAGCCGGCCACAACTTCTTCCGCCCGTCCGGTCACAACTTCTGCTTCCACGCCAAGTTCCGGCAGCACACGCGCCAGCCACAGCATCCGCTTGCCCAGTGAGTCGAGCAGTGTCAGCCGGATAGACGGCTCCGCGATTTTCAGCGGTACGCCCGGAAAGCCGGCTCCACAGCCCACGTCAACGACCATCTTTCCCCGGAGATCGGCCAGCGTCAGCAGCGCCATGCAGTCCACAAAATGCAGCCGCGCCACATCCTCCGGCTCCGTGATTGCCGTCAAATTCATCACCTTGTTCTGCTCCAGCAGCGCCTCGCCAAACCGGCAAAATGTCTCAATCTGCGCTTCCGAGAGCGCAACAGGCGCCTCCCGCGCCAAAATTTCCCGCATCCTTTATCCCTTCCGAATAAACAAAATCCCGATGGTACCGGGCCCGCAGTGGCTCGACACGGTGCAGCCCGCGCGCGTCACGCAGATCTCGTCAAAATGCTGATACTTCGCGATATTCTCCTTTGCCAGCGCCACAATCTCCTCCGACACCCCGGAGTGTGTAATAAAAATGCGCTGCAGCGCCAAATCGTCGCGCCCCGCCAGCCGGTCCGCTACATAGGCTTCCAGACATTTTGCAAACGTCCCGCGATATTTCTTCGCCACGCCCATTTTTCCGTCCCGCACCTCGATGCAGGGCCGCAGCTTCAGCAAATTCGCGCCCAGCAGCGCCACGGCGGAGCAGCGTCCGCCTTTTTTCATGTAAGCCAGCTGTTCCAGAATAAAGCTCGCCTCAACGCGCGCGGTCAGCGCTTCCAGCTGCGCGACAATCTGCGCCGGCGCCAGACCCTCCGCCGCCAGCCGCGCCGCTTCCAATACCACAAGTCCGTGCCCCGTGGAGAGATTGCGCGAGTCGACCACATAGACGTTCGGCAGATCCGCCGCTGCCAGCTTCGCATTCTGATAGCTGCACGAAAAATCTGCCGAAATATTGACGTGGATCACAAAGTCATACTGCTCCGAAAGTACCGTGAATACGCGGATATAGTCCGCCAGATTGACGGCCGCTGTCGAGGCCAGATCGCCGCCCGCCGCCACATGGGCGTAGATGTCATCCGGCTGGATGTCGACGCCGTCTCGGAAGGTCTTCCCGCCCAGCTGCACATAGAGCGGAAGAATCCCGATGTCAAACCGTTCGATCAACGCCGGCCCAAGATCGCAGGTGCTGTCTGCAGTGATTTTATAACGCATAAAAACTTCCTTTCTTCGCCTCCGAGCGCTGTTTGCGCAGCGTGCGGAAAAAATTCCGGAGCAGGGAAGCACACTCCTCCCCCAACACGCCGGAAACGGTTTCCGGCTGGAAGCAGCCCGGCAGATGCAGCAGATCGACCAGCGATCCCGCCGCGCCGCCCTTCGGATCCGGCGCGCCCCACACCACGCGCGGAATGTGCGCATTCAAAATTGCGCCTGCGCACATCGGACACGGCTCCAGCGTCACATACAGCGTACACTGCCAAAGCCGCCACCCACCAAGAATCCTGCAAGCTTCGCCGATGGCCTCCAGCTCCGCATGCGCCAGCGCCGTTTTTCCCTGCTCACGCCGGTTCCGGCCCCGCCCGACGATCTTCCCGTCCAGCGTGACCACACACCCTACCGGCACTTCGCCCTCTGCCGCGGCCTCCCGCGCCAGCTGCAGCGCCTCTTGCATCCAAAGCTCGTCGTCCATGACTGCTCCCTCTCCAGTTTGATTCTTTTATCATACCTGACAATTCCAGATTCGTCAACTGAAGAAGTATGAAAAAAGGCCCCCGGCCAGGCCTGGCCGGGGGAATGGATTGTGGGATTGGCAGCCCTCAGACCGCCAGGATATGAAGTGCGCTCGCATTGGATAAGCTGTATCTGTATTCTACCGCCCAGCTTTGGAAAAGTCTGCCGAAATCCGCCGGCTGCCAAAATTTTTCTGCCCCGTCCGCCTCTTGCAAAACATCCGCCGATTTGCTATAATAAATTGTTATTTGGAAAACCGGAGGGAGAGCCATGAAATTTGACGCGGGAAGCTATGACGTTGCCGTAATCGGCGCAGGCCATGCCGGCATTGAGGCGGGCCTTGCCTGTGCGCGCATGGGCCTGCGGACGGTTGTGTTCACGATCAACCTTGACGCCGTCGGCAACATGCCCTGCAATCCCGCCATCGGCGGCACCGGCAAGGGACATCTCGTGCGCGAGCTCGACGCCCTCGGCGGCGAGATGGCAAAAGCGGCGGACGCTTGCTGCATCCAATACCGCATGCTGAATCTTGGCAAGGGCCCCGCGGTGCATTCCCTCCGCGCCCAGGCCGACCGCCGCCGCTATCAGGAGCATATGAAGCACCTGCTCGAGCAGCAGGAGCGCCTCGACCTCAAGCAGGCCATGATCACGGAGATTGGCCTCGAGGACGGAGCCGTCGCCTCGGTGACAACGCGCCTCGGCGCGGTCTACCGTGTGCGCGCCGCCGTCATTGCCTCCGGCACCTACCTCGACGCCTGCGTCATCACCGGCGACTGCGCCTATTCCTCCGGGCCGGACGGCATGCAGGCCGGCGTCGGTTTGACAGACTGCCTTGCGGGCTTTGGCCTGCGCATGCGCCGTTTCAAAACCGGCACGCCTCCGCGCGTCAACCGTCGCTCCGTCGACGTTTCCAGGATGGAGCTCCAACCCGGCGACGAGATGCCGCAGCCCTTCTCTTTTTCCACCGTCACGCCGCCGGAAAACCGTGCCGTCTGCTATCTCACCTATACCAACGAAGAGACACACCGCATCATCCGGGAAAATTTCGACCGCTCCCCGCTCTTCAACGGCATGATCGAGTCCGTCGGCCCGCGCTATTGTCCCTCCATCGAGACAAAGATCGATCGCTTTCCGGAAAAGACCCGCCATCAGCTCTTTGTGGAGCCCTGCGGCCTTGGTACGGACGAGCTCTATATCCAGGGCCTCTCCTCCAGCCTGCCTGAGGACGTCCAGCTCGCCATGCTGCACACCATCGCGGGCCTGGAGCACGCGGAGATGATGCGCCCGGCCTATGCCATCGAATATGACTGCATCGACCCGACCGAGCTTCTGCCCACGCTCGAGAGTAAAAAAGTCCCCGGCCTCTACGGTGCGGGCCAGTTTAACGGCTCCAGCGGCTATGAAGAGGCCGCCGTGCAGGGCTTCGTCGCGGGCGCCAACGCCGCGCTGAAGATCCAGGGCAGAGAGCCGCTGGTTCTCCGGCGCTCCGACGGCTATATTGGCACGCTCATCGACGATCTGGTCACCAAGGGCACGAACGAGCCCTACCGCATCATGACCAGCCGCTCGGAATACCGCCTTCTGCACCGGCAGGACAATGCCGACGAGCGCCTTTCCGCCATCGGCCGCCGGATCGGCCTGGTGAGCGATGCGCAGTACGCGGCGGTGCAGGAAAAATACCGCGCCGTGGCCGGCGAAATCCGCCGCCTCGAGGCGACGGGCATCCCGGAATCTGCCGCGCTGAACGCCCTGCTTACTGCCAAACAGACCGCTCCGGTCCGGGGCTCGGCCCGCCTGTCAGATCTGGTGCGCCGCCCACAGCTGGCCTATGATGACCTTGCCCCCTTTGATCCCACCCGCCCGGCCCTGCCGGCTGCGGTGCGCGAAGCGGTGGAAATTCAAATGAAATATGCCGGCTACATCGCCCGTCAGCAAAAGCAGGTTGAAGAGTTCCGCCGCGCCGAATCCCGCCTGCTTCCGCCGGATATCGACTATTCCGAGATCCAGGGCCTGCGCGTCGAGGCGCGGCAAAAGCTGGGCGAGATCCGCCCGCTCTCCGTCGGCCAGGCCAGCCGGATTTCCGGTGTCTCTCCGGCGGATGTCGCGGTGCTGCTCATCTGGCTGGGGCAGCAGGAAAAGGAGTGAACCCGATGTTTTTCGATTCCCATGCACACCTGGACGAGGCGTGCTTTGCAGAAGATTTTGATGAAATTCTGGCCAATATGGCCCAAAACCATGTCCGCGGCATGATGGATGTCGGCTGTGATCTTCCCTCCAGCGAGGCGGCCATCGCCCTTGCCGCGCGCTACAATTGGGTCTGGGCCGCCGTAGGCAGCCATCCGGACGATGCCGACCACGTCGACGAAGCCCGCATTCTCACCTACCGGAAGCTTGCACGCCATCCGCGCGTCAAGGCCATCGGCGAGATCGGTCTGGATTATCATTACGAGGATGTCCCGCGTGACGTTCAGCAGCACGCCTTCCGTCTGCAGATGTCGCTGGCGGAGGAGCTGGATCTGCCCGTCATCATCCACGAACGCGAGGCTCATGGGGATGCGCTTGCCATTATCGACGAATATCCTACCGTCAAGGGTGTCTTCCACTGCTTTTCCGGCTCTCCGGAGATGGCGGGGGAGTTCGTCCGCCGCGGCTGGTACATCGGCTTTACCGGCGTTGTGACGTTCAAAAACGCCCGCAAGGCCGTCGAAACGGCCCGCAGCATCCCGCTCGACCGCATCCTCATCGAGACGGACTGCCCCTATATGGCGCCGGAGCCCTTCCGCGGCCGCCGCAATGACCCGAGCCTGGTGCCCTATGTCGCGCAGAAGATCGCGGACCTGCGTGCCCTCCCGGTCGCCACCATGGCGCAGCTCACCTGGGATAACGCCCACCGCCTCTTCCGCCTCGCCCCTTAACGACTGCCAAAGGCATCCTTCCCCGAGGGGGAAGGATGCCTCACATCTTACCGCGAGGCACGTCGGCCGCACACTCCTTCCGCGGCTGCCGCGCCCGAAGGGCCGAATGAGGCCCGGGGAGCACCCAAATTTCCCTCCGCACCAAACCAAATGCGCCCCACGCCCCTTTCCCCCAAGGCCCCGCCGCAGCAAATCCCAAAACAAAAGCGCGATTGCAACGTTTCAATAGAAGCGTCATTCAATAAAAGCGTCATTGCGAGCCAGTGCGCACACTGGCGTGGCAATCCCGTGGATCTTCCCGAAGTCTTATGGGGAGCGTCCGCACCCAAGATCCCCACAGCGTCAGAAGAAGCCGGCTCCATTCCGCTTCCGCCGGGTCAGCAAAAGCTCCATCTCCGCGGCCTCCGTCCTCCCCGCCAAACCGGAACCACTCCAGTCCGCTTTTGCCCACAAATGGGAGCGTTTTCCAACGACTGACTGGGGGCTCCTCAGGGCGGCCTGCGCTCCGGGCAGTCTGGGGAAGTCCATCCTGCCCCTTGCCGCGTGCCTTTTCGAATCAAACAAAAAACCACCGGCAGGGCCTAATCTCATTAAGATAAGCAACAGCCCAGATCGTCAGCTGGACGGTCTGGGCTGTATTGCAAATACTTGAAAAAATCCAGAAAAAACACTTGATACTGATATTCAATTAAAAACTTTCATTCATGGAATGGAAGTTTTTAATATGAAGATCATTATGAGACGAGATTCCGTGATTTTATCAAAATCACGGAATCGGTTACGCCAAAGGCGGAACCTTTCTGATTAAAGAATTTAATCAGAAAATAGTATGACAAATTGAAAAAAATCGACGGCTTCGCCTTGAGAGCAATTTCAAGGAGGACCGTACGGATGAGAAACTATCCACGCACTCTGAAGCGAAAGCTTCTGGAAACCATATCCCAGCAGCGGGCGGAGCTGCCCAGATCCACACAGGATTCCAAGCGGGATTTCACCCGGAAACGAAAGCTGCCATTCGAAACGCTGTTATGAGGCATACAACAACATCGCGCATATCGAGCAGAAGGGCCTGGAACTGCCTGATACGCGTAAAGGAAAAGCAGGGGATTCTTTCGGGGCTCAATCTGCCTGATACGCCGGAATTTGATGCGTGTTTCAGCGATTCTCTCTCCAAACGCCTGACGAACCGCATCCGCAAGGAGCCTCAAAAGTACCGCTGGCTCCCCCATAAGGTTCAGTTTCGCGTCCCTGCTTCGGCTGCACACCAAATTTGTGCAGCCAAAGGGGAAGTATTTCTACCGTGTGAACGCTGCTTTTGCCGCGCATATTGCACGGGAGTTCCTGCTCGGATTTGTGTCTGCGGTCAATGTGGAGGCGTTGATCGCTAGTCTGCTGCTTCCTGTCCGGCCCGGCCAGCACAAGCCAAGAAATATGCGGGCAAAACATCCAGCCTGCTTTCAGTACCGGATGATTTCATCTCCCCACACTCGTTTTCGCGGAGGAAACTCCGCGCTTTTGGCATACCCTTTTTGAAAATCTGCGTGTCTTGCAATGCAGGCTCCGGGCTTTCCTCCCAGAGCCTGCATTTCTGGGGCCTTATCTTAATGAGATTACGGCCGTGCCGGTGGTTTTCCTGTTTTTTGCGCAGTAATTGTTCCTAGGGTGTATTCTTCCAACTCCCAATGTGACCGCCAGCGAGGAATTTTTGCGCTGCGCAAGACATTTTTTCGCAGGAATCCTGACGTATTTCAAGGAAAACTGACGCGGCACAGCGTGAAAAGGCCCGCTGTCCGGGTGCGTCGGGAGTTGGAAGAATACACCCTAAACTTAAAAATCAGAAAAAACGTGAGAAATTGGCCCACTGCGCTCAGAGATTGCGGGAATCGAATACGTCCACCGGCAGCACGTCAGCCAGTGCGACCAGCTCCGCCCGCCGCCCGGATTCCTCGGGGACGCGCTTCGGGCTCCGCAGCTGGCTGCGATCTGCCGGAACCAGCGGCAGTGACAGCATAATTGCCGCACCTTTGCCGCTTGTCTGGAGTAAAATTCGCCCGCCGTGCAGCTGCACAATGCGCTGTACCAGCGGCAAACCCAGCCCTACGCCGCGCCGTGCGTCATCCAGCGGCGAAAACTGCGTATACCGCGTAAATGCCGCACCAAGTGCCGCTTCGTCCAGCCCCTCGCCACTGTCCAGCAGCACAAAACGCGCAAATTCCCCTTGTTTCAACAATTCCAGACAAATTTCGCCGCCGTTCGGCGTGTGCTTCAATGCGTTAGATAGCAGCTCATAAACCGCTCGGGCTATCTGTTTTCGGTCAATCCACGCGTAAAACTGCCGTGGAGGTACTTTACAGTGCAGTGTTACGCCGCATTCCTGGCAAAGCGATTCGGTATTCTCATAGAGCTTTGTAAAAAAATCACACAGCTCTACCTTTTCCAACGTCAGCGGCAGCTCGCCGCAGGCGGCTCCGCCAAAATCACGCAAATGCCCACGCAGCCGCAGCAGCTGATAAAATGCCCGTGTGCACTCTGCCGCCGCATGCTGCGTCCGGCTGTCTTCCAGATCTTCAATGGCAGGAAGCAGCGTTGAGGAGGCGGAAAGCAGGGTGGTGAGGGGAGACTGCATGGCATTTGCAATTGAAAGCAGCGTTTGCGCGGCATCCTGTGCAGGTTCTGCCGCGGCGACCAGAAGCGTGCCGGCTTCGGCTTGCAGCAGCGTTACATCCCGCAGCTTACCCGCAAGGAAGACCTGGACCATTTGTGTGACGGGGGAGGACGGGATGGTTTTGGGCTGGCTTGAACGGGGGACAGGAGATGAGGGGTCAGCGGTTTCGAGGGAGCGCATCTGGGAAGGGCAGGCGGAGACGGCTGCTTCAGTTTGTTCTATCTGGGGGCCGGGGAATACTGAGGTGATTTCGGGCTGGTCGGCGCGGGGTTGGGCGCACGCCGGAAGGTTTGGCAGCTCCGGCGCGGCGTCTCCGGGGCTTAAGCCCAGACCGCGCGCCGCTGCATTGCAGCCGGCAATGACCGTGTTTTGTAAAAACAGTACGGGCTGCGGAAACAGATCAAAAAGCCCGATGGAGAATAACAAATTCATATCCAAGGCGAAGCCCTCCTGAAAGTAGCTTTTCCTGGAATCCGGCGTTTTCCACAGGAAAATGCCGCCAGTTTTTTTATCATACCGTATTTTTTATTAAAAAGCAAGTTTTCTGCAAATTTCTGCAAAAAGAGCCCGGCTGTTTTGGGCGGGGGGGATGGGGAGGATTTTGTGGGGGTGATTTTGGTGCGAAGAAGGAATTGGGTGCGTTCCGGCCCGCTCCGCCCCAGTGTGCGCACTGGGGCACCTCCCCCCTGAGGGGGAGGCTTTTCCGCTGCGGCGGGGAGTTTTTATTGGGAGGGCCAGGCGGTTATGGCGCGGTGGTAGAGCGCCAAGCCGGCGCCGTCGGAGATGAGCTCGGTCAAGGGAAAAGCGTACCATGTATTATAGTCCAATCCCAGCTGCGCAAGCAGCCAGAACAGCGGCAGCAGGCAGACGATCTGCCGCAGCAGCGAGAGCGCAGACTGATGCGGCCATAGCCGATGGCCAGCACGTCCGCGTCCTGCGAAAAGACGCGGATGAGCGTACCGGGGTTCCCGATAAATGCCGCCGCGCCCACGGCCATGACGGCCAACGAAAAGCAGATCGAACACTTCAACGTATCCCGGCAGCGGCATCTGCTGTTTCCGGTTTCTGCTGGGCGAACTTTCGCGCCATGTAGGTGTTCACACCCGCGCCGGTGCCGACGGCCAGCGCGACAATGACGAGCTGCAACGGATAAATGACCGAGAGCGCTGTCAGCGCATTGTTGGAATACCGGCCGACAAAAAGCTGTCCACAAGGTTGTAGCGCGCCTGGATCAGCGGCGCCAACATGACCGGCGGCGCGATCTGCAAAAGGATCCTGCTGATTTTTCCCTTGCCGAAGAAATCATTTTCCTAGGGTGTATTCTTCCAACTCATGATGTGACCGGCAGCGAGGGATTTTTGCGTTG
>USLX01000021.1 GCA_900555665.1 uncultured Eubacteriales bacterium | reverse complement strand
GCTCGGGGTTCATGGTGTTCATGGCCTCGCGGATGACCGGGGAGATGCAGTGGATGCGCTCGCCGATGGTGACGAACTTGGGCGAATCCGGATCTCTCTGCTTGTAGTGGGCGTCGAGATCGTCGCGGATCTTGATGGCCGGGATGGACGCAGCAATCTTCTCGAAGTCCAGCGGCGCGTCCGCAGCGACTTCCTGCTTGGCCTCGACCGGCTTCTTGGAAGCGGCGGCGGCCTCAGCGGCAGCCTTATATTCGCCGTCCTTGAGGTACTTGACAAGCTCAACGGCCTCACGGGTACCGACAACCACGTTCCACTCCGGCAGCTTGTCCTGAATCTCGCCCTTCATAACGGCAACCTTGCCCGGGATGATGAGGGTGCGGTTGTTGATCTTGGAAGCCAGATCGAATTCATCGAAGAACTTCTTGACGGAGCTGGAGGAGAACTTGCCGGCGGCCCATGCAGTCAGAACGGACATGCCGGATGCGTCGGTGATGAGCAGGTTGATGGGCACCTTGGAGCGCTCGAGCTCGCCGGAGACCAGGAAGTAGGTCAGCGCGAAGTCGACCGTCAGGCAGCAGGGATCGTCGGGCGTGGCGCCGTTGATCGGGTAGATGCCGGGGGCGACCTTCATGGGCTTCTGCGGGTCGGTGTAGATGTTCTGGCGCAGGCCGTACAGCGGCAGCGCCTCGGCATAGCTCATGCGCTCCATGACGAGGATCGAGCCGTATTTCAGCGTGAACACAGACGCCAGCGCGGTCTGCAGGTGGATATCGCCGCGGCAGAGCTTGGCCAGGTTGACGATGGACGGATAACCGAAGGTACGGTCGTTGTCACGGATGGCGGAGCGGCGGACGATGACGGCGTTCGCGAAGGTTTCCTTCACGGTCTCGCCGGTGACGTCGATGACGAGGTTCTTGTTGCCGGCCTTCTCGAGGGCTTCGATGGTGTCGTGCAGCTCGGCCAGATCCTTGCCCTTGACGCCGAGCACGATGCCGGCGGCAGCCGCGATGGCGCTCATATCGGCATAGTTGTCTTTGTTGGCGCCGTTCAGGATGGGCTTGACGTCCTTGATCGCCTCGACAGCAGCCTTCGCAGCGTCGACGCTCTCGGTGTCGAGGATGACACCGCGCTCGAGCGTGGCGGCCTTCTTGGCCAGCGCGACGAACTTGTCGGCGTCGCCGGCGTCGTGGACGAAGACAGCCTCGACGTACTCGCGTTCGCCGATGCGCTCATAGTCGGTCTTCTTCATGATGTCGATCTTCGCGTCGACCTCGGCATCGTCCATGCAGGTGCACAGATACTGCGCAAAGAGGTTGCGGGACACGAGGGTCTTCTCATGACGGAACATGACGGTCTCGCCGCCGAGCTTGTGGCCGGCGAACTCGATGGTCTTCATGGGGGGTGCGGTTGCCTCGGACAGGAGGGCGATCGCCTCTTCGGACATATACGGGCACTTCGTAATCGGGAGCGCGCCCTGGGCAACCTTCATGCAGAAAGCCATACACGTCGGGCTGCCGCATTCTTTACAGTTCTTCTTGGGAGATAATTTAAAAATGTCAAGACCTTTTACTGCCATGGTAGTGTTCCTCCTTTCTGCTTACATGAGCGCGTTGATCATTTTGGAGATCGTGCGGATCGCGGCCGGGTGCCGCATAATGACGGCGTCTGCGCCGCCAGCCAGGACAGCCGCCGCCGTGGTGATTTCCATCTCCACGCCGCGCTCTTCCTGGTTGCCCCATTCGGGCATATCCGCTTCGCTCATGACCGCTTCCTTGACGCCCCAGGCGTCGGCGGAGACCGGGGTCATGATGGGCATCTGGAGCATGGCGTCCGCCTGCTTCAGCGCAGCATCCTTCACGCGGTCCAGCGTGGAAGCAACATATTCATAGCCATAACCGGCAGCAGCGGAACCGATGTTCATGACGATCGACTGGGCGTTGACGCCGAGCTGGGTCATGACGGTGTTGAGCTGCTTGGCCAGGTTGATGTCGACGGCGGATTCCGCGCCGACCTTCTGGCCGTAGGCCAGACCGGCGGAGGCGCCGACGGTCTTGTAGTTTTCGTCGCGTGCCGAGAGGACGAGGATGTTCTTGCCGGCGAGCGCTTCCGCGATCTTGTTGAACAGCTCGGTGTCCTTCTCGATGTTCTTGCAGCCCATGATGACAATGGGCATCGTCACGGCGTCGGCCACAGCCTTCGCCAGCGCAACGCACTCTTCCGTGGGCTTGTTGGCGCCGTTGGGATCGGCACCTTCAAAGTGCAGGCAGAGGAAGTTTGCGCCTTCCATCGTCTCGGCGCGCTTGGCCATGTCGACGACGGACTCGCAGCCGGCGTAGAATTCCTTCTCGCCGGGCATGGTGTACTCTTCCATACCGAAATCGGTCAGTTCCACGCCGATCTTCGGCGCATTCTTGATTTCGGCGTCGAAGGTGTGGAACGGCAGGACGTTCTGTCCGCCAATTGCCGTGGCTTTGTCGCCAACGCCGAGCACAACTTCATTGATGTGCGCGTTGAAAGCCTGCTTTTTGGGAACAAAAGGCATAATGGTGAATCCCCCTATATCAAAAATTTTGCTTGCAATGGTATTACAGTTTCAGCTTTTGCATAATTCCGGCGAGCGCCTGCTTGACCGGCGCGCCGTCGGGAACCTGAGAGCTGGGTTTGCCCTCGCAGTCATATTCATAGACCAGATCGTCCTGCGGCAGCACGCCGACCAGATCCAGCCCGTATTTTTCGATCTCTTCCGCAACGCCGGGGTTCAGCACGCCGCCGGGTGCGCGGTTGACGATCAGCTTCATCTCGCCCGGCTTCAGATCGAGCTCCCGGATCATTTCCGCGATCCGCCCGACCGCCTGAATGCCGCGCCGCGAGCAGTCGGAAACCAGAAGCATGGTATCCACATGCGGAAGCGTCCCGCGCGAAATATGCTCCAGCCCCGCCTCGTTGTCCATCACGATGTAGTTGTAGTTGCCGATATACTTGTCCAGCTGTGTCTTCAGCACACCGTTGACAAAGCAATAACAGCCCTTGCCCTGCGTGCGGCCCATAACCAGCATGTCGTAATCGTCTTCTTCGATCAGTGCGGTGCCGAATTTCATCTCCGCGTAATCGGCCTTCGTCATATTCGCGGGCACAGAGCCCGTCTGCTCGGCACGGGCCATATCCTCGCGGATATCGCCCAGCGTCGTCTCCACTTCCACGCCCAAAACCTCATTGAGGTTCGAGTTCGCGTCGGCGTCCACCACCAGAATGGGCCCTTTTCCGGCCTTGCAGAGATAGTCGATGATCATGCCGCAGGTTGTGGTCTTGCCCACGCCGCCTTTTCCGGCCACTGCGATGGTGTGCGATTTTGCCATAAAAAACGCTCCTTGATAAACGCTCGAATGTCCCGGCGGGCTTTGGCCCGCCGGGGCAGCAGAGGCTTGGATTAGACGAGGTCGATCAGGCCGGCCAGCTTTGCGATGTTGGCCACGTCGTCGTACTTGTTCAGCGCATACAGGTGGATGCCGTCCACGCCGCAGGCACGATACTCGTCGATCTGGTTGATGGTATACTCAATACCGGCGGCCTTGAAGCTGGCCTTCTTGCCGGCGACGTCTGCGTCGAACGGCTCCTTGTCGAACGGGTTCGGGAAGATCCAGTTCTTGGAGATGATCTCGCAGAGCTTGCGGTCCATGACGCAGCCGTTGCGGCTGAGCGCCATGTTGATGGTCGCGGCCTGATCGAGGATCGGCATAATGCCCACATCGACCGGCAGCCAGATGCCCGCGCCGCGGATGGCGTCGAGCCAGTAACGGAACGCATCCATATCCCAGCACAGCTGGCTGATGATGAAGTCGGCGCCGTTGTCCTGCTTCTGCTTCAGGAAAGCGATGTCAGCCTCGAGGCTGCGGCACTGGATGTGGCCTTCGGGCGAGCCGGCGACCGCGATGGTGAACTTGTCGCCGAACTCCTTGCGGACGAACTTGACAAGCTCGGTTGCATAGTGCAGATCGCCGTTCGTGCCGGTCCAGCCGAAGGGCAGGTCCCCGCGCAGGGCGAGCATGTGGTTGATGCCGTGATCCAGGTAGGTCTGCAGCTTTTCCTTGATGTCTTCCTTGGTGTTGCCGATGCAGGTGAAGTGGGTGATCGGGGTGGTCTTGCCGTCCTTGACGATCTTGTCGAGGACTTCGAGGTTCTTACCGACGTTCGTGCCGCCGGCGCCGTAAGTACAGGAGATGTAGTCGGGATTCAGCGTGTACAGCTTCTCCAGGACGCCGTCCTTGCCGCACAGCTTCTCCATGCCAACGTCCGTCTTCGGCGGGAAAACCTCAAACGAGAAAGTGGCTCTGTTTTCATAGATTTCAGCAACGCTCATATATGCCTCCAAAAAATATGATTTTCTGCCTAATCCCAAATGGGCGCACTGTGCCCATTTGGGATTCGATACAAAAATATCGTAACACAATTGTGCCGTAAATACAAGCCCAAACTTGCGGAAAACGCGAAAAAAGTTCTGATTATTTCGTGCTGTGCCTCCTCAGAGCGGTGTGAAGAGAAATTTCTGGCTCACGCCGGCACTCTCCACATACACGGTCAGCGCCCCGTCAGCCTTCCGGTCAACGGTCAGGTTCACTTCCTTGCCCTTGATCTCCCGGCGAACCCACGCAACCGGGTCGTCCGTCTCAACCTCGTCAAAGAAGACATCCCGCATCTGGTTGTTTGCGCACAGGTTCTGCACCTCGCGCACGACCTCGTATTCCGCCATCTTCAGCGCACGCGCTCGCGCACAATGGCGACGTTGCCCACCAGATCGACCGACACCAGCTCGCCCTCGATGACAACCTGCCGGTCCATCAGATCGGTCAGGAAAACCTGCCCGTCTTTGATGTCGATGCGCTGCACATTGCCGAGCACCAGATTTTCCGGTGCCTCCTGGTTTTTATAAACGTTTGACAAGCACATACCGTTCGCTCCTTACTCCATCGCGGCCAAAACCGTGGACAGGCGCATATTGCCCTTCTCAAAGTCCGAGACCGCCTGCATAATCTGCTCATAGGCCGTCGTCTCGCCCAAATCCTTCAGCTTGGCCGCCAGCTGCGCCAGCTCGTTGGCATGGGAGGCGTTGTGGCCCACCATGTATTTCATCAGAGCCTTCAGCTCTGCCTTTGGGTCGGCATTGCAGCCGCCGCAGGCCCCGCAGGCATGCTCATGATGATGCTCATGCGCGTGGCCCTCTTCGTGGCTGTGGCAGCAGCCCTCATGTTCGTGATCGTGATGCATAATTGGTTCCTCCTGCAAAACAGTTTCGTTTTCTGTCTTGTATTATACTCAGTTCCGCGCCCTTTGTAAAGGCCCGAAAAATTACAAAATAATCCCCCTGCCGGGGTTCTGTCTCGAAATTTCCCCAAAAAATTGTTGACATTTCTGTGGATTTTTCCGTACCGCCGTGATATAATCCCTTTCAAGAACAGCCGAGGAGGCTTCCCATGGAACACACGCATGAATCTCTGCATGAGCACGGCATTGCCCACACGCACGAGCCTGGCCACGCACACGGCCATGTCCACGAAAACACCAAAGCCGTGCTCAATCGCCTTGCCCGCGCCATCGGGCACCTGGAATCGGTCAAAAAAATGGTAGAGGACGGGCGCGACTGCTCCGAGGTGCTTATCCAGCTCTCCGCCGTCCGCTCCGCGATCAACAACATCGGCAAGGTCATCCTGGAAGATCATATCCAGCACTGCATTGTCGACGCCGTCGAGCACGATGACAAAGAGGCCATCGCAAACCTCTGCCAGGCCATCGACAAATTCGTCAAATGATCAAAACCGGCCATATGGCCGGTTTTGATCATTTTTCCAGTTTTTCCAGCACTGCTTTGAAATACTCCGGCAGCTCGCAGCGCACCGTTACGCGCTCCCCCGTGCGCGGATGCACAAATGTCAGCTCCCGCGCATGGAGGCACTGGCTCTCCATCCCCAACTCCGGCTTCCTGTGGCCATAGACCGTATCGCCGAGAATCGGGTGGTTGCGCCAGGCAAGATGGACGCGGATCTGATGCGTCCGCCCCGTCTCCAGCCGGCAGCGCAGGTGTGTATAGCCCGGATAGCGGGCGACAACCTCCCAGTGCGTAACGGCCGGACGGCTGTTTTTCTCGGTGACGGCCATTTTTTTGCGATCTGCCGGGTCGCGGCCGATTGGCGCGTCGATCGTGCCGGAATCCGCACGGACGCTGCCGCAGACGATGCACTCATACGTCCGCGCAAGGCTGTGATCCTTGAGCTGCGCGGCAAGATGCGCATGGGCAAAGTCATTCTTGGCCGCGATCAGCAAGCCCGAGGTCTCCTTGTCGATGCGGTGGACAATGCCGGGACGCGCCTCCCCGCCGATGCCGGAGAGCGACGCGCCGCAGTGATGCAGGAGGGCATTGACCAGCGTTCCGTCCGGATGTCCCGGCGCCGGATGCACCACAAGCCCCTTCGGCTTGTTGACCACAATGACGTCCTCGTCCTCATAGACCACATCCAGCGGAATCTCCTGCGCCGGATTTTCCGCCGGCCGCACCTCCGGAATTTCCACGTTCAAAACCGTCCCTGCCGGAAGCTTCGCGTTCTTTTTCACGGCCTTTCCATCCAGCGTCACCGCGCCATCCTCCAAAAGCCGCTGCACGGCGCTGCGGCTCAGTTCCGGGATCTGTTCGGCCAGCGCGGCGTCGAGGCGCACACCGTCAGTGTTCAGCGTGATCGTCATGGGATTTGTCCTTTTTCGGCCCGTCGGATAAAAAATTCTTGTCCTTGATCAGAATGTAGAGCACCAGAATGATCGCGCCGAACGTGATAAACACGTCTGCAACGTTAAACGTCGAAAACCACGGAATCGAGATCATGTCGATCACCGCACCTGTGCGCACCCGGTCGATGAGGTTGCCGATGGCTCCGCCCGTGATGGCCGCGAGGCACCAGAGCTCCGGCTTTTTCGTGACATGCTTTTTCGCCACGATCCATACCACAAACACCAGATAGACCGCCGTCAGCGCCACAAACAGCCACCGCCCGCCGCGCAGCATGCTCAGCGCCATGCCGTCGTTGAGCAGATAGCGCAGCTCCAGCCAGCCGGGAACGAGCACATCGACAACGTCGGTGAGCTGCGCAGCAGCCAGTGCCTTTGTCCACTGGTCGACCGCCACAATTGCCGCGGCAAACAGGGTCAGATACAAATAAAACAAGGAAATATCCTCCTTTTCTTGGGTGTGATCATTCTACCACAAATCACCCCCGCTTTCAAACCCATTCTTTCCGCCGCGCCCCACACATCGCAAAAGAGCATCCCTCCCGGGATGCTCTTTTTTGAAGTTTAGTCAAACACCACGTCCAGTGCTTTGCAGACCGCAGCGCAGCGCGGGCAGAGGCCGTGCTCGTCGGCATCCAGAGAATGCATCCAGCAGCGCGGGCACTTCGTGCCCTTCGCTTCGGTGACGGCGACGGTGAGCCCCGGGAAGTTCGTGCCATTTCCAACGACGGCGCCCTCTTCCGGCTTTTCGTCGGTGACGGCGACGTTCGAGACAATGAAGATCTCGGCAAGGTTCATGCCGGCCACAGCCTTCACGGCCTCGGCGGCCGCTGCGTCGACTGCGGTCAGCGCGACGTGCGCTTCGAGCGATTTGCCGATGCGCTTGTCGGCGCGGGCGGTCTCGAGGACGCCGTTGACGTCGCTGCGGAGGCGGAACGCGAAGTCCCACGCGGCCATGCGGTCGGCAGAGAGGGCGTAATCGGTGTACGGCTTGGACATCTCGTTCAGGACAACGTTGCGCGCGTCATCGCAGTCGCGGTGCGGCATCTGCAGCCAGATCTCGTTGCAGGTGAAGGCGAGGATCGGCGCGAAGAGCTTCGTCATCGCGTCGAGGATCATCCAGAGCGCGGACTGTGCGCTGCGGCGGGAGGCGGAATCTGCGCCGTCGCAGTAGAGGTGATCCTTGATGATGTCGAGGTAGAGGCTGGAGAGCGTGACAACGCAGAAGTCGTTGACGGCGTGGGAGACGGTGAAGAACTCATAGTTCTGGTAGGCCGCCTCGCAGCGGGCCATCAGGTCGTTCAGCTTCGTGACGGCCCAGCGGTCGAGCTCCGCCATGTCGGCGGGCGCAGTCAGGTGGTTCGGGTCGAAGTCGAGGAGGTTGTCAAGGCAGAATTTCGCGGTGTTGCGGAATTTCAGATAGTTCTGGCTCAGCTGCTGGAAGATGGCATCGGAGCAGCGGACGTCGACATGATAGTCGGCCGAGCCTGCCCAGAGGCGGCAGATGTCCGCGCCGTATTTCTTGAACACGTCGGCAGGATCGACGCCGTTGCCGAGGGACTTGTGCATGGCCTTGCCCTCGCCGTCGACCGTCCAGCCGTGCGTGACGCACTCTTTAAACGGAGCGCCCTTGCCCAGCGCGCCGACGGCGGTCAGCAGCGAAGACTGGAACCAGCCGCGGTACTGGTCAAGGCCCTCCAGATAGACGGTCGCGGGCCAGAAGCCCTGATCCTTCTGCATGGAGGCGAAGTGCGTGGAGCCGGAGTCAAACCAGCCGTCGAGCGTGTCCGTCTCCTTGTCGAAGTGCTTGCCGCCGCAGTGCGGGCAGGCGAAGTTTTCGGGGACGAGTTCGTCGGCCTCGCGCTCAAACCAGACGTTCGAGCCGAACTCGCCGAAGAGCTTCGAGATATTGGCAATCGTCTCGTCCGTGCAGACGGGCTTGCCGCAGTCCTTGCAGTAGAAGACCGGGATCGGCAGGCCCCAGCGGCGCTGACGGGAGATGCACCAGTCGGCACGCTCACGGATCATGGCCTTCATGCGGTCGATGCCCCAGCCGGGGATCCAGCGGACGTCGTCGCACGCCGCGCACGCCTCGTCCTTAAACGAGTCAACCGAGCAGAACCACTGCGGAGTCGCGCGGAAGATGATCGGCTTCTTGCAGCGCCAGCAGTGCGGATAGCTGTGGACAATCTCTTCGGACGCGAACAGGCGGCCCGATTCCTGCATATCCTTCAGAATCACGGGGTTGGACTCTTCGACGAGCATGCCCTCGTACTTCCCGGCATAGTCGGTATGGCGGCCCTGATCGTTGACGGGGACGACCATGTCCATGCCGTAGCGGCGGCAGGTCTGATAGTCATCGGCGCCGAAGCCGGGCGCGGTGTGGACGCAGCCGGTACCGGAATCCATCGTGACGTAATCGGCCAGGACAAGGCGGCTGGTCTTCGGCAGGAAGGGGTGATCGGCCAGCATGTTTTCATAGAAGCTGCCCGGATGGGTCTCGACGATGCTGTAATGCTCGACGTTGCCCACGCGCATGACCTTCTCGGCCAGCGCCTCGGCGATGATATACAGTTCCCCGTTGTCCTCATTTTTCACGACGGCATAGCTCTCGTCCGGGTGCAGCGCGATGGCGAGGTTGCCGGGCAGCGTCCAGATCGTGGTCGTCCAGATGATGAAGTTCAGCTTGGACTTGTCGAGATGGCTCAGCTTGCCGAGGTCATCGTGCATGGCGAACTTGACATAGACGGTCGTGCAGGGATCGTCCTGATATTCGATCTCGGCCTCGGCCAGGGCCGTCTCGTCGTGATAGCACCAGTAGACGGGCTTCAATCCCTTATAGATGTAGCCCTTTTTGTACATCGCGCCGAAAACCTTGACCTCCTCGGCCTCGAAGCCGGGGTTCATGGTCTTGTACGGATGCTCCCAGTCGCCGAGGACGCCGAGGCGCTTGAAGCCCTCCATCTGCACATCGATATAATGCTGGGCAAAATCGTGGCAGGCGGAACGGAAGGCCGCGACGGACATCTGCTTGTGGTTCAGCTTGTTCTGCTTGATGATGGCGGACTCGATCGGCATGCCGTGGTTATCCCAGCCGGGGATATAGGGCGTATAATAGCCGCGCATCGCCGCGGAACGGATCATAAAGTCCTTGATGCATTTGTTGAGCGCGTGGCCCATGTGGAGCGCGCCGTTCGAGAACGGAGGGCCGTCGTGCAGGGCGAAGCGGGGTTTGCCGTCGTTTTTCTTGAGCAGTTCGTGGTAGAGATCCATGTCGTACCACTGCTTCAGCATGTCCGGCTCACGCATCGGCAATCCACCGCGCATCGGGAAGCCGGACTTGCTCATGTTGAGCGTCTTTTTGTATTCCATGTCAAATTCTCCTTTGAACACATTTTATATAGTATAACAAAATTGCCCTGAGCATAGCTCAGGGCGATCAAAAACCGTGGTACCACCTGAATTCCCGCCTTGCGGCGGACACTCTGCCTCTGTAACGGGAGGATCCGTCCCGGTTTACTGGCCTTGCGGCGTTCAGCGGGCTGCTCCAAGGGGATATTCGGGTCTGGCTGCCGCTGCCTCGCACCGACCGGCAGCTCTCTGACGCAGGAGGACAGACCGTACTTGTCCTTATCAACGCAACGATCTTCAATTCATACAAGGGTAGTTTACCCACTCGTTCACAGTTTGTCAAGGGTCATTCGGGCTTTTTTCCGTCCAAAATGCCCCATTGCGGCAGCGGCAGGCGCTGCATCGCGCCGAAGACCTTCGTTTTCAGATCGGGGTACTGTTTCTGCAGCGCGGCGATCAGCTCCTTCATCTCCTGTCGCTTGGTATGCTTGTCGGCCGGGCAGGTGTTGTGCACCACCGGGAGCTTCTCCCGCTCTGCAAACTGCATCACCGCCTTTTCCCCGAGATAGAGCATTGGGCGGATCTGCGTAATCCCGGCCCGGCTGAGATAGGTCACCGGCTCAAAACAGGAGATCCGCCCCTCATAGAGCAGACTCATGAAAAACGTCTCGACGGCGTCGTCATAGTGGTGCCCCAGGGCAATTTTATTGCAGCCCTGTCCGCGCAGCAGGTCGTGCAGCGCGCCGCGGCGCATCTTTGCGCACATCGAGCAGGGATTTTTCTCCTTCCGATGGTCAAAGATAATCGGCCCGATCTCCGTCTTTTTCACCGTGTAGGGCACGCCGAGCTTCGCGCAGAGCTCCGCCACCGGCGAAAAATCCATCCCGCCGAGCCCCACGTCGACGGACATCGCGGCGAGGTCAAACCGCACGGGATAGTATTCCCGCAGCGCCGCGAGCAGCACCAGCAGCGTCAGCGAATCCTTCCCGCCCGACACGCCGACAGCCACGCGGTCGCCCGGCTGGATCATATCGTAGTCTTCGATGCACTTTCGCACCAGACCCATCATTTTCTGCATCATTTTTTCCTCCCGAAAACCGCAAATCGTTTTGCAGTATTCCAGCGTATTTTTTCGTATTTCCGAGATTTCAAGAGTTCTTTCCGGAAATCATAAAATCTGCGCAAAAAGTTATTGACAGAACTTTTTCGGTGTGATATAAAGAATAAGCGCGTTTGCGAGGTCTATTGTAGCGGCGCGCCTTACATTTGTCAAATATTTGCTTGGAAAGTTCGCTTTCCATCATCTTATGGAGGAAACAATCATGACCACTATGCTGAAGAAAGAGGCCGTCCAGAGAAAATGGTACGTTCTCGACGCAGCCGGCAAGCCCATGGGCCGCGTCGCTGCGACCGCTGCGAAGCTCCTTCGCGGCAAGCACAAGGTTGACTTCACCCCGAACGTGGACTGCGGTGATTTCGTCATCATCGTCAACGCCGACAAGGCCGTCCTCACCGGCAAGAAGCTCGATCAGAAGCACTACTATCATCACACCGGCTGGATCGGCAACCTGAAGGACGTCAAGTATCGCACCCTGATGGAGCAGCGCCCCGAGTTCGCGATGGAACTGGCCGTCAAGGGCATGCTCCCGAAGAACACCCTCGGCCGCGCCGCGCTGACCCGCTGCAAGATCTACAAGGGCGCCGAGCACAACAACGCCGCGCAGAAGCCCGAAGCCTGGACTTTGGACTAATCAGGAGGTAAGAGACTATGTACGAGAGCAAAAGACAGTATCAGTACGGCACCGGCCGTCGCAAATCCTCCATCGCCCGCGTTCGCCTGTATCAGGGCGGCACCGGCTCCATCACCATCAACGGTCGTGACATCGACGATTACTTCGGCCTCGATACCCTGAAGATGGTCGTCCGTCAGCCGCTGGCCACCACCGACATGCTCGGCAAGGTCGACCTCGTCTGCACCGTCGAAGGCGGCGGCGTCACCGGCCAGGCCGGCGCCATCCGTCATGGCGTTGCCCGCGCGCTCCTGAGCGTCAACCCCGAATTCCGTGCCGCGCTGAAAGCCGCTGGCTTCCTGACCCGCGACCCGAGAATGAAGGAAAGAAAGAAGTACGGCTTGAAGGCAGCTCGCCGCGCGCCGCAGTTCTCCAAGAGATAAATTCTCAACCCTGCAAGCACTCACGAAAGTGGGTGCTTGTTTTTTCTGCCCTGCTGCGGCATCCTCGGCGGCACTGCCGCCCACAGCCGGCGTGAATAATTCCGCAATCGCCGCGTCTCCATCTCCCAGTCAGCGCGCCTCTGTCCGGGCATTCTTTGCTGCCGGTCACATTTTCATACTGATATTCAATTAAAAACTTTCATTCATGGAATGGAAGTTTTTAATAGGAAGATCATTATGAGACGAGATTCCGTGATTTTATCAAAAACACGGAATCGGTTACGCCAAAGGTGGAACCTTTCTGATGAAAGAATTTAATCAGAAAATAGTATCCGTTTTCAGATACACCCTGAGTGGCGCGCAAAACATCCCCGCCGCCCATCGGAATGTGTCCGGCGGGCGGCGGGGATTCTTCTTTCCGAGAAAAACATGGACTTTTCCCCCGCCTCCCCCTATAATAGAGGAAAAGCGGCCATGCCACCCCACCTCACCACAACAGGAGATCCGCCATGAGCATCAACCAGTCCAGGCAGACCCGTCAGGCTCTGCTTCAAACCATTCAAGACCTCCGCGCCTTTCTCTCCGCTGCCCCGCAGAGCGCGCAGACGACCCGCCTGCTCTCCGGCCTCGCCGCGCTGGAGCAAGACGTAAACGGTAAAAAATACGGCCTCCTGTTCGAACATCACCGCGAGGAGATCGACGAGCTTCTCGCCACCCACGCGCCCGTGCTCACAGAGGATACGTCCCTTGCCATCGACTGCGGCGGCCAGCTGAACTTCCTCCTCGAGGGCGACAACCTCGCCGCCCTCCGCCTCCTGGAAAAGACGCACCGGGGCCGCATCCAGATGATCTACATCGACCCGCCCTACAATACCGGTAACCGGGACTTCACCTATGACGACTCCAAGGTCGACGCGCAGGACGGCTTCCGCCACAGCAAGTGGCTCTCGTTCATGAATACCCGCCTGCGTCTCGCCAGAACCCTGCTCACCCGGCAGGGCGTGATCTTTCTCTCCATCGACGACAACGAGCAGGCCGCCCTCAAGCTCCTGTGCGACGAGATCTTCGGCGAGGAGAATTTTGTCGCCAACATCGTCATCAAGAGCAATCCGCGCGGTTCGCAGTCCAGCAAGGAAATCGCCAGCGTCCACGAATACCTGCTTGTCTACGCCAAAGACATCCTCTCCGCCGCCATCATCGGCCACCGGCTGACAGAGGATATGCAGTCGGAATACCGCCTCTCGGATGACCGCGGCCCATACCGCCTGCTCGGCCTGCGCCAGCGCGGCGGCTTCTGGCGCGCCAGCGAGCGGCCCAACCTCTTCTATTCGTTTTTTGTCGACCCGCAGACCGGCTCGCTCTCCCTTGCCGAAGACGCCGCCCATTCCGTCGCCGTCTATCCCTACCAGCCCTCCACCGGCGAACGCGGTACCTGGCGCTGGAGCCGTGAAAAAGCCGCGCAGGACGGCGCAGACCTCGTCGCCCGCCAGGTCCGGCGCGCAGACCAGACCGTCTGGGACGTCTACCAGAAGGACTACCTGACCACCGGCGCTGCCGAGCGCCGCACCAAGGCCCGCTCCCTCTGGGACGAAAAGGCCCTGAACTATCAAAACGCCGCTTCCGAGTTAAAATCGCTCTTTCCGTCCTCTCCGTTTACCTACGCAAAGCCAACCTATCTGATCCGCCGGGCAATCGAAATGATCGATTTCCGTGAAAGTCCATATATTCTGGACTTTTTCGCAGGGAGCGGAACAACCGGCGATGCGGTTTTGCAGTGCAACGCGGAAGACGGCGGCAGCCGCCGCTTCATCCTCTGCACGAACAACGAAAACGGGATCTGCCGGGATGTCACCTACGAGCGCCTGCGGCGGAGCATCGAAAAGGAAGGCTATGCAACCAGCCTGAAATATGACCGGGTGGATTTCATCCCCACTGCCGGGCGGCTTTATTATGAATATGCGGGCGAGCTGCTTGCACATATGCGCGAGCTGGTCGAGCTTGAAACTGGCGCGCCGCTCTCCGGATGCGGCGAAGCTGCCTTTGTGTGCACAGACGAAGACCTCTCCGCCCTTTTCTCCGAGCCGGGGCGTCTTGCGCGCTGCCGCAGGCTGTATCTCAGCCATGACCTTCTGCCGGATGAAGCCCAGGAGGCCGCCCTCGCCGCGCACAGCGTCGCGCTGTACATCGTCCCGGAACGCTATTATCCGGAACTTCAGGAGGAAGAGGCATGGAATTAAAGAATTTTCAGCTCTCGGCAGTCCGGTCACTCTTTGCGGCAATGGAGGCCCCCGCCCGCGACATCATTCTCAAAAGCCCCACCGGGAGCGGCAAGACCATTCTCCTCACCTATTTCATGCAGCAATATCTTCAATCCTACCCAAAAACCGTCTTCATCTGGCTCACACCCGGCAAAGGCGGCCTGGAAGAGCAGAGCAAGGCAAAGATGGATCAATACATTCCGTCCTCCCAGACCAAGCTGCTCTCCGACGTCATGACAACCGGCTTTGAGGAAAACGACAGCTGCTTCCTCAACTGGGAAAAGCTTACCAAAAAAGGCAACAATGCGCTCAAGGACAGCGAGCACACCAATTTCCTCGAGCATATTCGCCGCGCACAGGATGCCGGCGTGCATTTCATCGTCATCATAGACGAAAGTCACCAAAACAACACCATCAAGGCCGACGACTTGCTCCGCTATTTCCACCCCCAAAAAATCATCCGCTGCTCCGCAACGCCAAAGCCCCTTCCTCGCACCACCTGGATCGAGATCCCCGAGCAGGAGGTCATCGCCTCCGGCCTCATCAAAAAGCTGCTCCTCATAAATCCGGGCTTCCCGCAGGTGGTGGAAGTAGAAGATCAGACAAACTATTTGCTGGCGCGTGCGCTGGAAAAGCGGCAGGAGCTGCGGGCGGAGTATGTCCGGCGTGGAATTGCCGTAAATCCGCTCTTGATTGTACAGCTGCCAAACCGCTCTGCGGCGGTGCTTTCGGATGTGGAGCGCTGGTTTTCCACCCAAGGCCTGCGTTATGACAACGGGAGACTGGCCATCTGGCTCTCCGACCGGCACGAAAACCTCGATGGGATCGAGCTGCCTGACGCGGCTTCCGAGGCCGTGATCATCAAGCAGGCTGTCGCCACCGGTTGGGACTGCCCGCGGGCCCAAATCTTGCTCAAGCTGCGGGAAAACATGGATGAAACTTTCGAGATCCAGACCATTGGGCGCATCCGCCGCATGCCGGAGGCGAAGCACTATGGCAGCGACATGCTCGACAGCTGTTATCTCTATACCTTTGACGAAAAATTCACCGCCGGCGTCCGTCAGGGCCTCGGCAGCGCGGCGCTGGACGCTTGTACGCTGTTTTTAAAGCCGGAATACCGCAGCGTGACGCTGCCCTGTGAGCAGCGCAGCATGCCGAGCAGCGGCCGCAATCCACAACGTGTGCTGCATATGCTGTCAGACTACTTTGCCGCAACTTACCGCACCACAGACAACCTTGCAGAAAACCAGGTTCGCCTGGAGACGGCAGGCTTCCTTTTCCGCGACGCAGTTGTGCGCTACACCCGCTCCGGCGAGACGGCTACGCTGGACTTCGACCCCAATGCGCTCAACCAGATCGCCGTCTCCGAACCGCTCAGCACGCACAAACATGGTCGTGATTACCACCGTCAGGTCAGCCGGCTGGGGCTGGAGATCGGGATGGAATATTCCTACATGAACACCATCCTCCGGCGTCTGTTTGACGCCGGGTGCCCGTGCCGGCAAAAACTGCTTGCGCTCCCGTCCAGGGAGATCTATGCTTTCGTGCTCAACAACACCGAACGGCTCCGGCGCGCGGTCTGTGAAGCGCTGTCTGCCGAGCTGGCCCAGGTTCATCTGGATCTGCCCGCTGTCAGCGAAACGGTCTTCCGACTGCCGCACAGCTGTCTGTTTACCTACCAACGCAGCGGGAAACGGCAGGTGGAATACCGCAAAAACGTCTATAGCGGCTATCTCTCCTCGGCAGCACCGCGCTCCACGTCCGAGGTGAAGTTTGAAAAGTTCTGTGAACGGACAGAGGGCGTGGACTGGTGGTACAAAAACGGGGACAAGGGGAGCGAATACCTCTCCATCGTCTATCTGGACAACACGGGGCACCAGCGCCTGTTTTACCCGGACTATGTGGTCTGCGTCAGAGGGGCGCTCTGGATTCTGGAGACGAAGGGCGGCTTTGACCGGAGCGGCGGAAGCCAGGACATTGACCCGTTCACGGCTAAAAAGTTCGACGTGCTCCATGCGTTTTTGGAAAAGCACGGCCTGCACGGCGGCCTCGTCCGCAACGATGGGGCAACCGACGAGCTTTGCATCTGCACGGAGCGGTATTCCGAGGACATCAGCGGCGCGGACTGGCGTCTTCTGGAGGACGTCCTGATCTAATGGCGCCCGTTTGCCGTGCAAACGCATAAAGACTCCGCCCCGGATTGCGTGACGATCCAGGGCGGAGTTTTCCTGCAGATCCCCTCCGGGCAGGACGGGCAGAGCTGTGCGCCGTTTTTGAGCGCAGGGACAGCTTCCGATATTTGGCGGCGCATATGGGCATCCGCGCATCGCGGCATGGAGCGAATTGCGCTGTACCATAGTCGGGATCTTTATGAGAAGAAGCGGCCCCCCTGATACATGGTATCAGGGGGCCGACGGTTTTTTATCGGTTCTCGCGCTGTGGGAAGACTTTTAGTTCTTCTTCGCCTTGATCGCGGCCTGTGCGGCAGCGAGGCGGGCGATGGGCACGCGGAACGGGCTGCAGGAGACGTAGGTCAGGCCGATGTTATGGCAGAATTCGACGGTCGAGGGGTCGCCGCCCTGCTCGCCGCAGATGCCGAGCTTGATGTCCGGGCGGGTCTGACGGCCCAGCTCCGCCGCCATCTTGACGAGGCGGCCGACGCCTGCCTGATCGAGCTTGGAGAACGGGTCGGATTCGTAGATCTTGCGGTCGTAGTAGGACGCAAGGAACTTGCCCGCGTCGTCACGGGAGAAGCCGAAGGTCATCTGTGTCAGATCGTTCGTGCCGAAGGAGAAGAACTCTGCCTCGTTGGCAATGGCGTCGGCGGTCAGCGCAGCGCGCGGGATCTCGATCATGGTGCCGACCTTGTAGGTCATGTCGGAACCGGCTTCCTTGATGATCTTCTTCGCAGTCTTGTCGATGACAGACTTGACGAAGGCCAGCTCCTTCTCCTCGCCGACCAGCGGGACCATGATCTCCGGCGTGATCTTCCATGCCGGACGGCGGCTGCGGACAGCCAGCGCGGCCTTGATGATCGCGGCGGTCTGCATCTTGGCGATCTCCGGGAAGGTGACGTCCAGACGGCAGCCGCGGTGGCCCATCATGGGGTTGAACTCGTGCAGAGAGGAAATGACCTGGTTCAGGTGCTCGACGCTCAGGCCCATTTCTGCGGCCAGATCTGCGATATCCTTCGGATCGGTCGGGACGAACTCGTGCAGGGGCGGGTCGAGCAGGCGGATGGTGACCGGGCGGCCCTTCATGGCCTCGTAAATGGCCTCAAAGTCGGCCTGCTGGATCGGCTCGAGCTTGGCCAGCGCCCGTTCGCGCTGCTCAGACGTTTCGGAGACGATCATCTCACGCATGGCCTTGATGCGGTCAGCCTCGAAGAACATATGCTCGGTACGGCACAGGCCGATGCCCTCTGCGCCGAAGGCAGCTGCCTGCTGCGCGTCGTGCGGGGTGTCGGCGTTCGTGCGGACCTGCAGACGGCGGAACTTGTCGGCCCAGCTCATCAGGCGGTCGAAATCGCCGGAGATGGTCGCGGCAGCCGTCTTGATCTTCTCGCCGTAAATATTGCCGGTGGAGCCGTCGATGGAGATCCAGTCGCCTTCCTTATAGGTCTTGCCGGACAGCTCGAAGGTCTTGGCTTCCTCGTTCATCTTGATGGCGCCGCAGCCGGAGACGCAGCAGGTGCCCATGCCGCGGGCGACGACAGCCGCGTGGGAGGTCATGCCGCCGCGGACGGTCAGGACGCCCTGCGCGTAGTGCATACCCTCGATATCCTCGGGCGAGGTCTCCAGACGGACAAGCACGACCTTATGACCGTTCTTGGCCCAGTCTGTTGCTTTCTCGGCAGAGAAAACGATCTGACCGCAGGCAGCGCCCGGAGACGCGGCGAGGCCCGTGCCGACGACCTTGGCCTTCTTCAGGGCGGCAGGATCGAACGTCGGGTGCAGGAGAGAATCGAGGCTCTTCGGGTCGATCATGGCGACGGCCTCTTCCTCGGTGATCATGCCCTCGTCCACGAGATCGCAGGCGATCTTCATCGCGGCGGCAGCGGTGCGCTTGCCGTTGCGGGTCTGGAGCATATAGAGCTTCTTGTCCTCAATGGTGAACTCCATATCCTGCATATCGCGGTAGTGATATTCGAGCTTGGCGCAGATATCAGTAAACTGCTTATATGCCTCGGGCATGACCTCGGCCAGCTGGTCGATGGTCTGCGGGGTGCGGACGCCGGCCACGACGTCTTCACCCTGCGCGTTCATCAGGAACTCGCCGAACAGCTTCTTTTCGCCGGTGGCGGGGTTGCGGGTAAACGCGACGCCCGTGCCGGAGGTATCGCCGGTGTTGCCGAAGACCATGGACTGGACGTTGACGGCAGTGCCCCAATCGGAGGGGATGTCGTTCATGCGGCGGTAGTAGATCGCGCGGGGGTTGTCCCAGGAGCGGAAGACAGCCTTGATGGCGCCCATGAGCTGCATCTTCGGATCCTGCGGGAACTCTTCGCCAAGCTTTTCCTTGTATTCCGCCTTGAACTTCTCGGCCAGCTCCTTGAGGTCGTCAGCGGTCAGCTCGGTATCGAGCTTCACGTTGCGGGCGGCCTTCATCTCGTCGATGAGCTGCTCGAAGTACTTTTTGCCGACCTCCATGACGACGTCGGAGTACATCTGGATGAAGCGGCGGTAGGAATCGTAGGCAAAGCGGGGGTTGTTGGTCTTCTTCGCGAAGGCAACAACGACTTCGTCGTTCAGACCGAGGTTCAGAATGGTATCCATCATGCCGGGCATGGAAGCGCGCGCGCCGGAACGGACAGAGACCAGGAGCGGGTTGTAGAGATCGCCGAACTTTTTGCCGGTCATCTCTTCGAGCTTTTCGACGTACTCCATGATTTCCGCTTCGATCTCATCGTTGATCTGGCGGTCGTCCTTGTAGTACTGCGTGCAGGCCTCGGTGGTAATGGTGAAGCCCTGCGGAACCGGCATGCCAAGGTTGGTCATTTCGGCCAGATTGGCACCCTTGCCGCCAAGGAGCTCGCGCATTTTGCCGTTGCCTTCGGAGAACAGATAGACGTACTTGTGAGACATTTGGTTTACCCCTTTCCTGTGTGGGCGAAGCGTCACTCGTTTCGACCCAGTGCTTTTTGTTTTTTGATTCTCAAACAGTACATACTATACCATGTTTCCCGAAAAAAGTAAACGAAAAATCAGGTTTTTGCGCAAAAACATCCGTTGTGTGTGGAATCTTGTGAGTTCTGGGAAGAGTATGTTGCAATCGGATGAAATTGGCTGTGGAAAGCGTTGGTTTTTGCCTCAGCGCGCGGCGATCTCCCGCTTGGGGATGCGGATGGTAAGGACGATCTCGCGCTCGGTCTCCTGGCGCTGCGAACGGGCATCGACACCGGCGGAGCGAATGAGGTCGAGCTGGTGATTGACGGAATTGAAAAACACGCGCATGTCGCGCAGGCGGAAGCCGCCGAATTCCCGGCGCACCGGCGCAGGCGGCTGGAGCAGGGAGTCGATGTATGCCTCCGTTTTTGCGACCGTCCAGCCACCCTGCACGATCTGGCCGACGACACGCAGCTGCTCGTCCTCGCTGCGCAGCTTTAAAAGCGCGCGGGCATGGCGCTCGCCGAGATGGTTCAGCCGGAGCTCGGCAAGCACCGACGGCGGCAGGCGCAGAAGGCGCAGCTTATTGGCCACGGCAGACTGGCTCTTGCCGACCTTGCGCGCGGCCTGCTCTTGGCTGAGGCCCCAGGTTTTCATCAGACGGGCGAGGCCTTCGGCCTCCTCAATAAAATCAAGGTCGCGGCGCTGGAGATTTTCCACCAGCGCAAGCATACCGGACGCCTCCTCGTCCACCGAGGCCACCAGGCAGGGCACCGTCGTGAGGCCCGCAAGGCCGGCGGCACGGAGTCGGCGCTCTCCGGCGACCAGCTCATAGCCGTTCGCCCGCCGCCGCACCGTGAGTGGCTGGAGAACGCCGTATTCCCGGATGGAATCCGCAAGCTCCTGCAACCCCGCCGGATCAAAAACCCGGCGCGGCTGCGCCGGATTGGGCCGAATGCTGCCGAGCGGCAGATAGAGCACCCGTCCGCTCTCCAAAACGCCTGTCCGTCTTCCCATTGCCCTTTTGCTCCTTCCGCTGATGTTTGTCTCTATTTTACGCTTCCGTCCCTGCAAAACGGCGCGAATTGGCACGAAGTGTCACAAGAAATTGTGTTTGGAAATGTCGGGAAATACAAAATATTGTGTTATCCTGCACCGGTGCCCGGTTCGCGGGGCAATAGAGGGCAGACGGGCGGGGATGGGCGGGAATTGTCCACAAAGCTGCGCACAAACTGTGGAAAAACCGTCCTGTTTTGCTGGAAAAATGCCCGTTTCTTTACAGTTATGTTACATCCTTCGTCCTTCTCTTGCAATCGCAGCGGTGGGCCGGTATACTATCATCATATCATGCAGGAAGGGGGGTTGCGCCGTGAAACGGGTGTTGGCTCTTTTGATCATCATCTTTCTTCTGACGGTCTGCGCGCTGCCGGCGGCTGCGGCCCCGGCCAATCAGGCCTTTCCCGACCAGGCATCCATCCGCAATATCGGCGCGGTGCGCATGCTGGTTGACCTCGGATTGATCTCCGGGTATACCGACGGAAGCTTCCGCCCCACCGCTTCCGTAACGCGGGAAGAGATCGCCAAGGTCATCACGAAGCTCTGTACGGACAACCCGCAGCCGGCCAATTTGTCGCTCTTTCAGGACACGCTCGGCTCCTGGGGAAACCTTTATGTGTGCTACTGCGCCGAACAGGGCATCCTGACCGGGAACGGGCAGGGCACCTTCCGGCCCAAGGACGCCGTCACGGCCCGAGAGCTGGCCAAGATGCTGCTCGTTGTGCTCGGCGAGGACGGCACACGCTATACCGGGAGCCACTGGGGCCAGGCTGTCGATGAGGACGCACTGCGGCTGGGGCTTCATGACGGGTTCGGCGGGCAGCTGTCCGACGCCGTCTCGCGGGATGACGCCTGTCTGCTCATTTACAACGCCATGCAGTGCCCCGCCGTGGTCAACGCGAAAGAGGCTGGCGTGATGCGCTATGCGCTCGACGAGCTGATGAACCCGAAGACCTATATGGAGACGCGGTTTGATCTTGTCCGCTACACCGGAACGCTGGAGGCCAATGACTGCGCCGATCTGACCAGCGCCGGCGGGAAGCTCGCAGCCGGGATGAGCAAGCTGGCCGGGCACAAGGAATTCGCCGTGACGACCGACTTGAGCCTGCTGGGGCGAAACGTCGATATTTATATGATGAACGGCAGCGTGGTGGGCACACCGGTGCCTGCTGCAGGCGAAATTTACTACACGTTCGCCGATGCACAGGAGCTGCGGGCCGTTTGCAGTTCCAACAACTTCACGTTTGCGGATGACTGCGCATACTATTATAACTTTGATCCGGCAACCGCCGACATCCTGCAGACCCTGCCGGAGGGGGCCAAGATCACGGTCATCGATCACACGGGTGATTTGAAGTTTGACGCCGTGCTGATCACAAGCGTGCGCGCTGCAGCCGTTGTCAGCACGGATCCGCTGCGCGTCAATGTCGCCGGAACGGAGATGGCCGCGCAGGCCTATGACCAGAACGTAGTTCTGTTCGCGGGGCAGAGCGTACTCTATTCCGAGATCCGGGGAACCGGATATGTCCGTTCGGAATGAAGCTCCAGACGCTCACAGCCTGAAAACGCCAAAACGCAGGCGTTTTGAGACTGTCAAAAAAACGATAAAAGGCAGCTCCGCAATCGAGCAGCGGGGATAGAGTGAAAGGGGCAAAAAGCCCCTTTC
>USLX01000020.1 GCA_900555665.1 uncultured Eubacteriales bacterium | reverse complement strand
TCGTATTTATTGAGGATTATTGAGATATAAAATCAGGTAGCGGTCCTCCGATACCTAATTTCATAGTTTTCTCTATCTCCTTATTTTTCAAGGGTTTTCGGCACTTGAACGGCGCTTACTGTACCATTACTGTACCATTTTGATTTTGCTGCACTTTTTCAAATTGTAATACGGCTTTTGACATGGAATCATTCGTCACATGAACGTAGCGATCCATCGTCGTTTTGATGCTGGCATGACCGAGCAAATTTTGCAGCACTTTTGGCTGCATCCCGCTTTCGATTGCACGCGTTGCATAGGTGTGGCGCAATGCGTGCATGCAGAATCGCTGGATTCCTGCCTCATCGCACAGTTTGTAAAGGTGGGTATCATAGGAACTGTTCTTTGCCGGTTCCCCGGTACGCCAGTTGATAAAAACAAGATCACGCATACACAGGCTTGCAGTTTCTCCCGTGCGCCGATCCATGTATTCCAGCGTGGAGTTGAGCAGTTCAGATTCCTTTCGCTCCGAAACCTGAGAATAGAGCTGTTTCAAGATGTCGTAAGCATGGCTTGTCAGCGGGATGGTGCGATAGCTCTGCTGCGTTTTGGGAGGACCTGCGCGCCACACCTTCTGTTTATGCCGAAACTCCAGCGTCTTATTTACCGTAAGAGTTCTTGCTTTCCAGTCGATGGCATCCCATGTCAGCCCGATCACTTCACCTGTCCGCAGCCCTGTTTCTAAAATCAAGGCATACTGCGCATAGTTGTGGGAGCGTTTGGCCGCTTCCATAAATTTCTGCTGCTCATCCGTTGTAAGACATTTGATATCATCCACAGCGCGGACGGGCTTGGTAAAGCGAACGCCGTCCATCGGATGCTTCTGGATCATGTCGTTCATCACAGCAGCCCGAAACATCGTTCCCATAGCAATATATGTCTGGCGGATCGTTGAACCGGCATACGATGCTTCCATTCGGTTGAAAACCATCTTGCAGTGCATCGGCTTGACATCTGTGAGCCGCATCTTACCAATCACGGGTTTTACATTGTACTCATACCGCTCCCGGTAATTTCTCTTTGTGTTCGGCGCTAAGTCTCCCACGATGTGGCTGATCCAGAACTCAAACCATTCTGTTACCGTCATATCCGGCGGAGCAAACACATCCTCATGACGGTCTGCATACTTTGCATCTTCCAGCCAGTTCCGGGCTTCCAGAAGTGAGGAAAAGCACTTGACCTGACGCTTTCTTTCGCTGCTTACAAATCTTGCGCTATATAATCCGTCCTTTCTCTGGCAGATACCCTTGCCGCATTCTTTGCCTCGTAAACTTTTACCCATTCGGAAACTCCTTTCTCACTATGAGAAGAAGCCCCTATGCATTTTATAATTGTAGCACAAGGACTTTCTTTTCTCAATAGTGAACTTACCGTCAAGTCATCAACTTATGGCTGATATATTGCTCGAACTCCCTGCGTTTGACCAGCTTTTTGGACCCAACATAGAGAACAAACGGGCAATTCGGACTGCGCAGCATACTCTCGATCTTGTTGATCCCAATGTTGCTGTATGCTGCGGCTTCCTTAATCGTCAGCGTCATTTTGAGATGGATCGGCACTTGCAATTCCTCGACCATACTGTTACCACCTGTGTGTTACATTCCGGACTGTTGACTTAGAAACGTAGCATTTGGGGAAAGTAAGAGTTCGTCTGAGCGATCATCTCTTTCCGTATCCAAGTCCAGCAGCCATTTGTCTGGGATCGTGATCAGATTGGGTTCTGTGTTGCAGATCCGTTTTACAACATCTGCCTGGCACGAAAACAATGCGCCTCTATCCAGCTCTGCCCGCATTTGCTTCCCCTTTTTCAAGGCATACGCCTCCGAAAGCAGCTCCAGACTGAACAGATACAGCGGAAGCATAGATGCTTTGCAAATGCCGTTTTGCTGCAAGTACCGCTGAAACCGATACAGCATCGTTTCATCCAGCGTCAGTTTCATTAACCGCAGGCCCATCTCATCGACGGTGAAATAATGAAAGCTGCTGTTCTTGCTGAAATGGATCAGACGGCTACGCGGGTTTACCCCTTGAGCCATTTTTGCGTCCTTTTGTGGAAGAATGAGATTCTTCCTTCCGCCGCTCTCCATGGCCATGCAGAAATAGAGAAACCGGCTGCCGGTGCTGAGTGCGTGGAACTGCTTGGAGAGGAGCTGTGAGTTTCCAACCTGAATGAATCGTTTTTCTTTGTTATCCACCTTGGCGGATAAGGCCGGTACAATCGTAGGTCCGTGTTTTCGTTTGCTCAAATCAAACTCCTTCTTTCGTGTGAGAATAGGGGGTGGATGTCTCATTCCTTCGTGATAAATGTAGAAAACCGGCCCTGTTTGACCACCCATTCAAGGCAGAAAAAATTACACTCAATGTAAACTTTCGTAAACACAGAATGATCTGAATTTACGTTAGGTCTACACTGAGTGTAATGCTTGTGAGTATGTTTACTTATTCCAACGTTAAGCGTAGTGTGACATCGAATGGGTATCTTCCGGTGCACAGCCGAGAAAGGCGACTCTTTTTGCGAATCGGTCGCGGAACACTTCTCCGGCAGGATCTGCGCCGCATGCTCAGCTGCCAATATCCAGCTCGTAGGTGCAGAGGTAGAACAGGAACGACGTCATCTGGTAGCGGCTGATGCGGGTGCCAGCGGATGCCAGCAGCTCGTCAAGGCTGCTGTCCCGGGTGGTGATGTCCTTTGCATCGCACCAGAGCATCGCTTTGGCTGCCTCTCTGTTGAGATCGGGGTTATCTCGAAGGAGCTGCCTGAGCTGCATCTGATCCACGCCGGTATCGACGCCTGCCATGATCGCGTAGCGGCGAATCAGTACGCATGCCGTCTGATAGTCCACCTTGTCATCGTATTCGGCATTGGGATCATTCTGTCGGAGCAGCCTTGTCTGATAGGCCCAGCACACGGCATTATAATAGGGATGGGTCGCGTTGAATTCCTCGTTTTCGTAGTCAGCCGGAAGGGCGGTGTTGTCCGTTTCCGGCCGGCCCGCGATGCGGTAGAGCACATCGACAAACTCACCCAGTCTTGCCGTGGCCTTGCCGCCGAAGGTGTCCGGCGCTTCCGGCTCCACATAGCCCTTGCGGTACATATAGAGGACGCTGGCCTGATTGAAAATGCTCTTGATGTCCGTGAATACCACCGTGTCTGCAAGGGTCCCGCCGCTGGACTCTTTGGAAAAGACGTGGGCGTAGTAATCGCTGTTGAGAATGTTGCCGGAGAGCTGGAACCGGCTGTCCACATAGAGCCGGTAGGCTTCCGCCAGCTTGCCGGAGACTGTGGTATTCTCGTCGGCGGGGATCACGGTTTCCGTACCGGCGTCATAGCGGAAGGCCTTCGTCAGAAAGGACTTATCCGACAGCACCGCTACATGGAGGCCGCTGGAGAGTACATCGGTGCCCGCCAGCAGGCGGGAATCGTAGTCCACGCCGAAGAGATTCAGCAGTGTCGGCAAGATGTCCGCCGTGGAGCAGTATTCATCCACTACGATGTTCTCTGAAAGGCCGGGAACATAGCAGATGAAGCTGTTGCGGTACTTCTCAAAGGTGGTGTCCAGCGTCTGCCCGGCCAGCTCGTTGTACTCGTCTTCGGTCAGGCCGTAAGGGTAGTGGTCGTTGGTCAGGGCGATGCAGGTCTTGTCGGCAACGCCAGCTTCCTCCAGCCGCTGCATCAGGTACTCCAGCGCATACTCCAGTTCCAGATTACAGGCAATGTACGCCTTCACCGGCTCGGAATAGGGCAGATCCTTCACCGCGTCGCGGTTTTTGGCGCTCATGGCGTTGTCCCAGTTGTACTGGTAGTGACCGCTGAAGGTCATGTAATAGGCGTGGAAGGGTTCTCCGCTGTTGATGTAGTCGTCTACGGAGGCCTCCATCATCTCCAGATCGGAGGAGGGCCAGTCGATCTTCATGGCCAGACCGGAATCCGCCGCCTTGAACGTGTAGCCCATGTTGGCGTGGGTGATATTTCGGTTGTAGAAATCTCCAATGTAGTCGTGATAGGCCCAGGCCTGATAGCCCATGCCCTTGAGCGCATTGCCCAGGCAGAACGGCAGATAGTTGGTGCCCGCCACATTGAAGCTGGAATCCGTCTTCGTGCGGGACATATCCGGATAAAGCCCCATGCACATGGTGTATTCGCCGTTGGTGGTGACGGACTGGAACGTGCCATAGTAATTTTCAAAGAGAATACCCGTATGGCTCAGCTTGTAGAGCGTCGGCGTCAGCTCCTCGCTGATAAACCACGGGCAGAAGCTCTCGGCGCAGATGGTGATGAGGTTATAGTCCTTAAGAAGTCCTGTGTAGTTGTTTTTGCGGGTGGGTGTTGCATTTGATAGATACTCGTCTGTGGCCTTGAGAATATCGCTGTCGGTACTGTCTGCAAGAGCCGTAAAATCGATGCTTTCGATCACGTTATAGGAGTTGCTGCTGTATGTCCGCGGAACATCGCTTATATTCAAGGACGACGGCGTGATCATAATACTGCCGCTGCCGCTGAAGAGCATGTATCGAAGCTCCTGCGCCGTGGTGGCCAGCATACCGATTTTTTTATAACTGCTGTCGGTGGAGGTGTTCACATTGGTGAAGGTACGATAGACGGAAAAGGCGTTGTCCCGTCCAACATACATGAGTCCCGTGACCGTCAGCAGCAGTGCGAGGAGCACGGCAAAGGAGGCCAGTGCCTGCTTCCAGCGCAGCCGCAGCTTCAGAGCCTGCGCCCTCCGCAAGATAAGGCAAAGGATCACGGCAATCAGCGGCAGCAGGAGGAGCAGGATCTTCAGCAGATTTTGGCGGATCCCATAGAGAAGCTGCGAGTTGAAATTGACGACCACATTTCCGCCCATGCCGATCTGGCTGACGGGCATGAAATCTCCGAAGATGCAGTGATAGACCAGCTGCACCTCGGCCAGCAGCACCTGTGCCGCGACCAGGAGAACCCCTGTGATCTGGCGCAGAACCTTTGGCAGGCTTGAGACTACCAGCGTGCAGAGTGCGCCACCCAGCAGGCCAAACAGGACAGGATATCCCGCGTACCGGTCCATCGAGCCGAATACGCACAGATGCAGGCACAGCTCCACATAAACGCCGGTCAGGCAGAACAGCAGGAGATTTTTGCGCCACGTATTCCAAAGGCCATGGCTCATGGGCACTGCCGCTTCAGCAGCAGTGCCAGAGCCTTGATTTGTATTTGTCATGGATACATCGGATGTTTTTTCTTTGAGCATATTAGTTCTCCCGTTGGGGCTTTTTTAAAAAGCTTCGTAGAATTTTAGCTGAATATGACAGACAGAGAGCTTATCTTAGAACAAATATTGAAAAAAGGCAAGGGTTCCTGTAAAAAATTAGGAAAGATTTACAGGTCACGCGGAGAATTCTATGCACCAAAGTCTGTCAACCGCAGCTTTGCAGCCCGTCTCTGGGCTGCAAATAAGGACTCTGCACCTGAAAATTTTACAAGATACATACAGACACATTGCAAAAGCTGTGCTATACTGTACGGAAAATTGAGAGTACCATCGTTTCAAGGAGGTGTGTGATGTGACGGAGACCGTGTTTCGCTTAAAGCGGCATCTGACTTCTTTTCAAATCATGATCCTCGGCTTTGCGGGTGTGATCCTGTTGGGGGCGCTGGTGCTGATGCTGCCTATCGCCACAGTACAGCGGGTCTGGACGCCGTTTCATGAGGCACTGTTCACCTCCACCTCCGCTGTCTGCGTGACGGGGCTGGTGGTGCAGGATACCGGCAGCTACTGGTCTGCCTTCGGCCAGACGGTCATTTTGCTGCTGATCCAGATCGGCGGGCTGGGGGTGATCACCGGTGCGGTGACGTTCCTGATGCTCGCCGGACGGAACATCACGCTCAAGGAGCGCAGCGCCATGCAGGACGCCATCTCCGCTCCCGCGGTGGGCGGCATCGTGCGCCTGACGAGATTTATCCTCAAGGGGACCTTTCTGGTCGAGCTGCTGGGCGCGCTGGCGCTGCTGCCAATCTTCTGCCGGGATTATGGACTGCGGGGCGTATGGATGTCCGTTTTCCATTCCGTTTCCGCTTTCTGTAATGCGGGCTTCGATATTCTGGGGCGGACGGATTCCTTCTACCCCTCGCTGACGGCCTATGCCGCAGACCCGCTGGTCAACATCGTTATCATGCTGCTGATCATCGTGGGCGGCATCGGCTTTCTAACGTGGGACGATGTCTGTACGCACGGTCTGCACCTGCGGCGTTACCGGATGCAGAGCAAGGTCATTCTGAGCGCCACGGCCCTGCTGATCGCGCTCCCGGCAGTCCTCTTTTTCCTGACGGATTTTGCGGACCTGCCGATAGGAGAGCGGATATTGGCCTCCCTTTTTCAGTCGGTCACGCCGCGGACGGCCGGCTATAACACAGTGGATCTGACGGAGATGACGGATGCCTCTCAGGCGGTCACCATTTTGCTGATGCTCACCGGCGGAGCACCCGGCTCCACGGCGGGCGGCATGAAGGTCACGACGCTGGCAGTTCTCATTGCCAACGCCATTGCCGCCTTCCGCAGGCGAGAGGATCCGCAGCTCTTCCACCGCAGATTGGAGACATCCACTGTCCGCAACGCCGCCGCCATTCTGCTGCTGTATCTGGGGCTGACCTTTGCGGGGGCGGCGGTCATCAGCACAGCGGAGGAGCTTCCCCTCGGTGCCTGTCTCTATGAAACAGCGTCCGCCGCCGGTACGGTGGGCCTGACGCTGGGGCTGACGCCGCAGCTGGGAGTCCTGTCGCAGAGCATTCTCATCCTGCTGATGTATTTCGGGCGCGTCGGCGGATTGACCTTGATCTACGCCGCATTCTCCGGGCATGATCTGACTTACGCCCGCTATCCGCAGGAGAAAATTACCGTAGGCTGAAAGGAGCACACGATGAAAACGGTATTATTGATCGGACTGGGCCGCTTCGGGCGGCATCTTGCCATGCAGCTCAATGAGCTGGGCCATCAGGTGATGGCAGTGGACAAAGACGAGGAGCGCGTCAACGAGTGTATGCCCTTTGTCACCAACGCGCAGATCGGCGACAGCACCCGTGTGGACTTTCTGCGCTCGCTGGGCGTGAGCAATTACGATGTCTGCTATGTCACCATCAGCGGAAATTTTCAGAATTCGCTGGAGACGACGTCGCTGCTCAAGGAGCTGGGAGCAAAATATGTGGTATCCCGCGCTGAGCGGGATGTGCAGGCGAAATTTCTGCTGCGCAACGGCGCGGACGCGGTCGCCTACCCGGAAAAGCAGCTGGCGAAGTGGGCGGCCATCCGCTATACCGCCAACCATATTTTCAGCTACATTGAGCTGGACGAGCAGCACGCCATTATCGAGGTTGCCGTGCCGGAGGATTGGCAGGGCCGCAGCATCGGCGAGCTGGACATCCGCAGAAAATACGGCGTCAACATCCTCGGTGTGAAGCGGGAGAACAAAACCGACGTGAACATCTCGCCCGAAACTGTGCTGGACGCTGATATGACGCTGCTGGTGCTGGGGGAAAACCAAGAACTTAAGAAGCACTTCCGGCTGTAAAGCAACATAGAGTCTTGCACGTATAAGGGCTTTACGCGCCGGAGAGGCATCTCAACAAAAGCGCGCAGGTTTGCGGAGGAGGATTCCGCGTTGCGCAAAAACAGCAAAAAATGAGGGAGGACGGCTCTGTCCTCCCTCATTTTTGCCCTACGCTTTCGCCCTTCTCCGTCAGCTGTTTTTCCAGTGCGGTCTGTCTGGCCAGGATGGCATTGACCTTGTCGTAGAGGTCCTCGATCATGATCTCCGTTTTGAGGTTGACCTTATAATCGTTCTCTGCACGGCGGCGGCCCTTTTCTTCCTGTCGGTTCTGGCTCATCATGATGAGCGGCGCTTGAATGGCCGCCACGCAGGAGAGCACCAGATTGAGCAGGATGAAGGGGTACGGGTCGAATGCCGGGAGTTTTTACGTAATGGTGCCGCTTTAGCTATCGTCCTTTCGTCACGATTGCCGGCATGAGCCATAAGCGCCCTTACCGTACAGAAATGACCGCCACCCCGGCGAGCAGCAGCTCTCCTTGGGATGGCGGTCACTATTTTTGATGTGTGCAGATCAGGGACGATCACTGCGCAGTGCATCGTGTATCCGCTCGACCAGCGCCCGTGCCGTAAAAGGCTTTGGGAGCACAAAGCTTGCGCCCAAACGGTATGCCTCCTCTATGACTTTGTGCGTCGGCAGAGATGGCACTCCCTTAGTGCGTGTCACACTCCTGTTGGAGCGGGCAATGAACAGGCCGTTGCATAGAGCCTTTCTCAAATAACAAATCGACTGTACCACTACTGTACCAAACCGGAATGGAGCCTTATGGTGCGGCATTGAGTTTTATGACGCTCAAACCCCAAAGCGCCTTGAAGCTGTGGACTTTTATGGACCTTTGCCGATTTTTGAAGACTTATGAAATCAGGTCCATTTCTTTCGATACCTAATTTCATAAAAAGCAAACTCCTTTGCTGTATTTTCGGCATAATATTGTACCATTGCCGCGTGGAAAGTGCAAGCGCGATTCGCAAAAAGGGTAAAAGGCGGGAAATTTCCGCCGCACGCTGTGATTTTTCGGAAAAGCTTTGCCCGCCGTATCCCCCACCCGGCTTGTGGCGGGCGGGAATTTCCCCTATACTACAAACTGTCATATTTTTCGCTGCATCCGGCGATGCGGCGTTTCCCAATTTTTCCCCAAAGGAGTTTCCCATGAAAAAAGCGCTGACTCTTCTGCTGTCCCTCGCGATGCTCTTCTCCCTCGCCGCCTGCGGGCAGAGCGGCGGCGATTCGACCGGCGACGCGCCGTCTACGCTCGTCTACGGCTCTGCCGGCTACACGCGCATCGATCCCGCGATGGACGAGCACGGCGAGATCAACCTGCTGCTCTTCAACGGCCTGACCGCGCACGACGGCAATGACCAGATCGTTCCCGCCCTCGCCGAGCGCTGGGACTATGACGAGGCGAACTGCACCTATACTTTCTACCTGCGCGAGGGGGTGAAGTGGCACGACGGCGAGCCGTTCACGGCGCGGGACGTCAAATTTACGATCGAAGCCATCATGGACCCCGACAACGGCTCGGAAAACGCGCCGAATTACGAGGATGTACAGGAGATCACCGTGCTCGACGACCACACCGTCTCGTTCCGCCTCGCTGAGCCGAACGCCGCGTTTCTGGAGTACATGACGATGGCGATCCTGCCGCAGCATTTGCTCGAGGGCGAGGACATGCAGGAATCCGCCTTTTTCCGCGCCCCCGTCGGCACGGGGCCCTACAAGCTCGAAAGCTGGGACGCCGGGCAGTCCATCGTGCTCGTGCGCAACGAGGACTATTTCTTGGGCGAGCCGAACATCGAGCGCGTCATCTTCAAGATCGTACCCGACGACAATGCGCAGGCGATGCAGCTCGAGTCCGGCGAGATCGACCTTGCGCTGCTCGACCCGAAAAACGCGCAGAACTTCGCGGGCAAGGACGGCTACACCTGCTACGACATGACCACCGCGGACTACCGCGGCATCCTCTTCAACTTCAACAACCCCTACTGGACAGAAAACCGCGACATCATCCCCGCCGTCTGCTACGCCATCGACCGTCAGGCCATCGTCGACTCGGTGCTGCTCGGGCAGGGCATGGCGGCGTACAGCCCGCTCCAGCGCAACGTCTACAACGACGAGACCGTGAACCACTACGACTACGATCCCGCAAAAGCGAAAGAAATTCTCGAATCCGTCGGCTGCACGATGGGCGAAAGTGGCTACTACGAGCGAAACGGCGAGGAGATCGGTTTTGTCATCAGCGTCATGTCCGGCGAGCAGGACCGCATCGACATCGCGCAGGCCACGGCGCAGCAGCTTAGAGAAGTTGGCATCCACTGCACGGTGGACATCCCCGCGCAGATGGACTGGAGCGGCCAGATGGCGTGTCTCATCGGCTGGGGCAGCCCGTTTGACGCCGACGACCACACCTACAAGGTCTTCGGCACGGACAAGGGCGCGAACTACTCGGGCTACTCGAACGCGCTGGTGGACGAATCTCTGACGCTCGCGCGCCAGAGCAGCGACGACGCCGTCCGCAAAGAGTATTACAGCAAATTCCTGCACGCGCTTGCGGACGATCCAGCCTACGCCTTTATCTGCTACATCGACGCGAACTATGTCGCCAAATCCACCGTCCACGGCATCGATGCGGACACGGTGCTTGGGCATCACGGCGTCGGCATTTTCTGGAACATTCAAGACTGGACGATCGGCGAGTAAACGCCGTTGACATCTTTGACGAGGGGCTGGCTTCAGCCCCTTTGTCTTGCATAAAGAGGGCATTTTTCATGGCAGATTTATTGAACGTCGAGCACCTTTCCGTCAGCTTTTTCACCCCCGCGGGCGAGGTGCAGGCGGTGCGCGACGTGAGCTTTTCGCTGAAAGCGGGCGAGGTGCTCGCCATCGTCGGCGAATCGGGCTGCGGCAAGAGCGTACTGTGCAAGAGCATCCTGCGCCTTCTGCCGCAGACGGCAAAAATCAAGTCTGGCAAGATCATCGTAGACGGCACGGACATTACGGCTTATCGCGAGCGCGAGATGACGGCGCTGCGCGGTTCGCTCTTTTCCATGGTGTTCCAGGACCCGATGACCGCGCTTGATCCGACGATGACGATCGGCGTGCAGATCGCCGAGGCGGTGCTCGCGCACAAACCAAAGCTCGAAAAAAGCGCCGTAAGAGCACGCGTGATCGAACTGCTTGAGCTTGTCGGCATCGACCGCGCGCAAGAGCGCATGGCACTCTATCCCCACAACTTTTCCGGTGGGATGCGCCAGCGCGTGGTGCTGGCCATCGCGCTTGCGGGGAATCCGCACATTTTATTTGCCGACGAGCCGACGACCGCGCTGGATGTGACCATTCAAGCGCAGATCTTAGATCTGCTGCGCGACGTGCAGCAAAAGCTCGGCACGGCGGCGGTGTTTGTCACGCACGACCTCGGCGTCGTCGCGCGCGTCGCCGACCGCGTGGCCGTGATGTACGCGGGCAAGATCGTCGAGACTGGCACGGCGGAGGAGATCTTCTACGACCCGCGCCACCCCTATACGTGGGGGCTGCTGCGCTCGCTGCCCGCGCTCTCGCGCGGAAAGGAGACGCTGCCGAGCATCCCCGGCATACCGCCGACGCTCATCGACCCGCCGCAAGGCGACGCCTTTGCCAGCCGCAATGAGTACGCCCTCGCCATCGACTACGAGGAAGCGCCGCCGATGTTCCGCGTCAGCGACACGCACTATGCCGCAACGTGGCTGCTCGACGAACGCGCGCCGAGGATCACGCCGCCGGTGGGAGGTGCGCGATGACAAAACATGACATTCTGCTCGATGTGCAGCACGTGAGCCACGTCTTCCCGCTGACGAAGCAGGTCTCCGTCAAGGCGCTGGACGACATCTCGTTTCAGATTCGCCGCGGGGAGATTTTCGGCCTCGTCGGCGAGTCCGGCTCGGGCAAGTCGACGGCCGCGCGCTGCGCGATGAGCATTTTGCAGCCGAGCGGCGGACGCATTTTTTATAATGGCGTCGACCTCTGTGACAGGGCCGCCTGCCGCGCGAACAAAAAAATGCTGCAAACCACACGCCAGATGATCTTTCAGGACTCTGCCTCGAGCCTTGACCCGCACATGACGGTCTGCGATAGTATCACCGAGCCCATGCGCATCCATCGCATCGCCCCGCCGCGCGGCACATACCGCAAGGAGGCCGAGCTCCAGATGTATTATGTCGGCCTTGACAAAACCTATCTCGACAAGTACCCGTCCGAGCTCTCCGGTGGGCAGCGCCAGCGCGTCGCCATTGCACGGGCGCTGTGCATGGAGCCGGAGCTTCTGGTGGCGGACGAACCGATCGCGTCGCTGGATGTGTCCATTCAGGCACAGATCGTCAACCTGTTTCGCCACTTGCAGCGCGAGCACGGCTTTTCGTTTCTCTTCATCGCGCATGACCTTGCGATGGTGGAATTCCTCTGTGACCGCGTCGGCGTACTGTACCACGGCAAACTTGTCGAGGTCGCGCCCGTGCGCGCGCTTTACGACCATCCGCTCCACCCCTACACCAAGGCGCTGCTCGCGGCTATGCCGGTTCCTGACCCGCGCATAGAACGAACCCGCGTATTGCCGGACTTCTCGCCCGGGCAGTTCCCGCTGATGGGCGAGCTTGTCGAGGTCGAGCCGGAGCATTTCGCTTTGCAGGAAGGGGGCGCGCAATGAAAAAGCCATCGAAGATCCTGTATTTCGGCAAAAAGGCACTGGCGTTTCTTCTGAGCGTTCTTGTTCTGTCGCTCGCGGTGTTCTATGTCTCACGCCTCGCCCCGGGCGACCCGCTCGTCTCCTACTACGGTGACCGTGCAGAGAAGCTGACGCCGCAGGAGCGCGCGCAGGCGGAGGAAAAGCTCGGCCTCGACGAGCCTATCTTCACGCAGTATGTTCGCTGGGCGCAGAACGCCCTGCACGGGGATTTCGGCATCTCGTATAAGTACAAAATGCCCGCGGCAGAGGTCATCGCAAGCCGCGCGGGCAACACACTCCTTCTCGGCGGCATCGGTTTTGTGCTCATTTTCACGCTCTCACTCCTGCTTGGGATGCTCTGCGCGCGGCGGGAAGGAACGATTTTCGACCGCGCGGTCTGCAAGCTCGGCACCATCACGAGCTGCATTCCGGAATTCTGGCTGTCGCTGCTGCTCATTCTGATCTTCGCCATCGAGCTGCGCGTGCTGCCGAGCTCCGGGGCCTACTCCATCGGGCAGCAAAATAACATTGCCGACCGCGCCGCGCATCTCATCCTGCCGCTTGCGGTCGTGGTGCTCGGGCACCTGTGGTACTATGCCTACATGATCCGAAACAGGCTTCTTGACGAAATGCGCGCGGACTATGTGCTGCTTGCCAAGGCCAAGGGGCTAACGCGCCGCGCTGTGATGCTGCGCCACTGTCTTCGAAACACGATGCCAACGTACTTAAGCATCATGGCGATCTCCGTCCCGCACGTGCTGGGCGGGACGTACATCGTCGAGACTGTTTTTTCCTACCCCGGCCTCGGCACGCTGGCCTATGAAAGCGCGCGATACAAGGACTACAACCTGCTGATGCTGCTGAGCCTGCTCTCCGGCGCGCTCGTCATTCTGTGCAGCATCATCGCCCAGACGATCAACGAGCAGATCGACCCGCGCATCCGCGCCGAGCAGGCCGTGCGGGAAGCGGAGGTGCAACCATGAACGACCGCTTCCAAATCGTCGGCGCGCGACCGCTGCCGGAGGCCGTACCCACGAAAAACAGACATTCCCTGCGCGGCAAGCCTGTCGCCTCCGCCATGATTTTATCGCTCATCGTGCTCGGGTGTCTTTTCTGCGAGCTTATCATGACGAAGGCCCCGGCGTATCTCGACCTTGCTCACTGCTCCACTGCGCCGTGCCGCGAGTTCCTGTTCGGCACGGACACGATGGGGCGCGACATCTTCTCGATGATCTGGTACGGCGGGCGGCTGTCGCTGTTCATCGGCGTCGGCTCGACCGTCATTTCGACGCTGCTCGCCATTTTGTTCGGCGCGGTCAGCGGACTTTCGCCCAAATGGCTCGACGCGCTGCTGATGCGCCTGACCGAAATTCTTCTCAGCGTGCCGAACCTGCTGCTCGTCATCTTTTTGCAGGCGATCATCGGCACGCCGAGCGCGTGGAGCATTGCGCTCGTCATCGGACTCACAAGCTGGACAAGCATCGCCAAGGTCGTGCGCACCGAGGTCAGGCAGCTGCGCGCGAGCGAGTACGTCATCGCGGCCAAGTGCATGGGCGGCAGCTTTTTCCACATTCTGCGGTGTCATCTTGCGCCGAATTTCTTCTCGTCCATCCTCTTCATGGTGGTGATGAATGTGCGCAGCGCCATCATCGCCGAATCGACGCTCAGCTTCATGGGCCTTGGCCTGCCCATCGAGGTCGTGACCTGGGGCAGCATGCTCTCGCTCGCGGAAAAGGCGCTGATGACCGACGCGTGGTGGATCTTGCTCATCCCCGGCGCATTTCTGGTCGTGATGCTCCTTTGCATCACGAACCTTGGCGACTACCTGCGCAGCCGCACGAGCAGAAAAGAAAGCAACCTCTAAATAGCAAAAAGGAAGGCACGGCCAAACGGGCTATGCCTTCTTTCTATTTGTGGAGCTTACTTCGCGTTCAGGATGTGCATGAACTCTTCGCCGGTGATCGTCTCTTTCTCGTAGAGGTACTGCGCCAGCTCATCGAGCTTCGCGCGGTTCTCGGTGAGGATGTTCACAGCCTTTTCGTGCTGCGCTTTCACCAGCTCCACGACGCGCTGGTCGATCTTCGTCTGCGTTTCGGCAGAGCAAGCGAGCGATGCGTCGCCGCCGAGGTACTGATTGTTGACCGTCTCAAGCGCGACCATGTCGAAATCTTCGCTCATGCCATAGCGCGTGATCATCGCGCGGGCGAGCTTCGTCGCCTGCTCGATATCGTTCGACGCGCCGGTCGTGACGGAGTGGAACACGACCTCCTCCGCGGCGCGGCCGCCGGTCAGCGTGGCGATCTTGTTTTCCATTTCGGCCTTGCTCATCAAGTAATGGTTGCCCTCTTCGACCTGCATCGTGTAGCCCAGCGCGCCCGAGGTGCGCGGCACAATGGTGATCTTCTGTACAGGGGCGGAGTGCGTCTGCATCGCCGCCACGAGCGCGTGGCCGATCTCGTGGTAGGAGACGATCTTCTTCTCCTCGTCGGTCATGATGGCGTTCTTCTTCTGGTAGCCGGCGATGACGACCTCGATGCTCTCTTCCAGGTCTGCCTGCGTGGCAAAGCGTCTGCCGTCGCGCACGGCGCGCAGCGCTGCTTCGTTCACGATGTTGGCAAGCTCCGCGCCGGAAGCGCCGGAGGCCATGCGCGCGACCTTGTTGAAGTCGACGTCCTCGGCGACCTTGATCTTCTTCGCGTGGACCTGCAAGATAGCCTCGCGTCCCTTGAGGTCGGGCAGCTCCACCGGCACGCGGCGGTCGAAGCGGCCCGGGCGCGTGAGCGCGGGGTCGAGGGATTCGGGGCGGTTCGTGGCGGCGAGAATGATGACGCCGAAGAGGGTTTTGACCGCCACCATGAAGGCGCCCGGTTTCGGCAGGACGCCGAATCCGGCGCCGGCCAGCGGCCACGGCAGAGCCATGCCGACGCCGAGCAGGAAGGGGAGCGCCAGCGCGAAGTAGTTCCCCGCCTGGTACCGTTCGGCGGCGAAGAGCAGCACGCCGATCACCACCGGGGCGACGCAGGCGCCGGCCAGCAGTGCGGCGAGCGCGCCCATGACGAAGGCGACGACGGTTTTGCCGCCCTTGATCCGGCTCGGCTTCACATTGAGTTTCCCGGAGAGGTCGACGTTGAACACCCCGAACATCGCCAGTGCGAGAATCAAAAAGACCGCCGCAATGACGAAGTTGAACCAGCTCGACGCGTTGAGCGAGCCGAAGCGCGCCCCGGTGAGGATGACCGCCAGTCCGAGGATGCCGTAGGCGGCGGCCATGCCGGTGCCGTAGGCGAGGCCGCGCCGGAAGCCGGTGCCGCGCCCGGCGCCGTCCGCGCCGATGATGGCGAGGTTGACCGGAATCATCGGCAGTACGCAGGGGGTCAGGTTCAGCCCGAGCCCGCCGAGCAGGGTGAGGAGGATGATCCACCAGATTCCAGCGCCGTGGAAGAGCGGCTTCTCCTCCGGAGCCGCCCCGCCTTCGGCGCGGTCGAGGAAGCGCAGAAATCCTTCAGCGGAGAGGGTGCCGGTGGTCTGGCGGAGCGTCTTCAACCGGTCGAGTGCGAGCGGCGCATCGACGGCCTGGTCGAGAAGTGTTTCGGCGGGCGGGGTGCCGCCGGCGAGGGTGAGATCCTCCGGCATGTAGCACATGGCGGGTTCCCCGCCGTTCGCGCTCCGGCATCCCTGGTAGGAGACCGTCGCCCGGAAGGGCGGGACGCCCTCGAAGAGCCAGACATGTTTCCCGGCGGGGTAGATCTGTGTCGCGCCGAAGAACTCATCGTCGTGACTGACCGGTTTCGGCGCCGTTTTCGGCGAGAGGGTTTTGCCGTCCGCGCCGGAGACCTGAATCTCCAGCGTTCCGGCGTAGAAGTAGTGCTGCGGGGCGACGGTCGCGGTGATCGTCAGCCGGGATCCCTCCGTTTCGGCCTTCCACTCGAAGGGGGCGGCGGTCACGGCGGCGGCGGTCACGGCGGCGGCGGCGAACAACGCGCCCAGCAGGGAGAAGAAGCGGTACAGCATGCAGAGCTCCCGGGATTATTTTTTCGCCTTGTCCATCTTCTGGGCCTTTTTCGCCAGCTGTTCGATGTCGCGGATGTATCCTCTGGCGTTGCGGGCGGTCACTTTGCCGATCGTTTTGCCCTGTGCGTCGAGCAGCAGCGACGTGGGGTAGCCCCTGACGCCGTATTTCTCTCTGAGCTTCTTATTCTGTTCGGTGAGTTTGGCGTCGAGCTGTTTTTTGCGGGGAAAGTCCAGATAGAGCAGTACGACGTTCTTCTCCGCGAACTTCTGGAACGAGGAGTCCTTCAGCACCTTCTTCTCCAGCTGGACACAGTAGGGGCACCAGTCCGAACCGGTGAAGAGAGCGAGCACCGGCCGCTTCTCTTTGGCGGCGCGGGCGAGTGCCGCGTCGTAGTCGGTGCCCCACCCTTTGGGCACATCCGCGGAAAAGAGCGGCAGCGCCACGACGGAAAGCAGTGCGAGCAAAACAGGGAAAACCATCTTCTTCATGTTCATCTCCTCCTGATGTTGGCTTGTAGCGATGAGAAAGAAAAATACCCTGTTCACACTGTAGCATCGGTTTGCTTTTTTTCAAGATGCGGTTTGCCCGGGATGCGAAAATAAGCTATATTACGCAAGAGCGTGCAGAGGAGGGCCGCCCACGCGCTTTTCCGGGGAATGACGGAACAATGACGGATAAAGAACGGAAAAGTGACGGATGAGCATATTTTTTTCTGCAAGAACTTGTTGAAAAACAAATTCCGATATTACAGGAGGCCGTTTTTATGAAAAAACTTGATACACTTTCGCCCGCGCCGGTATGGGAAATTTTCGAGCTGATCTGTTCGATTCCGCACCCCTCCGGGCACGAGGCGGCGCTGGCGGAGGCGCTCTCCGCCATGGCCCGCGAACGGGGGCTCGCCGTCCGGCGCGACGCGGCCGGAAATCTCCGGATCGACCGTGCCGCCGCGCCGGGATTCGAATCGGCTCCCGCCGTCCTGCTTCAGGCGCACCTCGACATGGTGCCGCAGACGGCGCCGGGGGTGAAGTTCGACTTTCTCACCGACCCGATTCCGCCGGAAATCCGCGGGGAGTGGGTGGTCTCCGGCGCCGGAACCACCCTCGGCTCCGACAACGGAATCGGGGTCGCCGCCGCGGTGGCGCTCCTCTTCGACCCGGCGTGGCGCGGCGGCGCGCTGGCGGGGGTGTTCACCGTCTCCGAAGAGGTGGGGCTCAACGGCGCTCTGGCGCTCTCGCCGGAGATGCTCGAAGGGATCTATCTGCTCAACCTCGACTCCGAAGAGGAGGGGGAGCTCTACCTCGGCTGTGCCGGCGGCGCCCGGCTGACGCTCGCCTTTGACGCGGCGTTCCGGCCGGTTTCCGCCGGGATGACGGGAGTCCGCTGCACGGTCGGCGGCATGGCCGGCGGACACTCCGGATGCAACATCGCCGACCGGCGCGGCAACGCGATCCGCCTGCTCGCCCGCCTGCTGAAAGAGTCGCCCGAACTTCAAATTGCCTCGTTCGACGGCGGCACCTGCGACAACGCGATTCCGCGCGAAGCGGTGGTTTCTGGCGCTCTTCCGGCGGAGACGTTCGAGAGCTTCCGCCGCCGGGCGGAGGCGTTCGAACGCGAGGTGGCCGGGGAGTTCGACGCGCCGCCGGAGTTCCGGATCGAGGTGGAATCCGCGCCTCTGCCGGAACAGGTCTGGCAGGAGTCGTTCCGCGACCGGGTGCTCGACGCCCTCACCGGCTGCCCCGACGGTCCGACGGCGTTCGATTCGGCGCTCGGCGTGGTGCGGACCAGCTCCAACCTCGCCGCGGTGCGGAGCGAAGGGGAACGCCTCGTCGTCGCCACCAGCCAGCGCAGTCAGATCGACGCCGAACGCGTTGCGCTGACCGAAGCGATTGCGGAACGGTTCCGGGCGGCGGGGGCGACGGCGTCGGTGAGCCACGCCTATCCCGGCTGGGAGCCGCGGCTGGATTCGCGGCTCTTCTCGACCGCGGCGTCGCTCTATCGCGAACTCTTCGGGAGAAAGCCGGAGTCGAAGGTGATCCACGCCGGGCTGGAGTGCGGCATCCTCTCCGGAATCAATCCGAAGCTGGAGATCCTCTCCTTCGGCCCGACGCTGGAGAATCCGCACAGTCCGGGCGAACGGCTCGACATCGCGTCGGTCGGCCGCTTCTGGAAATTTCTGCGCGAACTTATTTTGCGGTTGCAGAGCTCGCCGCGGCCTTGAGCTCCTTCTGGAGTTCGGGGAGCCCCTCGGTGAAGCGCCGGTTGGTGATCTTCGAGAGGGCGGCGCCGATCCGGGCGTCGGCCTGCGCCTTCTTCTGCCCGAGCGGGGTGCGGTAGAAGGCGATCAGCGCACGGAGTTCGTCGGGGGTGTAGTTTTTAAGGTAGAGCCCGGCCAGCTCCCCCTTGAGCGCGTCGAAGGCGAAGCATTTGCGCACGAACCGCTCCACCGCCGGACGGGTGGGATCATCCGGCGCGGAACCGAGCTGGCGGAGCGACGCTTCGACGGTCGCCTCCAGCGCCTGCCGGGTGCCGTTGATCTGCAGCAGCTCTTCGGCGAGGGCGCGCGCGTCGCGGCCGGCCGCGGCGGCACAGCAACAGAAAAACAGCGCCGCCGGAAGGAAAAGAAGTCGTTTTTTCATAAGTTTCTCCCGATGATCTGAATCGAGCCGAGCGGACGGTTGAGCCGTTCGGCGACCACTTTGCACTTGACCCGGAGCAGGAAGTAGACCGGACGGGTGAACTCCTCGTCGAGCGATTCGAAGTTCCCCTGCCCCTTGGAGATGACCAGGTCGGCGCGGGAGAGCGCGTCGAGGATCTCCGGCGAACTGTGGCGGAGCGACACCCCCGGCGCGCAGTCGCCGGTGTCGATGATCGGCGCGAAGTCGATTCCGGAGAGTTTCGCCTCCCGCCGGGTGACGTCGTTCAGCACCGGGAGCCCCCGCACGCCGATGGTCAGCTTGTCGGCGTAGGGCTCCATCAGCAGCCGGTCGACCACCGCTTCGCCGCAGTTGTCCAGCATGTAGAAGATCGACTTCGCCCGGTCCATCCGGCGTTTCAGGTCGGCGCACGCCTCGCGGTCGAACGGCAGGTCGAACACCTCGCGGATTCCGGCCTCGGCCTCCAGCAGATTGAATTCCGGGTTGACGCCGTAGTCGATGATGTTGCCGCCGATCGCCAGGCGCACCGCCGCTTCGAAGGGGTCGCTGCTTTCGGCGACGAGCTGCCGCAGTTCGGGCAGAAGCTCCAGCCCGAGCTGTGTGGATCTGTCCTTGACCTCCCGGTAGGCGTCCTCGATGCCGGAGACTTCGTTGACGATCCGGTTGAAGAAGCTGGCGAACTCCGGCGGGGTGGTCCGGTCGTCGGCGTCGACCACCTTGCGGAGCATGCGGCGGACCAGTTCGTACTGCCGGTCAAGGTCGGGCGTGGCCATCTTCGCCAGGCGGGAGAGCTGTGAAAGAATGCAGGGGTAGCAGTCGATTTGAACTCGCATGGTCACGCCTCCGGCCAGTGTTGTTTCAGCAGTTCCGCCGTCGCCTCGAGCGCCTCCGGCACACAGCGGATGTCGGCGAGGACCGGCATGAAGTTGTTGTCGCCGTTCCAGCGCGGCACGATGTGCATGTGCAGGTGGTCGGCCACGCCGGCTCCGGCCGCCTTGCCGATGTTGCAGCCGACGTTGAACGCTTCCGGCGCCATCGCCCGGCGGAGCGCCTCTTCGGCCGTCGCGCAGAGATCGAGAAGTTCCGTCCGCTCCTCCCGGGTGAGCAGTGCGAGGTCGCCGACGTGCCGGTAGGGGGCCGCCAGCAGATGCCCGGTGTTGTAGGGGTAGCGGTTGAGCATGACGAAACAGTGTGTTCCGCGATGGAGGATCAGCGGCTCCTCGGGCCGGTCTCCGGGCTCTTCGCTGCCGCAGAGAAAACAGCGTTTCTCCTTCGGGCCGCGGATGAATTCGATGCGCCACGGCGCCCACAGCGGTCGGTTCTCTTCTCTCATGATGTCGATCCTTGTTGCCTGGCAAGTCGCAGGAGGCGCTCCTTGCGTTTCCGGTATTGAATCAGCGCGACGGCGGCGTGGAAGACCACGAGCGCCGCCAGCACCGCGATGAACCATTCGCCGTGCCGGACGAAGAAGGTCTCCGCCGGTTCCGGTTCGACGCCGACTCCGACGGTGGCGATGCCGCGGCCGCGGCGGAGTTCGAGCCGCGCTTCCGGACCGGGCACCTCCAGAATCTGGGTGAACTCTCCCAGCGGCGTCACCACGCCGGAGCCGCCGTTGTTGCCGCAGCGGACCATCGGCAGGCCGGTTTCGACCGCGCGCATGACCGCGTTGGCCAGGTGCTGTTCCGGCTCGCTGCTGACGGGGTACCAGGCGTCGTTGGAGAGCACCACCAGCACGTTGGCGCCGCGCCGGGCGAACTCGCGGGTGAGGTAGCCGAACACCCCTTCGTAGCAGATCGCCGTTCCGGCGCGGACGTCGCCGCGCAGCCGGACCGGATTCGGGTTGACTCCCGGCGTGAGGTCGCGGTTCATATCCACCGCCCGGATCAGGAACTCCGGCAGCAGCGAACGGAAGGGGATGTACTCGCCGAACGGCACCCGGTGAATTTTGTCATATTTGTGACGCAGTCTCCCGTCGGCGGAGAAATAGAGCGCGCTGTTGGTCACGCCGGGAGGGCCGCCGCCGGGGAGCGTATCTTCGAAATCGATCGAGCCGATCAGCATCGGCAGTCCGGTCCGGGCGATCAGCCGGGCGACGCCGAACCGGAAGGAGGCGCTCACCGGATGGGTCGAGCGGAACGGCACCGGCACCGCGCTCTCCGGCCAGACGATCAGCTCCGGTTTCGGCGCGAGCTGCGGCGCCCGGCAACTGAGGGCGAGGTAGACGTCGAGCGCCTCCTGCGCCTCGGCGAGCGAGGCGTTGCGCCGCTGGGAGATGTCCCCCTGCACCAGCGCCGGGAACCAGTTCGGGCGGACCGGTTCGTACTGCACGATTCGCAGGAGGCCGCCGAGCATCGTCAGCGTGAGAAGGAGCAGAACTGCGAGCATCACCCGCAGTCCCGGCCCGCGGAAGCGGGTGCGGCAGGCGGCGAAGATTCCGGTGTTGGCCAGCGCGACGAGAAAGTTCACGCCGTAACTGCCGGTCAGCGCGGCGATCTGGAGCATCGCGGTGTTGCGCCACATGGTGACGCCGAGATCGTTCCAGGTGAAGAGGCGGGAGCGGGTCCACTCCAGCAGCGTGAAGAGCGCGGCGCTGCCGGCGGCGAAGAGAAGCAGCCGGAAGAACGCCGCGGAGGAGTGGAGAAACTTCTCCCGCGCGGCAAAGCCGCCATCCTCCGCGCCGGCCGGAAAGAGGCTGTTCCGCCAGAGCCACGGCAGCGCCGCCGCCCAGACCGCCGGCCAGAGCGAAATGACCGGCGCGAGCAGCCACGGTACCGCCGGGTGGATCTCCCGCAGGAAGCGGAAGGCGAAGAGCGCCCACCCCAGCCCCCAGAGCCATCCGGCGAACGCCGCCGCGCGCCAGGAGCTGTTCACTGCGTAGAGCAGAAGCGGCACGAGAGTGAGGAAGGCGAGGAGATTCCAGTTGAGAGGCGGCAGGGCGGCCGCGTAGAGCGTTCCGCCGAGAAAAACCAGCAGGAGCCGCAGCAGGCGGCACTTCCGGGAGACCCGCGCCGATTCGTCAGGCGGATCGCCGGCGCCGGCGGGAGGCGAAATCATGAAAATATCGGGTAAATGCGTCATTGCGATTCAAAAATTATTGAAATCATGGTGCTTTTGGTGTAATTTACTACACATTTACAACCGAGGCAATTTCAAAAGCCGGTTTCGCATACATTTTTTTCCGGATTTCGACAGGCGCGGAGCCCGCTTTTGAAAGTTGCCTCACAACTGCGGGAATTGGAAAAATGAAAATCAACGAAACGGTGCAGTTCGACCACATCGTGGTCGGCAGCGGTCTGGCGGGGCTCTCCAGCGCCCTCCATCTGGCGCGCTCCGGGCGGAGCGTGGCGGTTTTGACCAAGCGGGAGATCTACGAGTGCAACAGCCGTCTCGCCCAGGGCGGCGTCGCCTGCGTCATGGACCGGCTGGATTCCTTCGATGAACATGTCAAAGATACTCTCACGGCGGGGGCGGGGCTCTGCGACGTCGGCGCGGTCCGCACCATCGTCGAAGCGGGGCCGGCGGCGATTCAGGAGCTGATCGAGCTCGGGGCGAAGTTCACCACCCGCGGGGAGCTCGGCTACACCGACGAGGCCGAGGAGTTCGACCTCGGCCGGGAGGGCGGTCACCACAAGCGCCGGATTCTCCACGCCGGAGACATCACCGGCGCGGAGCTCGAACGGGTGATGATCGAAGCGGTCCGTTCGATGCCGAACATCAAGGTGTTCGAATACCACGTCGCGATCGATCTGGTGGTCAGTTCGCGGCTCGACCTCGGCGGCCCGAACCGCTGCTTCGGAGTTTACGTGCTCGATGTGAAGAGCGGGAACATCCTCACCTTCCTCGCCCCCTCCACCACCATCGCCTGCGGCGGCGCCGGCAAGGTCTACCTCTACACCAGCAATCCGGACGTCGCCTGCGGCTCCGGCATCGCGATGGCCTACCGGGCCGGGGCGAAGATCGCCAATATGGAGTTCATCCAGTTCCACCCGACGATTCTGTACCATCCGACCATCCGTTCGTTCCTGATCAGCGAGGCGCTGCGGG
>USLX01000019.1 GCA_900555665.1 uncultured Eubacteriales bacterium | reverse complement strand
ATTTGCCCTTCCACTCGCCATGCAGGCGAAGCGATTCTTTTGCGTAATCCATGATAGTCAACACTCCTTTGTTACTACGTTTTAGGGAAGCTCTGATTCAATCAATGGCTGTGGATGACGGGAGATTTTTCGTCAAGGAGAGGTTTGGAAAACGAAGGAATACTTTGTGTATTTCAAGTTTTTCAAACCGCAGCATTGGCGGAAAAGATCCGTCGTCCGCTGCCAGAGATTTATTCAGAGGTTCCTTAGTCTTCTGCGACCAGGACGGCCCGGACGGGTGCACCATCGACATGCCCATAGTTTACAGGGAAGGCGATGAGCTGATAGTCGCCGTCTTCAACCCGCTCCAGTGTGACATTTTCGATGATGCCGACGTGGTGGCTGAGCAGGGTACGGTGAATTTCCGCTTCATTATCCAGCGGGGCGGGACTCCAGGCGTCTGTGACGAGGCAGCGGCAGCCGCATTCGATCAGGTAATCCGCCGCGGATTTCGTCAGATAGGTGAAGCCGCCGCCGTGGAGCGCGATGCGTTCTGCACCCTCCACACGGCCCAGGAGGTCTTCTTTGTTGAGCAGGGAGTGCTCCGGTACGGTGATGACACGGATGGGGCCGTAATACCGCTCCAGCGGCATGTCACAGATGCCGTCACCATCGGGAACAAAATGGCTGTCCGCATCGACGTGTGTTCCGGCGTGCGTGTTGGAAAAGTAGAGGTGGAAATTGCTCTCATCTCCGTCCTTCAGCCGGCCAACGTGGGCAAAGGTAGTATCGGGGGCGGTGGGGTATTTAGGCGCTTCAAACAGATTGCGGGAAATATCAATGAGTTTCATTGGATTTGTTCTCCTTTACACGCGAACCTTGCTCTCACGGGCGTACATCAGAATGAGAAGCAGGATCAAAAGGCCCTGCCCGACCTGACGCAGACCTGCCGACATACGGATAATCTGCAGGAAATCGGTAAAGACGATCATGATGATCGAGCCGGCGGCGGAGCCGATATAGCCACCCTTGCCGCCACGGATGGACGTGCCGCCGATGATGACGGCTGCGACCACCGCCGTGTCATAACTCATGCCGGCGTCGATGTAGCTCTCCTTGGTAAAGCCGATCAGGAAGAAGCCCGCGATGCAGGCCACAACCGCCGAGAGGATGTAGACGCTGAATTGAACGGATTTGACATTGATGCCGGAGAACTGCGCGGCCTTGGGGTTGCTGCCGACGGCATAGACCTTTTTGCCGTACGGTGTACATTGCAGGAGCACCACGGCCAGAATTGCGAGGATGGCCCAGACGATGACGATGTAGGGGACAGGGCCGACGCTCCCGTTGGCGATGGTCATGATGAGCGGCGCGGTATAGCCCTTCGGTGCGCCCTTCGTCCAGATCATGTAGGTGCCGCGTACGATGGTGCCAACGCCGAGGGTCATGATAAACGGCTGAATCTTCAGCAGGCAGACGCCCAGGCCGTTGATTGTGCCGATGATCACGCCGAGGATCAGGCAGACCAGGATCGCAACGGGGATATTGGCGTCGGAGGAGTCCATATACTGCGCGGCCAGGATGTAGGCGAAGGAGATCGTGTAGGGGATGGACAGGTCAATGCCGCCGGAGAGGATCGCGATGGTCTGGCCGATGGCAGCCATGCCCATGAACGAGGCCAGACGAAGCACGCCCATCATGTGCGTCAGCTGCAGATAGGTCGGGGAATAGAGCTGTGCAAGCAGCAGAATCAGGACCAGGAAGAGATAGACGGCATATTGGTTGAAGTTTACTTTCAGACTGCGGAGAATATTGGTCTTCGGTTTTGCGTTTGTCATAGTGCGCGCTCCTCCTCTCAGTTTTTCCGGCGGCTTTCAAAGCTGCCGACAATCAGCGCGAAGACGAGCACGGCGCCCTGCACCATGTACTGATAATAGGCGCTCACGTCGAGCATATTCAGCACATTATTGACCAGGAAGATGATGACTGCACCGAATGCCGTGCCATAGGACTGGCCGACTGCGCCGCTCATCATTGTGCCGCCGACGACGGTGGCGCTGATGGAGTAGATCGTGTAGTTGTTGCCAATGTTGGGGTCGCCGGTGCTGGTACGGGCGGAGAGATAGAGACCGCTGAGCGCCGCGAGAAGCCCTGCAAGCACATAGGCCAGGAATTTGGTACGCTCCACACGGATACCGCTTCCGTAGGCCGCGCTTTCGTTGCCGCCGATGGCACGCAGCGAACGGCCAAAGGAGGTCTTGTTCGTCAGGATCAGCAACAGGGCCACGGCGAGCACCGCCAGGAAGAACGTCAGGGGAATGAGCTTGAAGGCCTTCCATTTCAGCACGGTTTTAAGCGCCTGAGAGACGGTTCCGCCCGGCTCCGGCATGACAACGAGGGCCATGCCCTGGAAGACCGCGCTGGTTGCAATGGTGACGATGATGGACGGCAGGCGGAATTTGGCCACGAAGAGGCCGTTGATCGCGCCGCAGGCCAGGCCGACGAGAACCGTCATGATGATGGCGAGGGCCAGGCCGGTGCCGGTTTGATACTTGGTCATGAAGTAGACGCTCACGCAGTTGCCGAGCGTGAGGACGCTGCCGATGGACAGGTCGATGCCGGAGGTGAGGATGATGATGAACTGCCCGAGCGCGGCGAGGATCAGGGGGAAACAGGTGTTCATCAGGTTGCCGAGGTTATAGGCGCTGCGGAAGCTTTCAGACACGCAGCACATCACCGCGATGGCAAGCACCGTGAAGATGGCGATGAACCATTGGTGAAAATAGCGGTAGGTGTAGTCTGCACCGCGCAGGCGCGGCACAGAAACCGTGGATTTTTCCTTCATACGACTACGCCTCCTTCACACTGTCAACGCCCATGGCGTTGCGCATGATGTTTTCTTCGGTAATGTCCGCGCCGGTAAGCTGCGCGGTGACATTGTTTTCGTACATGACGAGCACCTTGTCGCTCATGCCGATGACCTCCATGAGATCGGAGGAGTACATGATGACAGCGACACCCTGATCGGCAAGTTCGCGCATGATGTAATAGAACTCACGCTTACTGCCGACGTCGATGCCCTTGGTGGGCTCGTCGAAGAGGATGATGCTGGGATTGATGGCCAGCTCTTTGGCGAGGACGACCTTTTGCTGGTTGCCGCCGGAGAGCTCCATGACAGCTTGTGCAGGGTTGGACATTTTGATGCGCAGCTTTTCCTGATACTGGCCGACCAGGTCGCGCTCGGCCTGTTTGTCGACAAAAAGACCGAGCTTTTTGCGGCGGTCGATAGAGCCGATGGCGATGTTATCGCGGATGCTGCGCTGGAGCATCAGGCCTTCCTGCTTGCGGTCGCTGGGAACGAGGGCAACGCCGGCGTGGACGGCGCGGGTGCTGCTTGTCAGGCGCAGCGGCTTGCCGGAGAGCTGGACACTGCCAGAATGGATCCGATAGAGGCCGGAGAGGGAGTTGATGAGCTCCGTCTGGCCGTGACCGGCGAGACCGGCAATGCCGATGATCTGGCCGCGGTAGAGTTCAAAGTTGATGGGGTTGGAGCTTGCCGTCAACTGGTATTCGGAAACCTTCAGCAAAAGCTCACCCGAGGCTTCGCAATGGGGAGGGAAGACGTCGCTGAGCGTCCGGCCGATCATCTTGCTGATCAGCGTTTCTACCGTCAGCGAGGCGGCGGGGCAGCAGTCAATGAAGTGGCCGTCCTTGAAGACCGTGATTTCGTCGCCGATTTCAAAGACTTCCTCCATGCGGTGGCTGATGAAGATGACGGCCTTGCCTTCTTCGGCCAGCTTGCGCATGATGCGGAAGAGAATCTGCACCTCTTCCGTGGTCAGCGCGGAGGTCGGCTCGTCGAGGATCATGATATCCGGGTTTTTGACCAGCGCCTTGAGAATTTCGGCCAACTGCTTCTGGCCGACGCTCAGGCGGTCGACGATAGCGGAGGGATTCATCTGCAGATCGTATTTGTCCATGTATTCCTGGAGCAGCTGCATCTGCTTTTGCCGGTCGATCAGACCGCCGCGGTGCGGCTCTTTGCCGAGGAAGACATTTTCGAAGATGGTGAGTTCATTGATCTGCGTCAGTTCCTGGAAGACCATCGCGATGCCGGCGTTTTGCGCCTCGATGGGGTTCGAGAACTGGACTTCCTTGCCGCGCAGAATGATTTTGCCCTCATCGGGCGGGTAAATGCCGGCGAGAATTTTCAGGATGGTGCTCTTACCGGCACCATTTTCGCCGGCGAGTACATGAATTTTTCCGGGTTCGCAGGAAAAGCAGACGTCGTCCAGCGCGGTGATGCCTGCAAAACGTTTCGTAATGTGCTCCATTTTCAGAATGGGTTCTGACATACGGAGGCCTCCTTCCATGTTCCTTAGTATCAGCGGCGCGTTTGTGGCGCCGGATGGAAGCAGGCCCCCGGCAAAATGCCAGAGGCCTGCCTGCGCACATTCGTCGATTAGTTTTCGAAGAGCTTCTTCAGGTTTTCATCCGACAGGCGGGAGCCGGCCCAGTAGGAATCGGGCAGATCCTCGCGGTAGTACTGCGAGACGGTGTCGGCAGTGATAGAATCCATCGGAAGGATGTTGGTCTTTTCCACGGTTTCGCCGTTGAGGGCACGGACGAGGATGTCGAGCGCGTCGACCACGATGCCGGTGTCGTACAGAGGCGCGACGGAGTCGAACTTGTCAACGCCCTGATACTTGATCCAGGAGGCGAGGAAGCCGTTGCCGGCTTCGCCGGACATCGGAACCAGCGGACGGCCAGCGGCGACGAAGGCGTCGATCGCGCCCTGCGTCATGGCACCGCCCTGCGACCACACGCCGTCGATTTCGGGGTTCGCGGAGAGGAGGGCCTCGGTAGCGGCCTTGCCGTCAGCGTAGTCCCAGTTGCCGTTGGCTTCGCCGACGATCTCAATGTCGGGATACTGGTCGAAGACTTTCTTGGCGCCTTCCAAGCGCTCGATGCAGACGGAGTTGCCCGCAACGCCCTGGAGAAGGATGATCTTGCCCTTGCCGCCCAGCGCGTCGACGAGGAACTGCGCGTTGATCTTGCCAAATTCCTTGCCGTCCTGGTTGACGTAGGCGGTGTAGTTGGTGAAGCTGGAGTCGACGTAGCTGTTGAACACGACGACCTTGATTCCGGCGTCCATGGCCTCGCTGATGACATCATTGAGGGCGGTCGGGTTCTGCGGGGCGATCAGGATGCCGTCAACGCCCTTGGCGATGAGGTCTTCCATGTCGGCGATCTGCTTGGAAGCGTCGGAGTCGGAATTGGTTTCATAATACTCGGAGATGACACCGGAAGCCTTGTAGGCCTCGGCGGCCTGCTCGAATTCGGCGACCATCTGGACACGCCAGGTTTCGCTCATGGAGTTGTTGCAGAGCGCGATTTTGTAACCGCCGGCAGGGGCGGCGTCCGCAGCGGTGTCTGCGGTGGTGTCTGCGGTGGTGTCCTTTTCGGCATCACCGGAGCTGGAAGCGGCGGTGTCGTTGGATGCCGCGTCGTTCGACGGTTGGGAACTCGATGCACAGCCGGTGGCCAGTGCCATCAGCATCACAAGTGCAAGGAAAAGCGCGATGAACTTTTTCATGGTTGATCCTCCGTTTTTGAATGTTTGGCCGTGGGAATTGGCCTGTAAAAACGATAGCATATTTCGCCGGGCGCGTACATCGATTTTCAATTGCATTCCTTTCAAAATAATTGGATGGCGAAAAAAGCATTTTGAAAGGAAATTTTGGAAAACCGGAGAAACGCGAAAGAGAGGCCGGGCCGGCTGGCGCTTATTTTTGCGTCCGGTCGGCCTGGAGATGTTGTTTTTTATACTCGATCGGCGACATGCCGGTCTCTTTTTTAAAGGCGGTGCTGTAATAGGCCGCGGTGTCATAGCCGACGGCGGTGGCAATCTGGTGGATCTTGAGGTCGGAGTAGAGCATGAGATCCTGCGATTTCCGGATGCGCAGCTTGATGAGGTAATCTGTGAAGGACTGTCCGGTTTCGCGCTTGAAGATGACGCTGAAATAGCTGGGACTGAAGTGGACATGCTCGGCGACCTCGTCGATGACGAGCATGTGGTCCGTATAATGTGCCTCGATATACTCGCAGGCCTGCGCGATGGCCTTCGTATTGCTCTTTTGCCGGTTGCGCTCCACGGCGTCGATGATGCGCATGATGCAGCCGAGCATCTCCTTCATTGCCGCGTCGAGCGTCTGCTGTGAGGAAGTGTTTTGATATTCCTGAACATAGTCGATGCCCATTTCGCGCAGATTGATGCCGTATTGCTGCAGATCCTTGATCACGCTGAGGAAGATATTTCCAACCAGAAGCCGCATCAGCATGATGGACTCCGCGCCGATGAGCGAGAGCTTTTGCTGGAGCAGCGCGATCTCGCGCTCACACTCCACGCGGTCGCCGAGGCGGATGGCGCTGATGATGGCGTTGACGATGGCAACGTTATCGAGTGAATTTTTCTGCGCGTTCACGTTCAGATCGATGCTCTCATAGAAGATGTCCGATCCGGCGGGGCGGACAAACCGCTCTTTGATGGCCTGTGACATCTCGGTGAAAGCGGTTTGCAGCTCGGCGCAGGGGTGTGCGGCGCTGGCGGCGATGGTGACGCTCAGCGCGGGATAGAGCGTCCGGAAGGCGACATGCAGCCGGTCGCAGTATTGCTGCCGTGCGTGCAGCACGCCGGCTGCGCTGGAGGCTTGCAGGATGCTGACAATGTTGCCACCGAATTTTTCAATCACCGTCAGCGGGAACTCTGGATTTTCCACGCAGCGGCGGAAGTCCTGGTCAATGTCCTGAATCTCGTCGCGGTTATACCGCTGCGCGAAGTTCTCGTATTCGTCGATGAGGCTGACCACTGCCACGCACTGCCGCCCCTCGAGCTCGCCCAGGGCGGCCTCGCCAAAGCGGTTTACGAAGCTGGAGTTTCCTTCATAGGCCAGGCAGCGGAGCATATCCACGCGCTTGCTGGTTTCGCCGTAGGAGAGGATGCTTTCCTGCTGCTTCTGCACCTGCAGCTGCTCGACGGTGCGCTTTAAAAGCGCGATGAGCTCCTCCTCGTTGATGGGTTTGAGCAGGTAGTCGCTTGCGCCGAGCTTCAATGCCTCGCGCGCATAGCGGAAATCGTCGTAGCCGCTGATGAGGATGATTTTGGTCTCGGGGCGCTGTTCCTTGGCCAGCCGGGTGAGCTCCAGGCCGTCGAGAAACGGCATTCGGATATCGCTGATGACAATGTCGATCGCCTCGCGGTCGAGGGCCTTTTTTGCGGCCAGACCGTCGTTGTAGGTGCCGCAGAGACAGATATCGAGCGTGTTCCACGGAATCAGGGCGGAAAGGCCCTGTGCAATGATCTCATCGTCGTCGCAGAGTATCGCTTTATACATTTCCGCTCTCCTTTTTCAATTGATTGTTTGGCTGTGCCTGTGTGCCGCTCCGTTTGGGGATCACAAGGCTCACCATGGTACCGACGCCGGCTTCGGAGTCGATTGTGAGGCCATAGTCCGGGCCATAGTAGATCTTGATCCGTTCGTTGATGTTGTGCAGGCCATAGCCGCCGCGCGTCTCGTTGAGATCGGCGCGCTCCGGCTTGGTGTTTACGCTCGCCCGCAGCCGTGCAAGCTCCTCTTCGGACATGCCGGTGCCGTTGTCCTGTACAGTGAAGCGGATATTGCCGCCCTCTTCGGCGATCACGACGCGGATATGGATGTTGGGCTTTTCTACGGAGATGCCGTGGTAGATCGCGTTTTCCACCAGCGGCTGGAGGACGAGCTTGGGCGTCAGATAGTTTTTCAGCGCCTCCGGGCAATGAATCTCCGCGCTGAATTATTTACTGTAGCGAATGCTCTGGATGGTGATGTAGCTCTGCAGATGCTGCAATTCCGCCTGGATCAGGATAATCTCGCGCCCCTTGCTGAGTGCGATGCGGAAGAGCGTGGTGAGATTTTGCAGCATCACGATGGCATCGTCGCTGCGGCCGAGGCGGAGCAGCCAGACGGTGGAATCGAGGGAGTTATAGAGAAAATGCGGGTTGATCTGCGCCTGGAGCGCCTGGAATTCCTGCCGGCGGAGCAGGGACTGACTCTCATAGATTGAGTTCACCAGTTCCTGCATCTGTATGACCATGTGGTTGAAGCTGTTGGTGAGCTGGGCAATCTCGTTTTCACCGGAGGGCATCAGGCTGATGCTGAGATCGCCTTCTTCCACAGCCCTCATGGCTTCCTGAAGGGTCAGGATCGGCTGGGTGAAGCGGCGGGAATAGTAGGTCGCGCCGAGGATGGAGATGGCGGCGATGGCCAGCGTCATTAAGGCGATCGTAAACAAAAGCGGCTGCAGGGTGCGGTTTAGATAGTTTGTGGGGATGCTGCCGACCAGGAGCCAGTTGTTTACCGGCGTGCGCTTGGCGACGGACAGGAAGCGCCCACCGCTGATGAGGACGGAGCTGTCGCTGGAGAGCGCGGACTCGTGGGCGCGGATATCGCTGATGATGGAGGCGGTATCCTCGGAGGAGATCTGCGCATCTTCCGTGCGGAAGGCGACGTCGTAGTCTTCGTCGAGGAGGAGAAAGACGCCGTCGTGTGTGACATTTTTGCTGAAAAGGTTTTTCAGCTGCGCACCGTCAATATCCACGATCATGACACCGTTTGGCTGACCGGTGGCGTGGTCAAAATAGGGCGTGCAGTAGGTGAGCACCTGGCGGCGCGCGCTTTCGACGACGTAGCTCTTGTCCCTCACGCCATACCAGCGATCCTGCTGGGCGCGCAGCGTCTGCGTGAACCAGCGCATGCTGCTGAAGCTGCGGTAGCGGAAGGCGGCGGTGTTCGACTTGCAGAGGAAGCCGTTTGTCCCGAGCAGATAGATGCCGTAGATGAAATCCTGGCTGCTGACGATGGTCTCCAGGTCGAAATTGGCCTCGAGCTCCTCAGAAAAGCGCACTTGATCGGAGGAATAGGCGTTGCGCATGCGTTGCTGGAAGACGGCGTTGTCCTGCAGGCTGGCGCAGGTGTTTTTGGCACAGACAAAAATGCTCTCCATCTGCCGCAGCACAGACTCAACCTCGACTTCTGTACTTCGCACGACCTCCGAGCGCTGCGCCTTGATCAGGATTGCGGCGGTGATAACCTCGAACGTGATGGCCGGGAGGAGGGCAAGCAACAAAAACCAGATACGCATTTGCTGCGTGATGGATTTTCGGTATGGACGCTGTGTGGTTTGTTCGTTCATGGCAATACCTCAGGCCCACATGGCTTCCTGCAGCCAGTAAAAATCGGTCTGCGTGGAGTATACACGGGAGGGCAGGACAAAATAACGGCTTCTGAAATCACCGGATTCCATCCGGCCTACGATTCCGAACAGAACTTCGCCGATGAATTTTCCGCTGCGCACGGTTGCGTTGTATTCGCCTGCCGCGATGGCCTTCATCGCGTCCTGCGTGCCGTTGATCGACAAGAGACTGACGTCGACACCGGGACGCAGTCCCGCGTTGCGCAGCGCCTGCAGCGCACCGAGGCCATCGTCATCCGAACAGGCAAACACAGCATCAAAGGGCGCGGCTGCGTAGTTGCTGCTGATATATTCCGCGACGGCATTGTTCGAGGAGATGCGGCTGTTGCTGCCCTGCACATGCGCGGTGAGTTTAAGGTTGCGGTGTTTGGCCAGCTCTTCGCGGAAGCCCTGCGAGCGGGCGGCCGCGATCTGCGAGTTTTCCGGGCCCAGGATCTCCAGAACGCGGCATTCCTGCTCGCCGGCAAGCTCCGCCAGAATACGCGCGCACAGACGCCCCTCGAGCGCAAAGTCGATCAACACGGTTGCATCGCAGCGGGGATCTGCCTTTTTACTGCTGGAGATCAAAATGGTCCGGACACCGGCGGCCTTTGCCTGCGCAGCAACCTCGTCGATCATCTGCGTGTCGTGCGGCAGCACGATCAGATAATCCACGTCCTGGGCCAGGAGCTCTGCAATATTTTTTCGCTGCCATTCGGCAGTGTTTTCGGTCGGTTCGTCGTAAATGAGCTCCATCTTTGTCCGCTCCGCCGCTGCGACCAGCTCTTCATAGAAGGCGTTGCTCCACTGGTTGGAGCCCTCCGCCAGGGAAAAGGCCACGCGCACCGGCTTGGAATCCGTGTCGGTCGCCTCTGCATGCTCGTGCTGCAGGATGAAAATGAGCGTACAGCCCACAGCAAGCAGGCATACTACGGCCAGGATCACGATCAGGCGCTTTTTCTTCATTTTGGCTCCTTTCTGACGGAAACGGACGGCGGAATGGCGGTCGCGGAGGCGACAGCTTTCGACGTGTTTAATCATAATGCTTTTTCGCCGGTTCGTCAATTCCGCGTTCCACATTATTTTCGGCGCCGGGGGAAGGAACATCCAATTATTCTAAAAGTTTTGCGAATCAATCTGAATTGAAGCGCCGCGGGCACGTCCATATAATGAAAGCAGAAAACGGCCACTGGCCGCAACGGACTATCGTTTTAGGAGGGTTTACCATGAGCTACCGTTATCTGCCCGTCGACCGGGCACGGGCCTACTGCGAGGAGGTCTTCCTCCGCCATGGCTTTACACCGGAGGAATGCAAGTGCATTGTAGACGTTATTCTGACGGCGGACCTCTATGGAATTGAATCGCACGGCATTCAGCGCATGATCCGCTATCACAATTCCATCATCCGCAATCTGGTCGATCCGAAGGCCAAGCCGGAGATCGTACATGAGACCAAGCTCTCTGCCGTCATCGACGGCGACCGCACCATGGGCCAGACCACGGCCACCATGGCGATGCGCATGGCCATTGCCAAGGCGAAGGAGCACGGCTTCGGCGCTGTGACGGTTCGCCGCTGCAACCACTACGGCATCGCCGGCTATTATGCAAAGATGGCGGCCCGCGAAGATCTGCTCGGCGCCAGCTCGACAAATACCGAGGCCATCGCCATCCCGACCTTCGGCAAGAAACCCATGCTCGGCACCAGCCCGCTGGCGCTCTGCATGCCCGCCGATCCGTATGATTTCTGGTTTGACGTGGCCACGACGGTGGTCCCGCGCGGCAAAATCGAGATCTACAACAAGCGCGGCGAGCCGCTGAAAGACGGCTGGGCGGCCGACGAATACGGCAAGACCTGCCACGACGCACAGCACGTTCTCGACAACATCAACGCCAAGACCTTCGGCGGCATTTTCCCCATCGGCGGAGAGTCGATGGACACCGGCTCCCATAAGGGCTACGGGTTCGGCATCATCGCCGAGATCTGCACCAGCATCCTCTCTGGCGGCCACACCTCGCCGCATGTGATGAATGGCGGCATGGGCGACACCTCGTTCGGCTTCCTCGCAATCGACTACGGCATGTTCGGCGACAAGGCGGAGATCAAAGACCGGATGAGCACGCTGCTTCGCGAGCTGCGCGAGAGCCCCAAGGCCGAAGGCCATGAACGGATCTACACGCACGGCGAAAAGGAAATGGAGTCAATGCAGGAGAAGCTGAAGACCGGTATCCCTGTCAGCGACAAGACGGTCGACGAGCTGCGCAGCATTGGGCAGTACGTCGGGCTGAATTATGACGAATACTTCCCGGAATAAGCGGAAGTCCGGAAATCACAACAAAATACATTATAAATACTTACATACAGAGGAGAAATTATCATGAAATACGATGATCGTATCGACTATCTGAAGAAGACACTGTACTGCGGCATTCTCTGCGATGTGCTCGACCAGAAGGGCTATCGCCATCAGGCGCTCAGCAACAACATCGCCGGACTCAATGACGACACAGTGATCTTCGGGCCGGCCTTCACCAGCATCGGCACCGAGGTCTATTCCATGCCGAAGGATCCGCTGACCGCTCAGTGCAAGGTCGTCGATCAGCTCGGCGAGGGCGAGATCTATGTGCTCGTCACCCGCGGAAACTATAACTGCGCTGTCTTTGGAGAGCTGTTTGCCACGGCGGTCAAGGGCCGCAAGGGTGCCGGCGTTCTGCTCGATGCTTATGCCCGCGATATGAAAGAGCTTAAGAAGATGGATTTCCCGCTCTTCTTCCGCGGCAAGAACCCGCTGACCTCCAAGGGCCGCTGCGAGATCAATGAGTGCCAGATTCCCGTCATCATCGACGGCGTGACCATCCGCCCGGGTGACTATATCTTCGGCGATATCGACGGCGTTGTCATCATTCCGAAGGAAGTCGTGGAGGAGGTCATCGACGAGTCCCTGAAGACCATTGAAAAAGAGGATGAGGTTCGCCGCCGCCTGCAGAATGGTTCCTCCCTGCAGCAGGCCTACAGCGACATCGGTGCCATTTGATCGGAGGGAAAGAGATGGATATCATGGAACAGCTCGGACTGTGCGGGATTGTGCCCGTCGCGGTCATCGAGCAGGAAGAAAACGCAGTTCCCGCGACGCAGGCCATGGCCAAGGGCGGGATCAACGCCATCGAAATCACCATGCGTACGCCCGCAGCCCTCGGCGCGATCGAAAAGGTCGCGCTGGCCTGCCCGGATGAGATCGTCGGTGCCGGTACGGTGCTGAATCTTGAGGCAGAAAAACGCTGCCTGGATCATGGCGCAAAGTTCATTGTCTCTCCTGGTTTCAGCGCGGAGATGGCGGACTATTCCGCCAAGAACAACATTCCGTATCTGCCCGGCTGCGTGACGCCGACGGAGATCATGCGCGCCATGGAATACGGCATCAAGATTGTCAAGTTTTTCCCGGCAAATGTCTACGGCGGCCTGAAGGGCATGAAGGCGCTGGCCGCGCCGTTTGTCGGACTGAAGTTCATGCCGACCGGCGGCGTGAATGCGGACAATGCCGCAGAGTTCCTCAGCGCTGACTTCATCCATGCGGTCGGCGGCAGCTGGATCTGCCCGAAGGCAGACGTCACGGCGGGGAACTATGAAAAGATCACCGCGCTCTGCGAGCAGGCCGTCGCGGCCGCAATGGGCTTCCGCGTGGCACATGTTGGCATCAATAATGCGGACGCGGCCTGTGCGGGCGCAGTTGCGGCACAGTTTGAAAAGGCATTTGGCTTCGCGGCGAAGGAGGGCAACAGCTCGATCTTTGCCTCCAGCGGCGTCGAAGTGATGAAGACGCCCTTCCGCGGCGAAATGGGCCATATTGCGGTCACAACCTGCAATGTGGAGCGGGCCATTGCGTATCTGCGCAGCAAGGGCTTTGAAACGGATCCCGAGAGTATCAAATATAAAAACGGCAAAATGATTGCGGCCTATCTGAAGGACAGCTTCGGCGGCTTTGCGGTTCATCTGGTCCGGCAGTAAGGAGAAACAGTATGCGTTATCTGACATTCGGAGAGATCATGCTCCGCTATAAGGCGCCCTATCATGAGCGCCTGTTCCAGTCCAACATGATGGAAGTCACCTTCGGCGGCGGCGAGGCCAATGTGGCGGTTTCCCTGGCCAATTTCGGCGAGGACGTCGCGTATCTGACGGTCCTTCCGGCCAACGCCATCGGCGACGCCTGCATCCGCGAACTGCGTGGTTTCGGCGTGGACGTTTCGAAGATTCAGCGCGGCGAGGGCCGCATGGGCGCCTATTTCCTGGAGCCCGGCGCCAACCAGCTGCCCAGTAAGGTGGTCTATGACCGCGCCTATTCCGCCATCGCGCTGGCCAAGCCCGGCAGCATCGACTTCCACAAAGCTTTTGAGGGCATCGGTTGGTATCATGTCACCGGCATCACCCCCGCCATCTCCGCCAGCGCACTGGAGCTGACGAAAGAGAGCGTCCGCGTTGCGCATGAGATGGGCGTGACGGTTTCCTGCGACCTCAACTTCCGCAAGAATCTCTGGAAATACGGCGTGACGGCCTCCGAGGCCATGCGTGAGATCGCAAAATACGTCGATGTGGCGATCGCCAACGAAGAGGACGTACAGAAATCGCTCGGCATCACCGCTGATGTCTGTGTGGAGAGCGGCAAGCTGGATACGGCTAAGTATCAGGCGCTGTCGGACAAGGTTCTTGAGACCTACCCCAATATGAAGCTCATCGCCATTACGCTGCGCGAGAGCGTCAGCGCCGACCACAATGGCTGGGCTGCCTGCCTGAACGACCGGAAGAGCTTCCTGCTCTCCCGCCACTATGAGATGACCGATATCATCGACCGCGTCGGCGGCGGCGATTCCTTCGCGGCCGGCCTGATCTACGGTCTGAACCACTACGAAGACCACCAGAGCGCGCTCGAGTTTGCCGTTGCGGCAAGCTGCCTGAAGCACTCCATCATCGGCGACTTCAACCGCGTCGACGTGTCGGACGTGCAGAAGCTGATGAGCGGTGATGGAAGCGGACGCGTACAGCGCTGAGGAGGGAAGCAGGAAATGGAGGCAAAACGGAGCGCAATCCTTGTGATGCACTGCCAGAATGACATCGTGGACGCCAAGGGGCTTTATAATCACTGCGGTTCTTTTGCCGAGGTGGAGCGGCGCGGTATTCTGCCCCGCATCCGCGATCTTCTGGCCTCGTCGCGCGCGGCTGGAATGCAGGTGTTTTATGTAAATAACATGTTCTCGGAGGGGTACCCGGAGCTTGGCGACCACAATCTGCCGATCTGCACGGATTCCCGCACGACTCATTCGTTCCTGGTGGACACCTGGGGGACGGAGAATCCGGACATCATCCGCCCGCAGAAGGGGGATATTCTGATCCGAAACACCAACACCAGCGCGTTTTCCTATACCACACTCGACCAGATCCTTCGTGCCAAGGGAATCACGGAGCTCTATCTCTGCGGCGTTGCGACGAATTTCGTCGTGGACAGCACGGCGCGCTATGGCGCGGAGCTGGGCTACAACATCCATATTGTAGAGGATTGCTGCGCCTCATGGACGCAGGAGATGCATGAGTTCGGCATCCGCTACATCCTCCCGCAGTTCGGCGAGATCACCTGCGCCGCGGCGGTTCAAACCGCGCTGGAAGCGGCAAAATGATCCGCAGCATGCGCTGCACGTTCAAAATTAAAAAGATCCCCGCGCTGCGAGCTCTCGCGGCGCGGGCACAAAAAAGGAGGCACCATGAGACTGAAAGATAAAGTCGCCGTCGTGACCGGCGGCAGCTCCGGAATTGGACTTTCCACCGCCAAACGCTTCGCTGAAGAGGGCGCAAAGGTTGTGTTCTGCGCAAGACACCGCCGCGATTCAGTGGATGCCCTGCTGCAAGAGCTGGCGGAAAAAGGTCTGGCGGAAAATGTCCGCTTCGTGACCTGCGATGTCAGCAGCGAGGCCGACATTCAGAAGCTTGCCGCCTACGTCAAGCAGGAGTTCGGCCTCTGCGAGATCCTGTTCAACAACGCCGGCATCAATCTGGCCGGGAAGCTGCTTGACACCCGTCCTGAGGACTGGGACCGCATCATGGGAATCGACCTGCGCGGCGTGTATTTGATGTGCTACTACTTCCTGCCGCAGATGCTCGAGGCCGGTTGGGGCTCGATTATCAACATGTCTTCCGTCTCCGGCATCCGCGCGGACTATGCCATGTGTGCCTATAACACGGCGAAGGGCGCCGTGACGAACTTTACGCGCTCGCTCGCGCTGGATTATGCCAACGACAACATCCGCGTCAACGCGGTCTGCCCCGGCGTCATCCGCACGGATATTGCGCAGCATACCTTCGACAGCGTCCCCGGTTCGGAACAGGCCTTCTGCGATGCCTACCCGGTGCACCACATTGCCGACCCCGTTGAGGTTGCCAATGCCTGCGTGTTCCTGGCCTCCCGCGAGTCGGATTTCATCAACGGCATCAATCTGCCGATCGACGGCGGCATTACCTGCCATACCGGCCAGCCCTGCACCGGAACCTATTGAGCCATGGAGCATTACCTGTATGAAAACGGCCCGCAGGGCATTGCGCCAGAGGAGCTGAACGCGGCCATCGAGGCCTCGCTGGAGGGGCGGACGCTGCGGAAGGTGCTGCTCATTCCACCGGATTTTACCCGGCTGAACTCCGGCTGCGGACCGATCACGAACCGCTATTATCATCTGCTGACGTCGCGCGGCTGTGCGGTGGATGTGCTGCCCGCGCTTGGGACGCACCAGCCTCTCACGCGGGAGGAGGCCGAAGTGATGTTCGGCGATATCCCATGGGAACGCTTTCTGGTGCACGATTGGCGGCATGATGTCGTCCGGCTCGGCGAGGTTCCGGGGGCGTTTTTGGCGGAAAAGAGCGGCGGGCTCTGGACGGAGCCCATCGACGTGGAGGTCAACCGCCGCGTGATGGATCCCGGCTATGATCTGATCATTTCCCTGGGTCAGGTGGTTCCGCATGTGGTTGTCGGCATGGCAAACCATGCGAAAAACCTCTTTGTCGGGGTCGGCGGCAGCGACATGATCAACAAGAGCCATATGCTCGGTGCGCTCTATGGACCGGAACGGATTTTGGGCCGGGACCACACGCCGGTGCGCGAGCTGTTTGACTACGCATACGAACATTTTCTCGCGGATCGTCCGATTCTCTTCGTGCTCACGGTCTGCACCGTACCGGATGGCGTACATCGGATGCACGGCATCTTTTTCAGTGAGAGCCGCGCGGGATTGGAGGCGGCCATCGTGCTGGCGCAGCGGCATAATATGACGTTTTTGCCGCGCGGACTGAAAAAATGCGTGGCCTATCTCGATCCCGAGGAGTTTAAAAGTACCTGGCTCGGTAATAAGGCTCTGTTCCGCACCTGCATGGCAATGGAGCCGGGCGGGGAGCTGATCATTCTGGCCAAGGGACTTCGCATGTTCGGCGAGGACACCACGATTGACACACTGCTCCGCAAATATGGCTACCATGAGCGAAAAAAGCTGATGGAGGCCTTTGAAAAGCCGGAAAACTGCGACCTGCGCGAGAACATGGGCGCGGCGGCGCACATGCTGCAAAGTGCGGTTGAGGGGCGCTTCCGTGTGATCTACGCGGTTGAGCCGGATATGATCGAGCCCGTCCGGGCCGTGGGCTATGAGGCCGTGACATATGAGCAGGCGGCGCAGCGCTATGATCCTATCGTGCTGCGTCCGGGTTTCCAGACAATGCCAGACGGCGAAGAGATCTATTATATCCCAAATCCCGCGATCGGCCTCTGGGTCGACACGGGCCGATTTGAAATGGAAAGGAAGTCTTGACATGCTGTTGGAATTGAGCTATCCCTTTGGGCCGGAGGAGCCGAAATGGCCGACAAACCCCAATGATTCCGTCGTGCTGGATCTTTCCACCTCGCGCGGCGACATCTGCAACACCTCTACCATCTGCCACCATATGCACAACGGTACCCACGTCGACGCGCCGCGTCACTTTGACCCCAACGGCCGCACCATCGACCAGATCCCGGCGGAAGATTTCCTGTATGAACATCCGCTTTTGCTCCATATTCCGAAGGGAAAGAGCGGTCGCGTGCTGGTGGAGGATCTGAAGCCGTATGAAGCACAGCTTCGAGAGGCGGACATCCTGCTTATCTACTCCGGTTATGCGGATCTGCGCGCGACGGAGCCAAAGCGGTTTATCGATGATTTCCCATGCTTCAGCAAGGCAGCCGCAGTCTATCTGCGCGAGGCGTTCCCAAAGCTCAAGGCAATTGCCATGGACTTCCTGAGCGTGGATAGCTGCGTTACCGCCGTGGAAGAGGGGCATCCGTCCCACCATGCGCTGCTCGATCAGAACGAGGCGCATCCGCAGCGGACGCTGCTCCTCTTTGAAGATGTCAATACGAAGAAGCTGTTTGAGTACGGCCAGACTCCGCGCCGAATCTATGCCTTCCCGATCCGCTACCGTGGGCTGGAGGCGGCGCCGATCTCCATGGTCGCAGAGTTTTAAGCGAGGAACACGCGATGTACTATATTACCATTGACTGCGGCACGACCAACTCCCGCGTCTACGTTGTGGACGAGAAGGGGACTGTGCTGGCGAAGGCGACAAAAAAAGTCGGCGTACGCAATACCTCGATGACCGGCTCCAACGCCTGCCTGCGCGAGGGGCTGCATGAGACCATCCGCGAGGCAATCCGTCTGTCGGGGCTGGAGACGAAGCAGATTCGCGCCATCTTCTCCTCCGGTATGATCACCTCGGAGATTGGCCTCTATGAGCTGCCCCATATGGATGCGCCGTGCGGGATTGCAAAGCTGGCACAGAACCTGATGCCGGTTCCGATCCATCTGACGGACGATCCGATTCCGGTGTTCTTTGTGCGGGGACTGAAAAATCCCATCCCGAAGGAGGTTCCGGATCCGTTTGCCTATGTCGGCAACGCCGACTTTATGCGCGGCGAAGAGACGCAGATGATCGGCTTGATGGCGCGTGAAGAGTTTCCGCTGCCGGGTACGGCGGTCATGCTCTCGTCCTGCAGCAAGTTTATGCCCATCAACCGAAACGGCGAGATTCTCGGCAGCCTGACTTCCACCAGCGGCCAGCTTCGCGAGGCAATCCTGGCGCAGACATTCGTCGGAAAATCCGTCGAGCGCCAGCCCGGAGACGAGCCGGCACCGGAGAATTATTTTGATCCGTCCATTGTGACGGCGGCTGCGGACTGGATCCAAAAGGGAGGTCTGGTGCGTGGATTGATGTTCCCGCGCTTTTTGGATGTGTTGCTCGATACAAAGTGGTATGCGCGCAAACTCTTCTTTGAAGCGCTCATCGCAGCGGAGGATCTGCTCTGCATCGACCAGCTGCACCAGTTTGACAGCGACTGCCTGGGCCGGTTCCTGTTCATCGGTGTGCCGGAGCGGTGCCGCCTCTATGAATTCCTGACGAAGCGGGCCTTCCCGGAGGCGCAGGTGCAGTCGATGACGGATCTGGCCGAAATCGACCAGCTCAGCATTGTCGGAATTCTGAAAATTGCAGCGGAAGCGGGGGTACTGTAACCATGGCAAAGTATAAAATCGTGATTACCGACTACTATTATGCCTCTCAGGAGGCTGAAAACCGCGCCTATGCGACGCTGGATGGCGACGTGGAGGTCGTGGATCTGACGAAGCTGGCGCCGGGCGGACTGTTCCGGCCGGAGGAGATCATTCCGCATGTGCAGGACTGTGACGCACTGGTCACGCAGTTTGCCACGATCAACGCGGACGTCATCCATGCGATGAAGCGTTGCCGCGTGATCTCCCGCTATGCCATTGGCGTGGACAACATCGATATCGAAGCCGCCACGGCGCAGCACATCTATGTGGCCAATGTGCCGGATTACTGCATTGATGAGGTCTCCAACACCGCCGCAGCGCATCTGCTCAACGCGATGCGCAAGCTCGGCCTTGCACGCGACCGGCTGCTGAACGGAACGTTTGAAATGAACGCAATCCTGCCCATCCGCCGCATCAGCCACTGCACGCTCTGCCTGCTTGGTTTCGGCCATATCGCGCGGGCGCTGGCAGTGAAAATGAAGCCGTTTTTTGGAAAGATCGTGGCCTACGATCCCTATTTCCAGGATCGCGCGGCCTGGCCGGATGTGGAGTTCCGCGATGAGATCCACGCAGCGGTCGCAGATGCCGACGCCATCTCGGTGCACGTTCCGCTCAATTCCGCCACGCGCGGGCTGGTCAATGCGGATGTGCTGGCCGCGGCGAAGGACGGCGTGGTTGTGGTCAATACCGCCCGCGGCGGCGTGATTGACGAGGCGGCGCTGATTGCCGCGCTGGACAGCGGTAAAGTAATGCATGCAGGGCTGGATGTGATCGACGGCGAGGACTTTTCCAAATCGCCGTATCTGCATCACCCGAAGGTCACGCTTACGCCGCATTTCGGCTGGTGCTCGGAAGAGGCCGTGCAGGAACTGCAGCGCAAGGTGGCGGAAAATGTTGTTTCCTGCCTGAAAAAAGGCGAGCCGGTTTACCATGTCAACCGCTGGTGAGCGGCAAGGAAGAAAGGAGAACTACAGATGTTCCATCTCAAAGGGGTTATCCCTCCGATGATCACGCCGTTCTGCGAGGACGGCAAACTCGATGAAGCGGGGCTGCAGGCCCTGGTCGAGTATCTTAACGGGCGTGTGAATGGTCTTTTTATTTGCGGCTCTTATGGCTGCGGCCCGCTCATGAGTCTGGAAGAGCGGAAGCGCGTTGCGGAGATTGTCCGCAAGTATGCTGCGCCGGATATGGCGATTGTTGTCCACACCGGCACGACGAACGCCCGCGATACCATTGATCTCAGTCTGCATGCCAAGGCAATCGGCTGTGATGCGGCCTCTGCGGTCGGTCCCTACTATTATAAGTATCAGGATATGGATCTGCTCGGCTACTACACGCAGATTTTGAAGGCTACGGGGGATTTCCCGTTCTATATCTATCACAATCCGCAGTTCCAGGGCTATGAGACGAGCCTCAATGTCATCCGCAAGCTGAAGAATCTCGGCCTTGCCGGCTTGAAGGATGCGACGTTTGATGCCATGAAGCATGCCATCTATCGCCGTGAGCTGGCGGATGACAGCTTTGACGTGGCACTTGGCACAGAGGCGCTCTGGGTCAGCGCGCATGCGCTCGGCTGCAAGGCGTTTATCCCCGGCATCGGCAACGTGTTCCCCGAGCTTTGTAGCAGCATGTATCAGCATTCCATGCAGGGACAGGCAGAGCAGGCACTGCAGGAGCAGTTTACCATCAACCGTCTGCGCGACATCATGTATCTGACGCGGTCTACACAGCTTGCAATTTATGCCATTGCGGAGATCCGTGGCATCGTGACTGCGTATCCGCGGGCACCGTTCATTCCGGCTACGGCGGAAGAAAAGCAGAAGATCGCAGCTGGGCTGAAGGAACTGGGCGTCCTGTAATTACCTGAAATCATTGGATAGAAAGGATAAAACGGCATGAGTATTCTGCATGATCCGAAATTCAGCCATGTCGCCCTGGCCTGCCAGGAGGAAGAACCGAACGATCGCGAGATCGAGATGATGATCGACGATGTAATCTTCCAGCTCTACGGGCCGGAAGGGCTGCGGCGGCTGGTCAAGCCCGGTGACCATGTCGTCATCAAGACCAATGTGGTCTGCTGTTGGCAGCGCAAGCGCGGGGAAAAGGGCCGCGGCGTGATTACCGATCCCCGGGTTACGCGCTATGTGGCGGAGAAGATCCGGGAGATCATCGGCTGGGGCAACGGCTCTGATTTGAAGGTCGTGGACTGTGTGTTCAGCCCGAGCAAGAATCCCTCTCAGTTTTTCAACACCGTGAGCTTCCATTGGGCACGGCTCAACCGGGTTCCGGACAACACCGTCAGCCCGGAGGATATCACCTACGACTACGAAGGTAACGGCGTGCTCGACGGCAAGAGCGGCGCGGAGCTTGTCAACCTGGATGGCATTGACGCCGACGGGCGGGATCTGCACATGGTGACGCTCGCAAACGGCAGAACGATTCCTGTCGCCTGGCCGCGCTTCCTGCGCAGAAAAGAGGAAGCAACGGACGGCGGCGACTATACCGATGTGTTCATTGGTCTGCCGGTATTTAAAAACCACGGCTTTATGGGCTGCACCGGCTCTTTGAAGCTGCATTATGGCATGCGCGATCTGCGTGCCCATTTTGGCGACACCGGCCGCCGGGGGCACAGCGGGATGTTCTCGGTTTCGCAGAACGGCACGCTGACGCCTGAGTCGCGGGAGCTGATGTGCGACTATCTGGCCGCGCAGCACAAGATCCGCACCTATGACCTCGTCATCATGGACTGCCTGACGGCCAACCGCGCCGGCCCCTGCAGCCGCAACGGTGCGGTTTCCCTCACGCCGGATCCCAACGAGGCGGTGGATTATATCCTGACGAATGCCATCATGGGTTCGACGGATCCTGTCGCCATCGATACGGTTGAGACGGCGTTCGGTGGCTACGACGCGGCCTCGATTCCCATGCCGCGTATCGCTGCGGAAAATCAGATCGGCGTCACGAATCCGGAGCAGATTTTGGTGAACGGTCTGGCGCGGCTGCGCTATCAGCGCGCGCGTGTGGCGGAGAAATATGCGCCCGAAGGGCGATATCCGCTCTCGACAATGGGCAATGCCGTGCCGGTGGAGGACTATCTCCCCAATTACACGGTTCATATGGAGCATTTCACGGTCAAGCCGGACGAGGACGGGCTGCATCATGTGAAGTATGTGGTGCAGGTTCCGGAGGGCGTAGACCCGAAGCTTTGCCGGATCGATCTGGTCGTGGCCGGGCAGGTCCGCCAGTCGCTGACCGGTGAGGACATGAAGCTGGAGGGCGAATTTACGTTCCGTCACAGCGACTATGACAATCTCGGCGGCGCCTATGTGGTTGGCTACGTTGCGGCGTGGGACAGAATGTTCAACTGCGTGCTCTCGGATTGGGAATTCTACATTCCGCCCGATGGCTGCCAGGACTGAGCGGGAGGAAGCAGATGACGAAATTCAGAGAAGTTTCCGGAAAGATTTGTATTATCACGGGCGCGGCGAGAGGCATTGGCTACGGCTGCGCGGAAGCGCTGGCGGCCGAAGGCGTGCATGTGGTGCTGGTGGACGTATTGCCGGAGGTGCAGGAGGCGTGGAACGCACTGCAGGAAAAATATCCGGAAAATCAGGGCTTTGCGATGCAGGTGGACATTTCTAAGGAAGCGGAAGTTGCACAGATGATTGCAAAAACCGTGGAAAAATTCGGCCGCATCGATATCATGTACTGCAACGCCGGGATCAACGGCGGAGAATGGGAAGTCAGTGAGCTGCGCGAGGACGTGATCGACCGCGTAATCGGCATCAACCTGAAAGGCACCCTGTTCTGCTGCAAGCATGCCGCGCTGCAGATGAAAAAGCAGCACTTTGGCACCATTGTGATGACCGGCTCGTTCTATGGCAAGGTCGGCCATGCAAAATCTGCCCTCTACGGCGCGACAAAGGCCGCCGTGCATACCATGACGCAGGCGCTTTCTTTGGAGATGGCGCCCTATGGCGTGACCGTCAATGCAATCTGCCCGGCCCTGGCGGCCTCGGAGATGCACTGGGCCTTCCTGCGCAAGGAAGCGGCGGAGACCGGCGTCCCGTTTGAACAGCTCTGCGAAAACGAGCTGAAGGGCATTCCGCTCGGGCGTCTCGGCACCGGTGCGGACTCGGCCGGCATGATCTGCTATCTGGCGTCTGAGGCAGGCTCGTATGTGACAGGCCAGTTATTCAATGTCAACGGCGGGATGGATTTCACCTGACCGCCGAGGACGATACCCCCCAACTTGCCGCGCTTTGCGGCAATGATCACCCCTTTCCTTCATTTGACACGGAGCGCCCTGACGGACCGGAAGGTCTGCCAGGGCGCTTCGTGCACGGTGAAAGCGGTGCTGTGCGGATACAGGATCAAAAACTATAAAATGCAGTCCTGCAACAGAGCAGCGGGGATAGAGTGAAAGGGGCAAAAAGCCCCTTTCGCGTTC
>USLX01000018.1 GCA_900555665.1 uncultured Eubacteriales bacterium | reverse complement strand
ACAGCGTCTCGAAGATCATCGGCTCGCCTCCCGGCTATGTCGGCTATGACGAGGCGGGGCAGCTGACCGAAAAGATTCGACGCCGCCCGTATTCCGTCATCCTCTTTGACGAGCTGGAAAAGGCGCATCCCGACGTGCTGAACATCCTGCTGCAAATTCTGGACGACGGGCGCATCACCGACGCACAGGGGCGCGTGGTCAACTTTGAGAACACGATCATCATTATGACGTCGAACGCCGGGTCTGACCGACGCGACGGCAGCGTCGGCTTCGGCAAGACCGTCTCGGAGCAGAGCAAGGAGAAAGCGCTCAAGGCCCTCGGTGAGTTCCTGCGGCCGGAGTTTATCAACCGTGTGGATGAGGTGATCTGCTTCAATAAGCTGACGGAGGAAAACTTCCGCGCCATCGCGGGCATCATGCTCGGCGAGCTGCGGGACAGCCTGGCCGCGCGCGGGTTGACGTTCGATTGGGACGGGAGCCTGGTGGACGATCTGGTCAAGAAGTCCTACTCCGTGCAGTATGGCGCACGCAATCTGCGCCGCACGATCCAGAAGGACCTCGAAGACCCGATCGCCGAAAAGCTCATCGACGCCTATCAAAATCCGCTGCATGCGCTGCACGCGAAGGCGGACGGCGAGCATGTCGTGCTGGAAAGTGAATAAGATACAAACAAGCCGCCGTATGGATTCCATACGGCGGCTTGCAGTATCTTTTAGGAATTGGTGCGGGTGACGATGGCGGTGCGGAAAATGATCGTTAGGGGGATATTCGCGGCTTCGTTCCGGTGGGCGAACGTTTGGAGTGAGATTTCAAGCTTCCACTGCCCGAAAGGCAGCGCCGTCAGCGTGTCGCCCAGCCAGTAGACGTTTGTCTGGCGGTCGGGCTGCGGCAGCGGCGTCTTCAGGCGCGCACCAAGAAAGGAAATCTGCGTAACTGTGCTGTCAAACATTGCACCGTGGCTGTCGAGCCGGAGCGTGAGCGTGTCGTCCTGCAGCTCTGCGGAAAGAAGCTGCGCGTCGTGCAGACCGCGTTCCCAGTACCATGCCGGCAGTCCGGCCGCGGCGCTCATAACGGCTCGATCAGGCAGACGGCATGGGCCGCAATGCCGGAGCCGTCGCCGGTGAAGCCGAGATGTTCTTCTGTGGTGGCTTTGATGCTGACGGCGGAGACGTCTGTGCCGAGGGCGGCGGCGATGCGGGCGCGCATTGCATCGATATATGGCGCAAGCTTCGGCCGCTGGGCGATGACGGTCGCGTCGAGGTTGCCGAGCCGCCAGCCGTGTTCGGTCAGCACGGCGGAGACAGCTTTCAGAAGCTCGATGCTGTCTGCGCCGAGATAGCGGTCATCGTTGTCGGGGAAGCGCTTGCCGATATCGCCGAGGGCCGCCGCACCGAGCAGCGCGTCCATGACCGCGTGGGTCAGCACATCGGCGTCAGAGTGCCCGTCCAGTCCTTTTTCATAGGGAATTTCGACGCCGCCGAGGATGAGCTTGCGTCCATCGACCAGGCGGTGTACGTCGTAGCCGTGTCCAATTCTCATGTTGCATCCCTCCGCGCGACGATCGCTTCGGCCAGCTCGAGATCGAGCGGCGTGGTGATCTTGATGTTTTCCTCCGAGCCCTCCGTGAGCTGCACAGACATGCCAAGGGCCTCGACGGCGGAGCAGTCATCCGTCAGGGGAATGCCCTTTTCCAACGCATTTTGCAGTGCGCCGCGCAGAAGATCTGCGTCGAAGACCTGGGGCGTCTGGACGGCGAAGAGCGTTTCGCGCGGAGGCGTGGCGTCGATGGCGCCGTGCTCGGAGACCTTGATTGTGTCCTTGACCGGGATGGCCGGGGCGGCCGCGCCGAACTTTGCCGCGCGGGTGACGGCGCCGGTGATCACGGACGCCGGGATGAGCGGGCGGGCCCCGTCATGCACGGCGACAAGCTGCGCCGCTTCGGAAACGGCGGCAAGGCCCTTCTGCACCGATTCCGCGCGGCTTGCGCCTCCCGCGACAACAATATGAACCTTTTCGTATGCCACGCAGACGCGGCTCATGCGTTCGAGCACGTCGGGGCGCGTGACAACGACGATCTCATCGATGAGAGGATGGTTGTTGAAGGCGGCAAGCGTCCGGCAGATGACCGGGAGCTTTGCGATGGGGGCGAAAATCTTGTCCACACCGCCCATGCGCGAAGCGCTTCCGGCGGCGACAATGACCGCCGCCGTGTACGGATGTGCGAGCTTTTGCTTGACAGACTGCGCTTTTCGCAGCAGGTTGCTCAGTTTCATGGCGTACTCCTCTCAAAGGGCGTTCACGATCTGTTTGTAGGTGTTGCCGCGGACGGCAAAGTTTTTGAACTGATCGAACGCTGCACAGGCCGGGGAGAGCGTGACGATGTCGCCCGGATGGGCTGCGGATTTTGCCAGATGGACAGCCTCGGAGAGCGTGTGTGCCTCCCAAATGGCTGGTTTTCCGGCTTCGTAGTCCGGCGCGGATTCAACGGCGGCGCGGATTTTTGCGGCGGTCGCGCCGCAGAGGACGAGCGTTTTTACATGCGCGCAGATCTCGGGACCGAGGACGTCGAATGGAATATGTTTGTCATAGCCGCCCGCGATCAGGATGACCTTCTGGTGGAACGAGTGCAGGCCTGCGATGGTGCGCGAGGGGCTGGAGGCGATGGAGTCGTTGTAGTATTTCACGCCGTCCAGCTCGCGCACGAACTCGATCCGGTGCTCGACGCCGGGGAAGGTTTTCGCCACGGCGTCGATGTCGGCGTCGCTGGCGAGGCCCTCGACGGCGCAGGCGGCGGCCATATAGTTTTCAATATTGTGGACGCCGGGGATGCGGATGTCGGCGGCTTTCATGATGGGCGTATCGTCGCGGCAGATCGTGTCACCGTTCAGCCACACGCCGCGCGACGGACGGCCAAGGCGGGAGAACTTCTCAACCGTGCCGGGCGCTGTGGCTGCAAAGCCGTCGGTGATGGCGTTGTCCATGTTGACGACGAGCTTGCCGGCTTTACTCTGGTGCAGGTAGACGTTCTGCTTGGCGGCGATGTATTCTGCCATGTCCTTGTGGACATCGAGATGGTTTGGCGCGAGGTTCGTCACGACGGCGATGTCCGCCGAGCGCGTCATGCCCATGAGCTGGAAGGAGCTGAGCTCGACGACAGCAATGTCGTCCGGCTCCATCTGCTCGGCCACGGGCAGGAGCGGCGTGCCGATGTTGCCGCCGAGCCAGACGCGGTAGCCGGCATGCTTCAGGATCTCTGCGATGAGCGTCGTGGTGGTTGTTTTGCCGTCGGAGCCGGTGACGGCGATGATTCTGCAGGGGCAGACCTCGAAGAAGACCTCCATCTCCGATGTGATGGACGCGCCGGCTTCGCGCAGCCGTCGCAGGGCGGGAATATCCGGGTGCATTCCGGGGGTGCGGAAGACAACGTCGGCGGTGATGCCATCCAGATAGTCCGGGCCGACGTGGAGCTTTGCGCCGAGCTGTTCCAGCTCCAGCACCTCAGGGTCGAGCGCGCTGCGCGGGGTCTTGTCGCAGGCGAGCGTCTCGATGCCGCGCGCGAGGAGCATGCGGATCAGCGGGCGGTTGCTCACGCCGATGCCGAGCACGGCGACACGCTTGCCCTTCAGGGTATCAAAATAGGCGTTTACAGATTCATTCATGGTTTTGGCCTCGATTCTTTCATTCGCTCCCATTATATCTGCAGAAAGAAAAAATTGCAATCGGTTTGACAAATCCGCTGCTATCCGTTACAATATTTGCGCGACCGGGCCGGACAGTCGCGGGCGCAGCGCCGAAAGGCCGCGCGTGAGGAAAGTCCGGGCTCCGCAGGGCAAGGATAACGGGTAACGCCCGCCCAGAGCGATCTGAGGAAAAGTGCAACAGAGAGATACCACCGGAGCTGTCCGCAGTTCCGGAAAGGGTGGAAAGGCGAGGTAAGAGCTCACCCGATGGCGCGTGAAAGTGTCCATCGCTGTAAACTCTATCCGGAGCAACACCGCAGAGGAGACAAGGCTGGCCCGGCTGTCTCCGAGAAGGTGGCTGGAGCGTATCGGCAACGGTACGCCTAGATAGATGACTGTCAAAACAGAACCCGGCTTACAGGCCCGATCGCAAAAGAAATCCCCCGACCATCGGTTGGGGGATTTCTTTTGCGCTTTTTTATGCTTTCTTTGTCTCGATGCCGCGAAGCACGAAGAGCGTGCCGAGCGTCAGGACGGTGCTGATGGCGAGCGTCAGATAGATATTCTGCGTGAAGCCCGCGACGATGAAGCCAAGGAAGCTGACGGCGGCGACGGTGATCGCGTAGGGCAGCTGTGTGGAGACGTGGTTCAGGTGGTTGCACTGCGCACCGGCCGAAGCCATGATGGTGGTGTCGGAGATGGGGGAGCAGTGGTCGCCGCAGACGGCGCCCGCGCAGCAGGCGGAGATGCCGATGATGAGAAGCGGACTATTGGTTGGGAAGACGGCGGTGACGACCGGGATCAGGATGCCGAATGTGCCCCACGACGTGCCGGAGGCGAAGGCCAGCACGCAGGCCACGATAAAGATGACTGCGGGGAGCATGGAATAGAGCGTCTTGGAGGCGGAGAACATCATGGTCTGGACAAAGGCCGCCGCGCCGAGCTCGTTGATCGTGGCCTTCAGGCTGACGGCGAGCGTCAGGATGAGGATCGGGGAGATCATGGCGATGAAGCCCTTGGGAATGCACTCCATGGCCTCTTTGAAGGTGACAACCTTGCGCGCGACGAGGTAGATGACCGTCAGCACGAGGGCAATGATGCCGCCCCAGGGCAGGCCGACGAAGGCGTTGGTGTTGCCGAAGGCCTCGGCGAAGCGGCCGGCGTAGGCCGGGTCGTCGCCAAAGAAGCCGCCGACATAGAGCATGCCGATCGTGCAGGTGATGATCAGAATCGCGACCGGCAGGATGAGGTCGAGCAGGTGGCCCTTAGGATTCTCAGTCTCCTGTTCGGTGGATTCGAGGATCGAGAGGTCGCCCTTCTCTTCGGCGAGCGACTCAAACTTGCGCATGGGGCCGTAGTCGAACTTCATGAGCGTGAGCGCGATGATGAACACGAAGGTCATCAGCGAATAGAGGTTATAGGGAATGGCACGGATGAACAGCTCGATGCCGCTCATGCCGGTATTGAGGCCCTCGGCGGTCGAGGATACGGCGGCGGCCCAGGACGAGATCGGCGCGATCATGCACACGGGCGCGGCGGTCGCGTCGATGAGGTAGGCCAGCTTGGGCCGGGAGATCTTATGCCCGTCGGTGACAGGGCGCATGACCGAGCCGACGGTCAGGCAGTTGAAATAGTCGTCGATGAAGATCAGGATGCCGAGGAAGAACGTGGCAAACTGCGCGCCGACGCGCGTCTTGATGTGCGTCTTGGCCCAGCGGCCGAACGCGGCGGAGCCGCCCGCCTTGTTGACCAGCGCGACAATGATGCCGAGCAGGACAAGGAAGAGGAAGATGCCGGCATTGTCCGCGATGGCGGAGATGAGGCCGGTGTTGACGACGGTGTCGAGCGTGGCGACGGGGTGGAAATTCGTGGTGAACAGTGCGCCGACGACCACGCCGATGAACAGCGAACTGTAGGCCTCTTTCGTGATGAGCGCGAGGACAATGGCAATCAGCGGCGGGACAAGCGACCACGCCGTCTCGGCGAGCGTCGCGCCGTTTGCACAGTTGATCCCGGCGACCACGACGAGGATCAGCATCGCGGCGACCACAACGATCGCCACGAACGGGTTGGATTTCTTCTGGTTCATGGTTTCAGCTCCTATAAAAAAATGCGTCATGATACCATCATGACGCAGAAACTCCACAACATGACAGCGCTCCACTTTCGTGACAGTCCGTGCGATGTTTTCCCACGGCCCAGAGCCTTGCGCACAGGCGCAGGCAAAGCCCTTCGGCGACCGCCCCTTTCCATGCCCCGGCGCCTGCCGGATGGAGGACATGTACTCTTGTTGGCCGCAACCTCTATCATAACTGTGCTTCATTATACTAAAACCGCGGAGTTTGTCAATCGGCTGAGGGCAAAAATATAAAGAATTTGTAAATTTTTTTCGAATCCGGGTGAAATCAGGCGCGGCGGGCTGGTGCGCGCATAGGATGTCGCAGGAGGGATTGTCATGTTTCAATATCTGTTTTCATTTCCGTCGCTGACGGCGGCACAGCTGGCGCGGGGAGCGCTGGATGCGCGGTATATTCCGTGCCGGGTTGTGCGGGCGCCGAGCGCAGCGACAAAGCGGGGGTGCGGCTATGCGGTGCGCGTGGAGGGACGGGACGGCGCACGAAGCGCCGGGATTTTAAGAGAGGAAAATCAGCAATTTTCCGGTATTTTCAGGAAGTTTCCGGACGGGAAAGTGGAGGAAACTGAATTATGATCTATTTGGATGCTGCGGCAACGACGCTGCAGAAGCCGGCATCGGTGCGGCAGGCAGTGCTGCGGGCCATGCGGCAGTGCGCCAGCCCCGGAAGGGGCGGACATCCGCCTGCGATGGAAGCGGCGGAGGCGGTTTACCGCTGCCGCTGTTTGGCGGCGGAGCTGTTTGGAGCGCGGCCGGAGCAGGTCGTCTTTACGATGAACGCGACGCATGCGCTGAACGTGGCGGTGCATTCGCTGGTGCGGGCGGGCGACGAGGTGGTGATCTCGGGCTTTGAGCACAATTCCGTCTGGCGGCCGCTGACCGCCGCCGGGGCGGAACTCAAAATTGCCGGGCGGAAACTTTTTGACCCGGAGGACACGCTGCGCGCATTTGACGCAGCGCTGACGGAGCGGACGCGGGCGGTATTCTGTACGCATGTGTCCAATGTATTTGGGTATATCCTGCCGGTGGAACGCATCGCGGCGCTCTGCCGCGCACGCGGGGTGCCGTTTGTGCTGGATGCATCGCAGTCGGCAGGGACGCTGCCGGTCTCGCTGCGGGAGCTTGGGGCGGCGTTTATTGCCATGCCGGGGCACAAGGGGCTCTATGGCCCGCAGGGGACGGGGATTTTGCTGTGTGGACAGAGGCCGGAGCCGCTCATGGCCGGCGGGACGGGCAGCCTTTCGCAGACGGCACGGATGCCGGAGTTTTTACCCGACCGGGCGGAAGCCGGGACGCAGAATGTGCCGGGGATCTGCGGGCTTGCGGCAGGATTGGAGTTTTTAAAGATGCGGGGCGTGGAGGAAATTTTTCGGCAGGAATGCGCGCTGCGGACGGCCCTCTGCGCGATGCTGCGCGGGGATGCGCGGGTACGGCTCTGGGAGGGGCCGGGGCAGAGCGGCGTGGTTTCGGCCGTTCTGGACGGAGAGGACTGCGAGCAGACGGCGGCGCGGCTGGCCGGGGCGGGGATCTGCGTGCGGGCCGGACTGCACTGCGCGCCGCTGGCGCATGAGAGCGCGGGGACGCTGGAGAGCGGAACGGTACGCTTCAGCCTTTCGGCGTTCAACAGCCTGCGGGAGTGCGCCGAGGCCGCGGCGGTACTGCGGACGGGAGAGACGGGGGAGGCGTGATTTCCCGGCGACGCCGGAGCGAGTAACACGGGCGAAGACCTTTGCGGGGCGCGGCTGCGCGGACGGGAAGGCGGAGGGGTGAGATGACGAGAAAAGGCGGATGGGCGGGGGCAGCGCCGGGATATGGCTGAAGTGGGGAAATTGCCGGTGCGGTACAACGCGACGGAAGCGGTGTGAGCGGCGCTGCCGGCCTGGGGCGGAGGCGGGAGAGAGGAAGGGGAGAGATAGGTTGTCTTTTTATGGCGAAGCACTTGCACTGGGGGCGATTTTGGAGTATAATCAACACAAGCGTCAGTCGGCAAGGACACACACGCTTGCGGGCAGGTCTGGACCGCCATTTGCTTGCGTTATCGTCCTTGACAGGCATCAGCCTGCCTGCGTCCTCCGCCTTGCAGATGACGCTCCAGGCCGGTCGGCAAGTTTGTTTTTCACGGAGGATAAACGGTGACCGGCAAGGCAGACGAGGCAGATGGGCTGTCGCCCACGGGCGAGGATCACGACGTCAGACACCGGTTTGCCCTGTGAAAAACCGTGTGTGTCCTTGCCAACTGACGCACGATAAGAAAAATACTGCGCGGCCGGGGGCAAGGGTGCTGCCGGCGGGCGTTTAAGAGGACTTTTATGACCGCAATACAAGATTTTTTTCAAAATTTATTCTATCAGATCCCGAAGATCGGGATCTCGGATATCATTGATATTCTGGTCGTCTCGTTCCTTATCTACACAGTGCTGCGGCTGGTGCGAAGCAGCAGCGCGGCGCGGGTGGCGTGGACGATTCTGGTGCTGCTGCTCGCGACAGGGCTGACGAGCGTTTTTAACCTCTATGCGTGCAACTGGATTTTGAATAAGATCCTGGAGCTCGGCTTTATTTCGCTGGTGGTCATCTTCCAGCCGGAAATCCGGCGGGCGATGGAGCGGTTTGGCGGAAGGTTCTTTTTGAATCTGGTCGACCCGGCAAGCAAGAAGAGCATCGAGGAGTCGGCTATTGAGGCGACAGTTTCGGCTTGCGAGATTATGAGCAAGGAGCGCGTGGGCGTGCTGCTCATCTTCGAGCGGAGCGTTTCGCTGGAGGAATATTTCAAGACCGGGACGCTGATCGACGCGAAGGTAACGGAGCAGCTGCTGCGGAACCTCTTTTTCCCAAAGGCATCGCTGCATGACGGCGCGGTGATCGTCCGGGGCGGGCGCATTGCGGCGGCAGGCTGCGTGATGCCGCTCTCGGAGAATACGCACCTTTCCAGCGACCTTGGTACGCGCCACCGCGCGGGCATCGGCACGAGCGAGGTCTCGGACGCGGTGGTCGTCATCGTCTCGGAGGAGACAGGCACGATCTCCGTCGCCATTGGCGGGATGCTCAAGCGCCATCTCGCGCCGCAGACGCTGGAAAAGCTGCTGTCCAATGAGCTGATGACGAACGACGACGCGAAGCGTTCGCTGCTCGACCGGCTCCGCGCCAGAATTGCAAAGGCGGGAAATTATGAAAAAAAGTAAGCTCATTACCATGGCGATCTCGCTGCTGGCGGCGATCTGTCTGTGGATCTATGTGGTGACGGTGGTCAACCCGGACGGGGCGACGACGATTGCCAACATTCCTGTGGTCTTCTCCGGCGCGGAGGTTCTGCGCGAGGATCAGGGACTGGTCCTCTCGGGTGATTATCAGGATATGGTGACGGTCAGCTTCTCGGGCAAGAATTCCGACATGAAGAAGCTGGAGCAGAATAAGGACGAAATTTCGGCGGTGGTCGACGTGTCGAAGATCCGGAGCACGCGAGACTATACGCTGAGCTATGATCTGCTGCTGCCGGACGCAGTACCGGATTCCGCCGTGACCATCACGGACCGGACGCCGGGCAACATCACGGTCCATGTGGAGAAGCTGGTGAAAAAGCCGGTGCCGGTGAAGGGCGATTTTTCACAGGTCGAGGTCGCGGACGGGTACATGCTCGACAGCACGACGTTCGACTATGACACCGTGACGGTGGAGGGCGCGGAATCGGTCGTCAGCCAGATCGAGTATGCGCTCGTCTCGATGAACCGGACGAATGTGGACAAGACCATTTCGGAACAGCTGGACTATACGCTCGTCGACGCGGCGGGCGAGGCCGTGGACACCAGTGAGCTGACCATGGATGTCGAGGCCATCGATGTGACGCTGACGGTTGTGATGTACAAGGAAGTCAAGCTTGACGTCAAGTTTATCGACGGTGGCGGCGCGACGGCGGACGATGTTTCGTATCGGATTTCGCCGGAGACGATCACGCTCTCGGGCGACGCGACGGCGCTGGACGGCGTGAACACGATCCTGCTCGACAACATCGATCTTTCTGCCATCATGAAAAATGACGATACCGTGACGCGGCAGATCATCATCCCGAACAACGCGACGAACGTCTCCGGCGAGCAGGAGGCGACGATCACGCTGAAGATCAAGAACAAGGAAATTTCGACGATCCGCTCGTCCAACATCTCGTTTACCAGCGTGGCCGACGGGTTGGAGGCGAAGAGCATTGCGCAGCAATTGCAGGTGACCTTCCGTGCTTCGAGCGAGGAGATCCGGAAGATTACGGCAAATAACGTCCGCATTGTGGCGGATATGAGCGCGTATACGCAGCCTGGCACCTATCAGGTGCCGGCGGAGGTCTATTTCGATGGTTTCTCAGGTGCGGGCGTGATCGGCGAGTATACTGTTGCGGTGACGCTCAGCCGGACGGAAGAAGAATAAGACCCGCCCTCCGGGGCGGCGATACGGAGGAATGTGAAATTGATCAAGAGTATGACCGGCTACGGCCGCGCGGTGCAGACCATCGGCGGACGGGAGATTACAGTGGAGATCCGGTCTGTCAACAACCGGTATCTGGATTGCAGCGTGAAGCTGCCGCGCGTATTCGGCTTTGCGGAGGACGCCGTGAAAGGGCGTGTGAAGGAGGAGATCTCGCGCGGCAAGGTTGACGTATTCATCTCCATCAACGCGGCGGTGGATAGTGAGATGAAGATTTCGCTCAACCGGCCGGTGCTGGAGGGGTATCTTGCGGCGCTGAACACGATTGCGAAGGATTATGGCGTACAGAACGACGTCACGGTGACATCGCTGGCGCGGATGCCGGATGTGTTCGTGGTGGAAAAGCAGGAAGAGGATGAAAAGCAGATCACGGCGGACATCCTCTCGGTGGCCAATGAGGCCATCGGCAAGTATGCCGCGATGCGCACCGTGGAAGGTGCGGCGCTGGAGGCCGATTTGCGTGCGCGCAGCAAGACCATTCTGGGGTTGATCGAGCGCGTGGAGCAGCGCAGCCCCGTGACGCTGGCGGAATACCGGCGGCGGCTGACGGAGAAGATGCAGGAGGTTTTGCAGTCGACTTCGATCGACGAGGGGCGTATTTTGCAGGAGGCTGCCATCTATGCCGACAAGATCGCGGTGGATGAGGAGACCGTCCGGCTGCGGAGCCATCTGGCACAGCTCGACACGATGTTGACCGACGGCGGCGCCATCGGGCGGAAGCTCGATTTCCTGCTGCAGGAGCTCAACCGCGAGGCGAACACCATCGGATCAAAAGGCAACGACATCGAACAGGCACGCACGGTGGTTGCGATTAAGGCGGAGCTGGAAAAGATCCGTGAGCAGACGCAGAATATCGAATAACAGGAGAACACCGTGAGATTTATCAACATTGGCTTTGGGAACGTTGTGGCGGCGGAGCGCATCCTTGCGGTGCTGAGCCCGGATTCTGCGCCGATTAAGCGGATGATCCAGGAGGCAAAGGAGCGCGGGATGCTGATCGACGCTTCGTTTGGACGCAGCACACGGACTGTGCTGCTGATGGACACCGACCATGTGATCCTGTCGGCCGCGCAGCCAGATCAGCTGGCGCTGCGCGCGGGGGAAAGGAAGGAGGATGGGGCAGAATGAGAGGGAAGCTGTTTGTGATTTCCGGCCCGTCCGGCGTGGGAAAAAACACGCTGCTCAATGCGGTGGTGGCCAGGAGCGAGCATGTGCGCTATTCCATTTCCGCGACCTCCCGCTCGATGCGGCCCGGCGAGGTGGACGGAAAGAGCTATTATTTTGTGACGCGCGAGCAGTTTGAAGGACTGATCGCGGGCGACGCGCTGCTGGAATATGCCGAGTATGTCGGCAATTACTACGGGACGCCGATCCAGCCGATCCGGGAGGCTGTCGAGGCCGGAACGGACATTGTGATGGACGTCGACGTGGTCGGCGCGCTGAAGATCAAAAAGCGGCTGCCGGCGGCGGTTTTGGTATTTGTGACGGCGCCTTCGTTTGCTGCGCTGCGTGCGCGGCTGGAGAGGCGCGGCGATGTTGCGCCGGAGGTTATGAAGGAACGTCTGGAGCGTGCAAAATGGGAATATGCGCAGGCACATCAATATGATTACATCATTTTGAATGATGAGGTTGAGCACGCCGTCGGCGAGCTGATGGCGATTATGACCGCTGAAAAATGTAAAACAATGGAGCGTATCCATTTGATCAAGGAGGAACTTTAATGCTGTATCCCGCAATGTCTGAGCTGCTGAAGCATGTCGACAGCCGTTATCTTCTCGTGAATGTCGTGGCGCACCGCGCACGTCAGATTTCGATTGAGTCTGAGCTTACGCATGAGCCGTTGACGGAAAAGCCCGTAACGCTGGCCATTCAAGAGGTTGCACGCGGCGAGCTGACGGCGACGCTGAAGGAAAAATACTTGAGATGACAAAGAAAAGGCGCAGGCCGGGGGCCTACGCCTTTTGAGCTTGGAATGGGGGAGTTTGGATGATTGCAAGAGTCGCGGTTTCGGACTGCGTGTATGCCATCGACCGGCCCTATTCCTATAGAATTCCGGAGGGGCTGTCGCTGCAGCCTGGGATGCGGGTGCTGGTTCCGTTTGGAAACGGCAACCGGAAGAAGGAAGCCGTGGTACTGGCGACGGGCGAGAGCGAGGAAGCAAAGCTCAAGGCGGTTGAGCAGGCGCTGGATGCGCAGCCGGTATTGACGGCGGCGCAGCTGCAGCTGGCCGGATTTTTGCGGGAACGGTATTTTTGCACCTTTTATGATGCGGTGAAGGCCATTTTGCCCGCAGGCCTCTGGTTTCGGCGGCAGGAGACGTTTGCGCTGACGCCGGAGGCCATGGACTGGCCGGAGACGGAGAGTGCGGCCGGGCAGCTCGTGCAGTTTTTGCGGGAACTGGGCGGAAGCGCACCGGACACGGTGCTGCGGCAGCGGTTTCCGGATGAGGCCGCGCTGGCACAGGCGATCAAGGCGCTGAAGGGCAAGAAAATGCTGACGTCCAGCCTGGATTTGATGCAGCGCGGCAGCGTGAAAACGCAGAAAATCGCAGTTTTGGCCGTTCCGGCCGAGGATGCGCTGGAGTTTGCCCGCAGAAAGCAGCGGTCGGCGCCCCTGCAGCGGGCGGTTTTGGAACTTTTGTGTTCCGTCGGCAGCGGGAGCGCGCAGGAGATCTGCGGCCTGACCGGCGCGTCGATGCCGACATTGCGGCGGCTGGAAAAGCTGGGGTTGCTGACGATCACGGAACAGGCGGTGTTTCGCCCGGCCTATCAGGCGGCGGAGGCAGCGGAGGCGCTGGTGCTGAATGAAGAGCAGGCGGCGGCGGCGGACGGTCTTTGGGCACAGGCCTGCCGGGAGAAGCCGGGGGCGGCGCTGCTCTACGGCGTGACAGGGAGCGGAAAGACGGCGGTCTATCTCGAGCTGATCGCGCGAACGCTTGCGACAGGACGGGCAGCCGTGCTGTTGGTGCCGGAGATCGCGCTGACGCCGCAGCTGCTGGGCAAGCTGACGGGCCGGTTTGGGAAGCAGGTTGCAGTGCTGCACTCCAGCCTGCAGGTCGGCGCGCGGTTTGACGAGTGGCGCAGGATCCGGGAAGGACAGGCGCGCGTTGTCGTCGGAACACGGTCGGCGGTGTTTGCACCGGTGGAGGATCTGGGACTTTTGATCCTCGACGAGGAGCAGGAGCACACCTATAAATCGGAAAACACGCCGCGCTATCACGCCCGGGAGGTGGCGCTCTACCGCGGAATGAAGGCCGGGGCACTGGTGCTGCTGGGCTCGGCCACGCCATCGGTGGAGACGATGTACCATGCAAGGCATGGGGATCTGAGCCTCTATACGCTGAAAAACCGCTTTAACCGGCAGGCGCTGCCGCGGGTGGAGCTGGTCGATTTGAAGCAGGAGCTCCGGCAGGGAAACGCCGGGACGGTGAGCCGGGTGTTGGAAGAGCGGCTGCGCGATGCGATTTTGGATGGCAAACAGGCCATCTTGTTTTTGAACCGGCGCGGAAACAGCCGCTGCCTCGTCTGTGTGGACTGCGGCGACGCACCGAGCTGCCCGCGGTGCAGCGTGTATCTGACGTACCATTCCGCGACGGGGCGGCTGATGTGCCATTACTGCGGATATTCCGAGCCGGTGACGGAGCGCTGCCCGCACTGCGGCGGGGCGCTGCGGCCGGTTGGTGCGGGGACGCAGAAGGTGGAAGAGGAGCTGCGGTATGTGTTCCCGGACACGAAGATTTTGCGCATGGACGCCGACACGGTGAGCGCGGCGGGAAACCACGAGAAGATTCTGGAGGAATTCCGCAGGCACAGGGCGTCGATCCTGATTGGGACGCAGATGGTGGCCAAGGGACTGGATTTTGAGACGGTGACACTGGCCGGTGTGCTGGATGCGGATCTGAGTCTGTATGTCAACCACTATCGCGCGGCGGAGACGACGTTTTCCCTTGTGACGCAGCTGGTCGGCCGGTCCGGCCGGGGCGCGGCGGAAGGAACGGCGCTCATCCAGACAATGTGCCCGGAGCATCCGGTGCTCAAGCTGGCCGCGGCGCAGGATTACGACGGGTTTTATGAAATGGAGATCGGGCTGCGGGAGCTGCGCGGTGTTCCACCGTTCCGCGACTTGATCACGGTGACGTTTACGGGATTGTTTGAAGAGCATGTGCGCGCCGGGGCGAAGCGGTTTCGCGAGGCGCTGGAGATGAATCTGAAAAACAGCCCGTATGCGGGGATGGAGCTGGAGCTGCTGGGCCCGGTTCCGGCGGCGGTGGCGAAGGTGAACTACACCTACCGCTACCGGCTGACGCTGAGCTGCAAAAATAACAGGCAGATTCGCGCGCTGCTGAGCTTTTTGCTCGGTGCGTTTGCAAAAGATAAACAGAATAAGGGCGTGAGCGCGTTTGTCGACGTGAACGCCTATGATTGAGAGGGAACGATATGGCACTTCGGAATATTGTAACGCTGGGCGACCCGATTTTGAATAAAAAATGCCGTCCGGTGACGGAATTTGATGAAAAGCTGGCAAATCTGCTGGACGATATGTTTGAGACGATGCACGACGCCAACGGCGTGGGTCTGGCCGGCCCACAGGTCGGGATCCTCCGGCGCGTCGTGGTCATCGACGCGGAGGACGAGGACATCGAGTTGGTCAACCCGGAGATCGTGTCCGTCAGCGACGAGACGCAGACCGGTCTGGAGGGCTGCCTCAGCCTGCCCGGAAAGTGGGGCATCGTGACACGGCCGCTGCGCGCGACGGTCCGTGCGCAGGATCGCTACGGCGAGTGGTATGAGTATGAAGGCGAGGAGCTGCTGGCCCGGGCGTTTTTGCATGAGATCGATCATCTCGACGGCCATCTCTATCCGGAGATCGCGGAGAAGATGCTGACGGCGGAAGAGCTCGAAGAGCTGCTGAAGCAGGAAGAGGACGCCATCGAGGCGGAAGGTGAGGACGAATGAAGCTGGTCTACATGGGCACGCCGGACATTGCCCGCGTGTGCCTGGAAAAGCTCTACACGGCCGGATTTGACATCGCGGCGGTCTATACCAAGCCCGATACGCCGAAAAACCGGGGCATGAAGATGATGGCCTCGGAGGTGAAGCAGTACGCGGAGTCGGTGGGGCTGCCGGTGATCCAGCCGGCCACGTTCCGCGACGATGCGGTCGTGGAGGAGCTGCGCGCGATTGCGCCGGATCTCATTGTGGTCGTGGCCTACGGCAAGATTTTGCCGCAGCGGGTGCTGGACATCCCGAAATACGGCTGCATCAACATGCACGCGAGCATCCTGCCGTCTCTTCGCGGGGCCGGGCCGGTGCAGTGGTCGATTTTAAATCACTGTGACGAGACCGGCGTGAGCGCGATGTATCTGACGGCGGGAATGGATGAGGGCGACGTCATTGAAATTCGCAAGACCCCCATCGAGCCGATGGAGACGAGCAGCGAGCTGATGGCACGGCTGGCCGGGATTGCGGGCGAGCTTGCCTGCGACACCGTGCGGGCGATTGAGGCCGGGACGGCAAAGCGCATGCCGCAGGATGGCGCCAAGGCGACGTATGCGCCGATGCTGAGCAAGAGTATGAGCCCCATTGACTGGACACAGTGCGCCAGGTACGTCATCGATCAGGTGCGCGGGCTGATTCCGTGGCCGGTGGCGACGATGGAGATTCAGGGAAAGACGTTTAAGGTGTTCCGCGTGGAGAAGACCGGAAAGCGGGCGGAAAAGGCACCGGGGACGCTGCTGGCCCTGACAAAACAGGGGCTGGAAGTGGTCTGTGGAGGCGGAGATGTATTGGTCATCCGGGAACTGCAGGCCGAGGGCGGAAAAAGAATGGCGGCGAGCGACTATTTCCGCGGCCATCCGATCGAGATTTGAGGTATCATGGGAGCTAGAACTGCGGCGCTGGCCGCGCTGATCGCCTGCCGCCGGCAAGGCGCGTTTTCGGACAGCGCGTTGAAGGAAGCTACCAGGCGCGAGCATTTGGAGCGCCGGGATGCGGCGCTGGCTGCCAGACTTTGCTATGGCGTGGAGCAGAACCGGGGACTGCTGGACTTCTATCTGGAGCAGTTTGTGCGCGGGAAGCTGAAGGATCTGCAGCCGGTGGTTTTGGATATTCTGCGGCTGGGGGCGTATCAGATTTTATTTCTGGACAAGGTTCCATCCTCGGCGGCGGTCAATGAGGCCGTTGAGCAGACAAAGAAATATGCCAATGCGCGCGCGGCGGGACTGGTGAACGGCGTGCTGCGGAGCTTGGTGCGGGCGAAGGCGGATTTGCCGGAGCCTCCGGATCTTGCCACAAAGTACAGCCATCCGACGGCGCTGGTTGCGCTGCTGCAGGAGTCGCTGGGCGAAGAGACCGAGGCATTTTTGCGCGCGGATAATGAGGCGCCGGAGACGGTTTTGCAGTGGAACCCGCTGCGCGGCGAAGAAGCAGAGCTGCGTCGCGAGCTGGAAGAGAAGGGCGTGGAATGGACGCGGCATCCGTGGCTTGAGGGGTGTTATCTGGTCAAGGGCACGGGGGATCTGCGCACGATGGAGGCGTTTGCAAAAGGGCTTGTTTATGTGCAGGATCCGGCAGCGCGGCTGGCGGCGGAGGCCGCCGGGGTGCGGCCGGGGATGCGGGTGCTCGACTGCTGCGCCGCGCCGGGGGGCAAAAGCTTTGCGGCGGCGATTGCAATGGAAAACCGGGGGCAGATCACGTCCTGCGACCTGCATGCGCACAAAATTGCGCTGATTGCGGCAGGGGCGGAGCGGCTCGGCATCTCGATCATCCAGGCGCAGGCGCGGGACGCGACGGAAGCTTGCCCGGAATGGGAGCAGAGCTTTGACGCGGTGATTGCGGATGTGCCCTGTTCGGGCCTGGGCGTGATTCGAAAAAAGCCGGATATCCGGTACAAGGATGTGGCACAGCTGGCGGGGCTGCCGCGGGTGCAGCGGGCGATCCTGGAGAACGTGAGCCGATATGTGAAGCCGGGCGGGACGCTGCTCTACAGCACCTGTACGGTGCTGCGGCGGGAAAATGAGGACATTGTGAATGCCTTTTTGGAGGCACATCCGGAATTTCATCCGGAGTGCTTCGATGCGCCGGAGGGCGCGGGGCTGGGAACTGTGCCGATGGCGACGCTGCTGCCGCAGAGGAACGGCACGGACGGATTTTTTATTTGCAGATTGAGGAGAGACAGATGAAACAGGATCTGAAGTCCATGACGCTGGCGGAAATGCAGGAAGCGTTTGCTGCACTCGGAGAGCCGAAGTTCCGGGCAAAGCAGGTGTTCACCTGGCTGCACCGGGGCGCGACAAGCTTTGAGGAGATGACAAACCTCTCAAAGCCGCTGCGCGAGAAGCTGGACGGGATCTATTTCATCACGGCACCGCAGGTTGCGCGCCGGCAGGACTCGAAGCTCGACGGGACGATCAAGTATCTCTGGCGGCTGGGGGACGGAAACTGCGTGGAATCGGTGGTGATGCAGTATCATCACGGGAACACGGTGTGTATCTCGTCGGAAGTCGGCTGCCCGATGGGGTGTAAGTTCTGCGCGTCGACGCTGGGCGGGCTTGTCCGGCGGCTGACGCCGGCGGAGCTGCTTGACCAGGTGCTGTTTTCACAGCTGGATTCGGGCCTTCCGATCTCCAACATTGTGCTGATGGGCATTGGTGAGCCACTGGACAATTTTGACGCGGTGATGCGGTTTTTGGAGCTCGTGAACAGCCCGGAGGGACTGAACATCGGGATGCGGCACATCAGTTTGTCGACCTGTGGGCTGGTGGACAAGATCGAGCGGCTCGCGGAGCGGGACTTGCAGCTGACGCTCTCGGTATCGCTCCATTCGCCGGATAACGAGTCGCGCAGCAAGATCATGCCGGTGAACCGCCGCTGGCCGGTGGAGCAGCTTTTGCAGGCCTGCCGGGATTATTTTGAGAAGACGGGACGGAGAGTGTCCTTTGAATATACGATGATTGACGGTGTGAGCGATTCGCCGGAGCAGGCGGAGCTGCTGGCAGAAAAGCTGCAGGGGATGCAGGCACACGTCAATATGATTCCGCTGAACAACGTGGCGGAGAGCGGGCTGCGGTGCAGTTCGCGCGCGGCGATTGCGCGGTTTCAGAAGATTTTGGAGAGCCACGGCGTGACGGCGACGGTACGCCGGACGCTCGGGAGCGATATCGACGCATCCTGCGGACAGCTGCGCCGCAAATATGAGGCCGAAGGAGGATAAACGCATGCAGACCTGGGCAATTACGGATCCCGGCAACATCCGGGAACAGAATCAGGATGCCTATGCCATTGTGAACTTCGGCCAGGGGCGGGTGCTGTTGGTGGTCTGCGACGGCATGGGCGGCGCAAAGTCCGGCAATGTGGCAAGTTCGCTGGCCGTGGAGGTGTTTACCGAGGAGGTGCGCCGGGGGCAGAAGGCGGGCATGCGCCGCGAGGCGATCGATGCGATGCTGACCGGGGCGCTGCAGCTGGCCAATCAGGCCGTTTTCGACCAGGCGCATCTGAGCGAGGAATTCCGCGGGATGGGCACGACGCTGGTCGCGGCCTACGCCGTGAAGGACAATATCACGATTATCAACGTGGGCGACAGCCGGGCGTATCATTTTTCCGCGCACGGCGTCGACCTGATCACGCATGACCACTCCATTGTGGCCTATATGGTGGAGCGCGGGGAGCTGACGCAGGAACAGGCCAAGACGCACCCGGGCAAGAATGTGATCACCCGGGCGGTCGGCACGGAGGCGCAGGTGGAGGGAGACCTCTATCACCTGACGGTGCGCAAGGACGACTGTTTGCTGCTTTGCTCGGACGGCCTTTCCAACGAGATGGCCGATCAGGAGATGCTCTTTGAGGTGGCGCACGGGGTGCGCCGCAGCGACTGCTGCCGCAGGCTTTTGAGCATTGCCAAAAACCGCGGCGCGCCGGACAACGTGACGGTTGTACTGGCGCAGTGTTAATGGGAGGAACAAATCGAATGGATCAATACATAGGAAAGCTTTTGGACAATCGATATGAGATCCTCGAGGTCATTGGCACGGGCGGAATGGCTGTGGTCTACAAGGCGCGGTGCAACCGGCTCAACCGGCTTGTCGCGATCAAGGCGCTCAAGCAGGAGCTGTCGCAGGATGAGGAATTCCGGCGGCGGTTTTATGCCGAGTCGCAGGCGGTCGCGATGCTGTCGCACCCGAACATTGTGAGTGTCTATGATGTGGCGCACTCGGACGGCCTCGACTACATCGTGATGGAACTGATCGACGGGATCACGCTCAAGCAGTATATGGAGCAGAAAGGGCAGCTCAATTGGCGCGAGGCGCTGCATTTTGCGACGCAGATCGCCAAGGCACTCGAGCACGCCCATTCGCGCGGGATCATTCACCGCGACATCAAGCCGCACAACATCATGATCCTGAAGGACGGGAGCGTGAAGGTGGCCGATTTTGGCATTGCGCGCATTTCGTCGGCGCAGAACACGCTGACGCGCGAGGCACTCGGCTCCGTCCACTACATCTCCCCGGAGCAGGCCAAGGGCGCGCATGTCGACGCGCGGACCGACCTCTATTCGCTCGGCGTGGTGCTGTATGAGATGCTGACGGGGCGGCCGCCGTTTGACGGGGATACGCCGGTGGCGGTCGCGATTCAGCATATCAACGCGACGCCGGTGCTGCCGCGGGAGTTGAACCCGAGCATTCCGCTCGGGCTTGAGCAGATCACGATGCACGCGATGAAGGCGGATCTCGGCAAGCGCTATAAGAGCGCGACGGAGATGCTGGCCGATCTGGAGGAATTCCGTAAGGATCCGAACACGACCTTTGACTTTACGCAGCGGCAGGGCGGGATCGATATGGAGCGGCTGCTCCATGACCCGGACTATCTGCCGAAGAATCTGGGCGTGAGCGCGGTGAAAAACCGGGCGAAAAAGGCCATTGCGGGCAAAAAACAGGAGCGCGAGGCCCCAAAGGCGCAAAGAGCGCCGCAGGCGGCGGAGCCAGAGAAGCATGGCAGCCGCATTGCGGTGATCGCGGGCATCGTGTGTATCGCGCTGGCGCTGTGTGGGATTGGGTATTTCCTGTATTCGTATTTGTCGGATCTGTTTGCGACGACGAAGGAGGATGTGGTGCCCAATTTCCTGGGGGCCTATTATGAGGACATCGACGCGAGTCAGTATCCGAACTTCAAGATTGAGGTCGGCGATTGGCGGACGAGCGATACGGTGGAATATGGGCACGTCATCAGCCAGACGCCGGACGCGGAGCGGACGGTAAAGGTGGGAACGACGATTTCGCTGACGGTTTCGTCCGGAATCGGGAGCGACACCATGCCGGAGCTCATCAACAAGACCGCCCAGGCGGCGCAGACGGAGCTGAGCGCGCTGAGCGTGCAGGTACAGGTCAAGATCGAGTATGAGGCCAGCACGACCTTTACAGACGGGTATGTCATCACGACCGATCCGGTTGCGGGCGAGACGCTGACGGCCGGGCAGACCGTGACGCTGACGGTGAGCACCGGGGCGGGCGTGGAGCTGGTGAAGGTGCCGGCGCTGCAGGGCGAGACCGTGGACGAGGCGATCGAAGAGATCAAGGCCGCGGGACTGGAACCGGGGCAGGTACGCTATGTGGAGAGCGATTTGCCGAAGGATACGGTGACCTATCAGAGCGTGGCGGCGGGCGAACAGGTGAAGACCGGGACGGTCATCAACCTGCAGGCCTCGAAGGGGCCGGAGCAGGCGCGGGAGCCGTTTATCCGGAGCGTTTCGCAGGACGCGAAGGTGGAGCAGAATGAGGCGCTGACGCTGCGCGTGGAAGCCGAGACGAGCGACAACGGGACGCTGAGCTATGCGTGGTATGTGTCTGAAAACGGGAGCGTGGACGGGGCAAGTCTCGTTTCGCGCAGCGCGGAGGACAACGACAGCTGCATTGTGGACACCAGCCGGACGGGCACGTTCTACTATTTCTGTAAGATCACGAACACGCTCGGCGACGCGACCGAGAGCGTCAATTCGCCGATGATCGAGGTTGTGGTCGGGCCGTCCAGCGAGACGGTGGACAAGGTGATCTATGTGACGATGCCGTCCGACGGACGGACGCATACCGTGACGGTCTATGTCGCGGGCGTCCAGCAGATGGAGCCGTTCGAGGTCGAGGCCGGCGGCGTACAGATCCCGATCCAGGTGTCGGGCTCCGGCGAGCAGAACGTGGACATCTATCTTGACGGGTCGCTCTATGATTCGCAGCTCGTGGACTTTACGACGGTGGGCTGAGCATGGGAGACAGGATCATCAAGGCCCTGAGCGGGTTTTACTATGTGCAGACGGCGGAGGGCGTGGTGGAATGCCGCGCGCGCGGAAAGATGCGGCGGGAGAAGGTCTCGCCGCTGGTGGGCGACTTCGTCGAAATCTCCCGGCAGGGGGCAAAGGGCACCGTGGAGACTGTGCTGCCGCGGCGGAATGCGTTCATCCGGCCGGCTGTGGCGAATATCGACATGCTGGTTGTGTTGGCGTCGTGCGCGATTCCGGTGACGGAGCCGTTTTTGATCGACCGGGTATTGGCGATCTCGGCGCGGCAGGGAGTGCCGGCGGCGGTTTGCGTGAACAAGGACGATCTGGCGAGCGGCGAGGAGCTGGCGCGCATCTACCGGCATGCGGGCTATCCCGTGTTTGTGACAAGTGCGGAAACCGGCGAGGGCATTGAGGTCCTGAGGAAGGCCATTTGTGGGAAGCTGGCCGTGTTTACGGGCAACTCCGGCGTCGGAAAATCCAGCATTTTGAACCGGCTGGCGCCGGGGCTGGGGGTGCCGGTGGCGGATGTGTCGGAAAAGCTGGGGCGCGGGCGGCATACAACGCGGCACATTGAGCTCTACGCGCTGGGAGACGACACCTATGTCGGCGACACGCCGGGCTTTTCGTCGTTTGACACGGAGCGGATGGAGCTGGTGCGCAAAGAGGAACTGCAGGATGCGTTTTTGGAGTTTGCGCCGTACATCGGGCACTGCCAGTTTCCGGACTGCGCGCATTTAAAAGAGCCGAACTGCGCGGTGCGCGCGGCGCTGGAGCGCGGAGAAATTGAGAAGACGCGCTATGAAAGCTATGCGCGGCTCTATGAACTGGCCAAGGACTACAAGCCTTGGGAAAACGAAGGATGAAAAACACCCGCGAAGGCCTGCTTCGCGGGTGTTTTGCAAAAGGGAGAGATGGGAATGAAGAAGTATCTGCCGTCGCTGGTGATGCTGGCGATTTTTGAGACGGTGGCGGTGACGCTGTGGCTGACGAAGGATAATCTGTTCTATTTGTTGAATTTTTCGTACATCGGCGGCTCTATCGCATTGGGGCTGGCACTGTATGCGCGGCAGTATCGCCATGCGCGGCGCGTGGTGCAGGTGCTGGTGGGTGGATATATGCTGGTGTATCTGGGGTGCATCTGCCGGGAGAATATGCAGATCGAGGGATTTTGGTATTATCTGTTCACGGGCGTCTTTGAGGCGGCGACGATTCATTATGCCGTAGCGAAAATTTTCGGGCCGCTGATTTTTGGACGTGGTTGGTGCGGGTATGCCTGTTGGACGGCGGCGGTATTGGATTTGCTGCCGTTTCAAACGCCGGAGGGGCCGCGGAAGGCGTTCGGCTGGCTGCGGTATGTGACGTTTGGCGCCTCACTCGCGTTTGTGGCAGCGCTGTTTCTGGCACATGTGGGGAACTTGGAGAAGGTCATGTTTTGGGCATTTTTGATTGGGAACGCGGTTTACTATGCAGTGGGGATTGCGCTGGCATACCGGCTCCGGGACAACCGGGCATTCTGCAAGTATCTCTGCCCGATTACGGTGTTCCTGCGGCCGATGAGCCGGTTCGCGCTCATTCGTGTGAAATGCGACAAAGAAAAGTGCATCTCCTGTGGGAGGTGCCGCCGGGTCTGCCCGATGAACCTTGATCCGGCGAGCAATGTGCGCAGCAATTGCAGCGAGTGCATCCTCTGCATGGAGTGTGTGAAGGCCTGCCCGAAGAAGGCACTCTAGGGTGTATTCTTCCAACTCCCGACGCACCCGGACAGCGGGCCTTTTCACGCCGCGCCGCGTCATTTTT